>SCTM01000130.1 GCA_004297485.1 Rhodospirillaceae bacterium
GCACCGTAGAACTCCGCGACGGGTATCCCGTAATCCTCCTCAAGCATGCGGCGCACATTGGAATCAAGCGGCGCCGACCCCGACGAGTACAATTTCACCGACGCCAAGTCTTCGCGGGAAGGCTTGAGCTGCAGCAGCATGCCGACCGCCGAGGGTGGAATACTGAGGAAAGCCGGCCGATAGCGCCGGATCAACTCCAGCATTTTCGGTGCGTCAAATTTCTCCTGAATAGCCAGCCGCTGCCCAAGCGCAACCGCCGGCAGGGCTCCATTGGTTCCGCCGAGCGAGGCGAGCGGCCATGGCAATAGTTGCGTTGCATTCGTCGCCGGTCCCGCCATTTCGAATTGTTGAATCGTACGCTCGATCATCTCATCGACAGCCGTCCGGCTCAGCGAAATGCGCTTCGGCTTGCCCGTGGTCCCACTACTCAGGAGCTGAAGCACGGTTTCGCCTTCAGGACTGCGATCGGTTTGCGGCCCCGGTTTCGCCGCACGCGTAACCCGTTCGAGCCGCGTGCCCGCAGGCTCGGCAAAAGCGTACCCAACAGTCCCCGCGGCCTCGGCCGCAGCGATGACTTCGGCCGTCCAGTCACGCGGCTCTCCGATCACCAACGGCCAGCGATTCGCCGTCAAGTCGGCCGCGAGGGCCTGCGGCGGCTGAAACGCCTGCACCATCGATGCACAGCGACCCGAGACGAACACGCCCCAGAGCGCCGCGAAATGCGCCGGCAGATTGCGCCCCATCAGCCCAACTTTCTCGGGCTCGACCAACCCGGTCTCGTCCAGAATTCGCTCGATGGCGGAGACGACAGACTTCACTTCGCCCCAGGTAAATTGGATCCCATCGGCATCAATGGCGGTTTCCTGCTGGCGTTCGCCGAGAACCTTGCGGATCTGCGCTTCGTAGCGCGACCTAGACATGGTTGAGCTCCTCCCTGTAGATCGATCGTCCATCACGCGCATTTCGCGGCGAAACACAACCGCAGCCGCAGTTCCACATCCTGGGATCGGCGCGCCGGACGCGGCGGCCGTGAGCGGGATTTGAGGTCATTGGTATTTCCGCAGAGCGCGTCGGATCAGATTTGGCCGTGAAAACGGCCCGTGAGACAGAGTAGTATGGGATGTAATTTTACATATGGATACGGAGTGATGTATAGCGTTCGGGTGAGCGCGGGGCAGGACGCAGGTTCCACAATGTGGAATTCACCCGCCGACCCGAACAGCGCTCGGTTGCCTTCACACTCTAGGCACGCTTAATTTGCGCACGCTCCCGGCACGTTAGTGACCATAGCTTGCGGATCGCTGCCCAATAGGGTCTTGCGGTCGGCGGACTTATGGTGCCGATGGGTAAGCAAAATTGATCATCGTGGGGATTCAATGAAAAAATATGCGCATTACACGACTATGACGTTCAGCCTCCAGGGGCGGATTCTCACGGTAACGCTCAACAATCCGGAGAAGCTGAACATCTTCACCGAGAAGATGGAACAGGAGCTGACCCAGTTCTTCGTCGACGGCGCCATGGACGAGGACTTCGATTTTGTGATTCTGACCGGCGCCGGACGTGCCTTCAGCGCGGGCGGCGATGTCGAGAACTGGATGACGGCGAATGTGGCTGATCCGGGCCGCGTCAACACTGACTTGTCGAAGCGCGTCGTGTTCTCAATTTTGGATTTTCCCAAGCCACTCATCGCTAAATTGCCTGGCCATGCCATCGGTCTTGGCGCCACTGTGGCGTTGTTCTGCGACGTCATTTTTGCCTCCAACGATGCCAAGATCGCCGATCCGCACGTGCGGTTGGGATTGAGCGCCGGTGACGGCGGGGCCATCATCTGGCCGCAGTTGATCGGTTATGCGCGCGCGCGCGAGTTCCTCATGACCGGCGAGTTGATTCCGGCCCCCAGGGCCGCTGCGATGGGCCTCATCAACTATGCCCTACCGCCGGAAGAACTCGACGCCGCCGTCGACGCCTTTGTGCAAAAGCTGTCCAAAGGCGCCCTGGTCGCGATTCGGGCCACCAAGATGACCGTGAACCTTGGCCTCAAGCAGGTCGCGACCGCCGTCATGGACGCCAGCATCGCCTACGAGAAATTGACGGTCTATACCAAAGACCACGCCGAGGCGGTCGACGCTTTCCTGAACAAGCGCAAGCCTAACTTCATCGGAAAGTAATTCTTCCGGACCTCAGGCATGCCGAGCTCTGATGAACGCGATTGTCTGCATAACTCCGCAGCCGGTATCGCGTTCATCCATGGTTCATTGGCTTTTGTCCCATGCCCGGCCGCACCGGCCTGTCGGGCATGGCTCGCTGTCGCAGTGAAACTGCGGCGACGAGGAGTTGAGGATGAGTAGCAAGAAGGCAAGCCCACGGACCAAGGCGAGCCCGCGCAGCAAGGCGGACCAGCGTAGCGGAACCCAGACCATTGAGCGCGCGGTTGCGCTGCTGCGGGAGATTTCGGCGC
>SCTM01000131.1 GCA_004297485.1 Rhodospirillaceae bacterium
CCGAAATCGAAGCGCGATTACATGACGACGGTGCGCGGGTTTCGGGTGCAGCTCGGGCAGAAATTCGGCACGGAGCCGACTGAAGCCGACTTCAACGACAAGATCCACACACTCATTCCGCTCTATCGCAACGGCCATACGTCGTCCAGCCGCTTCGCTCACTACTTCAGGGACGTCTTCTGCCACGGCGACGACAACTATCTCCACGTCGCTTTCAACTTCAAACTCAGCAGCGATCTGATGTGGCTCGCGGCGCGGCTGCGGGCGGCTGCGGCGAAGGGCGACGTCACCCGTGTGGACGTGCCCGAAGTACTGCTCGCGCGCCGGGCCGAACTGGAAAAGATGAACACGGAGGCACCGGCGCAGCGCATTGCCTTCGTCCGCAAGGTCGCACAGGAATTGAGGGGCAAGCGCGTGTTCGCGCTGGGCACCTCGCCCATGTTCTACGAGATCGCCGAGAAGGGCCTAGCCGAAGGCATGAAGGGAATGTTCGGGCCCGGCTCCATCCTCATGGGCGGCGGCGGGCACAAGGGCATGGTCCTGCCGGACAACTGGGCGCAGATGTGCCTCGACTTCTTCGGTGCCGATCGGATGATGACGGGCTACGGCATGACCGAAATGAACGCCATGACCGTCACCTGTGAGCACGACCACTATCATATGATGCCGTGGGTCACGATTTTCATTCTCGACCTCGATACGGGTAAACCAAAGCCACGCAGCGGCGTCCAGACCGGGCGGGCTGCGTTTTTCGATCCCACCCACGACGGGACTTGGGGCGGCATCATCACCGGCGACCAGATCACCATCGACTGGGACACGCCGTGCCCCTGCGGACGGGTGACCCCGGCGATCAAACCCGCGATCGCGCGCGTCAGCGAACTGCAAGGCGGCGACGACAAGATCAGCTGCGCCGCCACACCGAGCGCACAAGCCGAGGCAATGGAATACCTGACCTCTTTCGACCTTTGAACGCTGTCGCAAAGCACGCTTTCAAGAGAGGCGCACGATGAGCAAGAAAGCCATTTCCTATGCGGTCATTCGCGGCAAGGTGATCGACACGGACCTTGTCGAATTCGGCGGGCGCGGCGGCGATCTCGCCTTCCTCGCGCCGGACCCCCATAAGCTGATCAGCCAACTGCCGCTTGGCAGCCCGAGCAAGCTCGATGATCTCTACCAACTGAGCCTGGAGCAGATTCTCGATTACTTCGAGGAACTGGGGAAACTTCTCGACCTCCAGAAGAACACCTATATGCAAGAGGCCTGCGAGCTGAGCTACCTCACCTCGCCCGCCACACCGCCGATCGTTCGCGGCTTTTACGAGCATATGCCCGCCATGTTCGACCGCCACCGCATCAAGCGGTGGCTCGACATGAGCGTCGGCATTCCCTATCTCGAGGGCTGGGTGGATACCGACATCAACGGCTCGACCGTCTCCATTCGCGCCTATGGTTCACGATCACTGCATGTCGTGGCTGGAAACGGGCCCGTCATCGGCGCGCTCTCGCTCCTACGCAGCGCGGTGACGCGCGGCGACATCATCATCAAGGTGCCGTCGAACGACCCCTTCACCACCGCGGCAATCGCCCGCACCATGGTCGACTTTGCCCCCGATCATCCGGTCACCAAGCACATGGCCGTCGCCTATTGGCGCGGCGGCGATGAGGTGCTGGAGCAGAAACTCTACCAGCCCCATAACGTCGAGAAGATCGTCGCATGGGGCGGCCTCAATTCGGTCAAGCACGTCACCAAATACATCCAACCCGGGTTGGAGCTGATCTCGCTCGATCCGAAGCGCAGCGCGAGTATCGTCGGCGCCGGCGCGCTGGAGACCGACGCACTTCTGCGCGAAACCGCGTTGCGCATCGCATGTGATGTCGGCGCGGTGAACCAAACCGCCTGCTCAAGCTGCCGCGTCGTTTACGTCATGTGCGGCACTGAGAAGGCCGGCATTGAAAAGCTCAGCCGCCTGGGCAAGCTGGTCTATGAGGGCATGATGAAATTGCCTTCCGACCTGAGTACCAAGCCGAAACACTACAATCCACAGCTCAAGGCCGACATCGATGCGCTGCGGTTGAACGATGATTGGTACGACATCATCGGCGGCCAGGACGGCGAGGGCGCCGTCATTGTGTCCCACACGTCGGATGCCGTCGAATTCGCCGAGACCCTGGACGACCGTACGGTCAATCTCGTGCCGGTCGACACGCTCGATGAAGTGCTCGGCGCGGTCGATGCCTACACTCAGACCGTCGGCGTATTCCCCGATGACCTTATGCCGCTCGTACGCCACAAGGCAGCGCTGCATGGCGGGCAACGGTTTGTCTCGCTCGGCTATGCCTTCAATGGTCCGGGGCTGGTCGGCCCCCAGGACGGCATCGAGCCGCTGCGGCGGATGTGCAAATGGATCGTCTCGGAGAAGCCGGGCGCCGGCCTCAAGCCCTTGTGGGAGCGCGGCGAAGGTGAAACGGCGCTGGTGGCATGATCGCGCACAGCGATCGATCGGGTTCACAACCGTAGGCCATCCATGACAAGATAACCGACCTGGCCGATGCCCCGTGCCGGTGGGTGGCGCGGCCCCTCTGCCGTGCGGCAAGCGACCGGGATCACGGCATGAGCGACAACATCACACTTGAGCGGCGCGAAGCCGGCATCTCTATCGTCACCCTCGCCCGCTCGGAGGCGCGGAACGCGCTTACGTTTGCCATGATGCGACGGCTGCGCGCGGTTATCGAAGAGATCGAACGGGATCGCGAGTGCCGCGTGATCGTTCTGGCCGCGGCCGGGCGCACCTTTTGCGCGGGACTTGACCTCAAGGACGCGGTATTCGGGCCCGAGGCGCCGCAAGGCGCTATCGGCAGCATGGCGCTTCAGGAGTTGTATGCCGGCACCATTCCGCGGCTGCGCCGGATGCCCCAGCCGATTATTGCCGCCGTTCAGGGTGCCGCCGTCGGCGCGGGCATGGGCCTCGCGCTTGCCGCCGATATACGCATCGCCAGCCCGTCCGCGAACTTTCTCGTCGGTGCCGTGAAAGTCGGGCTGAGCGCGGGCGAGTGCGGCATCAGCTATCATCTTCCGCGCCTAGTGGGCGCGGGTCGCGCCTTCGAGATCATGCTCACCGGGCGGGCCGTGGCCGCCGAAGAAGCACTCGCCATCGGATTGACCAGCCGGATCGTGCCCGAGGCGCAGCTGTTGGACGATGCCGTCACGACGGCGCGGGCCATCGCGGCGAACAGCCCATACGCCAGCAAACACACCAAGCAGGTGATGTGGGCGAACCTCGAAGCGCCGAGCCTGGATGCGGCCATGGAACTGGAGAACCACGTCCAAACGGTCGCGATGCTCACCGGCGACTTCAAGGAAGCGGCAAAAGCCTTCGCCGAGAAGCGCCCGCCAAACTTCAAGGGCACCTGAGCGATGACCATAAGGGAAAGGTGAAACAATGGCCGCGCAAGTCGATTTTCAAACCTATGTCGCGATCAGCGAAGTTAAGGCCCGCTACTGCCGCATGATGGATACCAAAGACTGGGCGGGATTTGCCGATTTGTTCACGGACGATTTCGAGCTCGATACGTCCTACGTCGGCGGACCGCCTCCTATCCGGGGTCGCGAGGCGGCGGTGGCCGCTATCCGCTCCTGGGTCGAGACCGCGAAAACCGCGCACCAGGTGCATTCGCCCGAGATGAAGATCGAAGGAGACGTGGCCCATGTCATCTGGGCCATGCAGGACCGGGTGATCTGGGCGCCCGATTGCAGGCCTGTGCCGGACATGGGCGGCCATACGGGGTACGGTCACTATCACGAACGCTATGTGCGCAAGGACGGTCGGTGGCGGATCGCGGCACAGCGACTGACCCGCTTGATTGAGGATTTCCACCCACCGGCACCTGAGGCGTAATTCGAAGCCCGCGCGTGAAACCGGCAGATGCAGCGTGTCGCTTGCGATGATTTAGGACGATGGCGGCCCGTGGGAAAACCCGCAAACGGTTAAAGCCTACCCGTACTTGACCTTCGCGCGCGCTCACGCTTAAGGGATAACGTCTTTCAACGCATGAATAACGAACTTGGAGGGGATGGGACCATGGCAAGAATAGCATTGGTGACCGGTGCCGGGGCTGGGATCGGCAGGGCGTGCAGCCTGCGGCTGGCGCGCAACGGAATGGCTGTCGGCGTACTCGACATCGATTTCGAAAGCTGCAAGCGCGTGGTCGCGGAAATCGAGGCGGCGGGCGGCAAGGCGATCGCGCTTCAGGCCAGCGTCGCCGATCGCGGACAGGTGACGGCGGCCGTGGCGAAGCTGCGCAGCGCGTTCGGCCCGATCACCGTGGTCGTGAATAATGCAGGCATTACCGGCTTCGTGCCATTCGAAGAGATCACCGACGACGCGTGGGATCGAATGATGGAGATCAACCTCAAGGGGACGTTCATCGTCACGCAGGTTGTTTTGCCGGACATGAAAGCGGAAAAATGGGGCCGTATCATCAATATCTCCTCCTCCAGCGCACAGACCGGCGCCATAAGAATGGCGCACTATTCCGCATCGAAGGGCGCGATCGTCACCCTCACCCGATCGCTGGCGCAGGAACTCGGCCCGCTGGGTATCACCGTCAATAACATCCCGCCGGGCTCAGTGATGAACACGCTCATGTCCGAGGCCAACCGGGAACGATTCCAGCTGCCCATGGATGTCTTGCTTGCAAGCATACCCGTAAAGCGGACCGGCGAGCCCGAAGATATCGCCAACGCGTGCGCGTGGCTCGCCTCGGAAGATTCCGGCTATGTGACCGGCCAGACCATCGGCGTCAATGGCGGACGGGTGGTAACCTAACATCACCGCTGGAATGCAACGACATAAGGCACGTGAGGACGTGCGGCCGGCATGATCGTTCGGCGGTCCCGACGCCATGCCGGCTCCCGCTTCTCAATTCATATAGTTACCGCCGTTGACGCTCAACGTGTGGCCATTGATGTGCTTCGCCGCGACCGAGCAAAGGTAGGCGACCGCCGCCGCGATATCCTCGGGTGCCCCGGGGTGGCCCATGGTTGACTTCTCGGCCATGGCGTCGATGGCTTCCTTACTCACATGTTCGCGCAACATCGGCGTATCGATGAAATTGGGCGGCACGATGTTGGCCGTGATCCCACTGCGGGCAAATTCCGACGCCAGTGCCTTGGTGAATCCGGCGAGGCCGCCCTTTGACGCCACATAATGCGTCATTTTCTTGGAACCAAGCTGAGTGCTGGAAGAGGTGATGTTGACGATGCGGCCCCAACCGGCGGCAAGCATGTCTGGGATGATCGCCTTGGTGCAGAGGTAAGGGCCCTTGAGGTTGATCAGAATCATCCGGTCCCAAATTTCCTCGGTGACTTCGAGGAACGGGACCATGCCGCTGATGCCGGCGTTATTGACCAGAATCGTGATCGGACCCAATTCGGCGTGCGTGCGTTGCGTCGCGGCAGCGACCTGCGCGGCCGACGCCACATCCACCTTGACAGCAATCGCGCGACCGCCGGCCTTGGCGATCATGTCAGCGGTTTCCTTCGCACCGTTCTCGTTCCAATCCCATATGGCAATCGCCGCGCCATCTTTCGCGAGCTGCAAGCAGGTCGCGCGCCCCATTCCACTGCCGCCGCCGGTGATCACGGCTACTTTACCTTTGAGTGACATCTAACCCTCGTTTTCTGAAAATATGATGAGAATATTAGTCGTGTTCAGGCCAGCGGATAAAGCCGCATCCTGTGCATCGTGCCGGTAGAGGTACTGCGGCGCAGTCGCCGTGTCCAGAATGGACGATCGTATTTCCGACAACCCTGTGAATAATGACTTCGATCGGAAGCCCGCACCGCACAGCATCTTCTGCATTAAGCCTCGTATATGCGGCGGAACCCAGGTGGCGTGGATGGAATTCCGTGTTTTCCCGTAAGAGTGGTTCAATCTCGTGGCGCGGTTTTGACATTCGCGAGACAGCCCGCCGAACCGGTGTGCGAATATGAGAGTCGGGCCACGGGTTGAGGACTCGCGCGAGAAAGATTCTGTCTCGGCTTCGTTGAGCGCTGCATTCAGCACGCTACGATTCCAGCATCAGGTGCACAGCCCGATAAGGCCTTATTGCGTTCGTGGGGGTCGTCCTTGGAGTGGACGATGAACACCACGCGTCGAAATCCGGACATGATTTTGCATCGCGAGCATTCCAGCACGAGAGGCCTCTCCCATACCGATCACCCGCACACCACGCAGCCTCCCGTGAGGTGCGTCGGTGTTTGATTTAATATGCAGATGCCGAGCCAATATAGCGGCAGAGTTAGCACTACCCCGCTTTGCTGCGTCGCACTCAAGAGCACCGGGCGAGCGGGAGATCATAAGTCATGCCCATTTGTGTCCTCTTGGGCACACGTCCAATATCCTCGATAAAGCGAGCGAAACCCTGTGCATGTTTACTTTACAATCCCTTATTGAGCATGAAATAAGTCACGTGTATCAAATTATACATTTGAACCTAGGGGGGAGATTTATCATGTACGAGAAAGTATCACGCGCGCATTTTGAAGGCGGCCTGTCCACACGTCATCGTGCCAACGCGGCGACAAGAGTATCGCTGCTGGCATCAGCCGCAGTGATCGGTGTGCTGGCGACGTTGCCGGCCGCAGCGCAGGAGACACAGGCGGATAAAAACCAGCCAACAGAAACAATCATTGTGACCGCCCAGCGCCGTGCCGAGCGCTTGCAGGATGTGCCGATCACGATCACCAGCGTAAGCTCCGACCAGCTGGATCAGGTAAACGCCCAGACAACGTCAGATATCATGAAGCTGACGCCCGCCTTGCGCTACGACTCGCAAGGGTCTTTCGTACAGCCGACCATCCGCGGCGTGGGTACGCTACTGACGGGGCCGTCATTCGGCACCAACGTCGGCACCTATGTCGATGGTTTTTATCTCGTTGACGCGCTCGGCTTCGATTTCCAACTGCTCAACATCGAGAGCATCCAGGTGCTGAAGGGGCCGCAGGGAACCCTGTTCGGCCGCAACACGAGCGGCGGCGCCATCCAGGTCAACACGACCAAGCCCAGCACCGAAACCCGCGCAACGGTCGAGGCATCCTACGGCAGCTATAACGCTCAGGAATACAAGGGCTACGTCACCACCGGCTTGACCGACAAGATCGCCGTCGACGTAGCGGGCATCTTCTCCAAGGGCGACGGCTACGTCAAAAACATCGCGACCGGCAGCAACACGGACGGTGCCTATCAGAACTGGTCGATCCGTACCGGTATAAAGGCCGACCTGACGGACCAGATCTCGGTCTTGCTACGGTACCAACATGTGAACACGGACGATCCTTCGAATCTGCTTGCGAACGCTGCCCTCGTCAATGGACAGCCCACCACACCAGTACGCTTCATCCCCGGCGAAGTCGTCGCCACCAAGCCGTTCGAACTGTCATACCAATACCCCCAAAATTTTCAGGTCAGAACGGATTCCTACCAACTCACAACGACCGCCGACCTGAACTTTGCGACGCTCACCTCCTATACGCAATACCGGCAGGAGCGTTACAAAAACTACCAAGAGCTCACCTATGGATCGCCGGAAGTCGTCCATGTGTTGTTCACGGCCCCGGAGCATACGGTCACCCAGGAATTCCTGCTTACGTCGAAACCTGGAAGCCGTCTCCAATGGACCGCGGGCGGATTCTATTTGGATGACAAATCCACGCTTCTGGCCGACCTCGCGTTCGGAAACACCAGTAACTTCTTCTTCGCGGGGGGATCGACGTCCGTAACCAGGACGCTGGCGGGCTATGCCGATGCAACCTACGAAGTGGTTGACAATCTTTTCCTCACCGGCGGCATCCGCTATAGCCACGACGAGATCAAGAATCCGATCAATATTCTTTCGACCGGTCCCGTTACGTTAGCAAACCTCTCCGGCAACAAGGCGACGCCGCGCGCCGTGGTCCGTTATGCCATGGATAGCCGTTCCAGCGTCTATGCCTCCTTTACCCGTGGCTACAAAGCCGCTCTTGTGAATCTCGGGTCCATAAACCCCACCCCTATCAATCCTGAGGGCATTTCCGCTTATGAAATCGGCTACAAGTATGCCGCGCAACGCTTGTCGTTCGATCTGTCGTCTTATTACTACGATTACAAGAACCTCCAAGTCTCGAACACGTCGGTCGTAAACGGTCAGACCCTCAGCAACATCACGAACGCGGCGAGTTCGCACATCTATGGCGTCGAAGGCCAGGTACGGTATGAAATCCTGTCTAATTTTGAGATCAGCGCGGGTGCGGCTTACACCCATGCGAAGTACGTAAAGTTCCCGGGCGCGCCGGCCTACAACCCCATAACCATCGCCGTTACCCCTGTCGATGCGAGCGGCTTCACGATGCCGCGTGCGCCGCAATTCACAAGCACTCTGAATCTGCGTTACACCACCGACCTTGCGGGCGGCAAACTGGGCTTGTCGAGCAACCTGTACTACACATCGAAAGTCTATTTCGACCCGGCGAATGCTTACTCGCAAAACGGTTACGCCACGCTGGGGCTACGTGCGGAATGGACCGATCCGTCGGATCGGTACACGATCGCGGTGTATGGCAATAACGTGACCGATCACACATACGTCAATCAGATCCTGGCGAATGCTGCCATCGGGAACGTGTGGGCTCCTCCGGCGACCTTCGGTGGTTCGATCCGCGTTAAGTTTCGCTGACCAAGCAACGGGCAGTGGTGGGGCAAAACACTCACCCTGCCCGTACGGCGCGGCCGAAGGGGCAGTATTCGCGTGAACGCCGGTGAGCACGATTTTGGCCTCATCCGTGGCCGCAGTGGCGCTATTTGTTGCGTTCACCTGTCAGGTCGCACTTAGAAACGTCGGCCGCGAGAAGCGCTTGCAGATTCGGGTAAACCTCGATGATACCGATTGATCTTGAGGGTCGTGTGATCCTCGTATGCGGTGTGGCGCGCGGCGGTATCGGCGGTGCCACGGCCCGCCTGATTGCCGCGGCAGGGGCAACTGTCTTCGCGGTGGACAAGGCACAGGAACTGCTCGACCCCACCATCGCCGACATCGAAGCCGCGGGAGGCCGCTGCTTTGGCCTGGTTGCCGACCTGACTGAATCGGCCCAGACCGATCCGATCATCGCAACCGTGGTTCAACGATTTGGACGCCTCGATGGTGTCGCCAATGTCGCCGGTGGCACGCGGGCAGAGGAATGGATGAAGCTGGAGGAAACGCCGACCAGCAGTTTCCGCGCCACGCTCAATCTGAACTTGGAATATGTGTTCCGCATCTGCCGCGACGCCGCGGCATTCATGATCAAGAACAAAACCGGCGGATCGCTGGTCAATGTGGGCTCGATCAGCGCGCTGACCTCGGCACCCTATCATGCACCATACGGCGCCGCGAAATCCGGCATTTCCGCGCTCACCCGAACAATGGCAAATGAATGGATGCACCACGGCATCCGGGCGAACACCGTCTCCCCCGGCGCCGTGGCCACCGAACGCGTGATGTCGCGCGCAACCAACCCTGCGGATGGCGGGGCAGCCGCGGCACCGGCCGTGAAGTTCACATCCGTCGATGCGCTGGGCCACACGATCGTTTTCCTGCTCAGCGATTTGGCTTCAGGCATCTCGGGCCAGAACATCGTCGTCGACTCCGGCATAAGCTCGGCTTACTGCTTAGGGTCGGTGGGCCTGGGAACTTTGGCCAAGAATCCCTGATACGCGCGAACCGCCGCGTAACAAAGGTCTTCAAGGACAAGCGGAATGAATATTCCCGTGCTGTTCAGAAATCATTACCAGATGGGCTACGTCGTCCGTGACATGGAAAAGGCGATTGCAAATCTGAAAGAAAAATTCGGTGTCGCCAACTGGCATGTCCGCTCCTTTGGTCCGGAGGCTCCGGTCGTTGCCCTCGGCCGTGCATATGTGCAGCGTGTCATGATTGAACTGGTCCAGGCGACGCCGAACGAAAAATCCATATATAGCGATTGGATCCCGGCATCCGACAGCGCCCTTAGGCTACACCACTTCGGATACTTGATTGATAGCGAGGAAGACTGGCGGCAGGCGATCGCGCAATGCGAGGCGGCCGGTTGTCCCGCAGCAATGGCCGGCAGCGCCGGTGAGATCGTTGATTTCTACTATGCCGACACGGTCGCGCAACTCGGGCACTACTGCGAGCTCATCCGGCTAAAGATTCCGAGCGAAGATTATTTCGCCGAAGTCCCGCGCAACTGAAACATACGCTCCTTTGCGGCGCTCCCCGCGCCACCCTCGCAGACGCACGGTTGCACCGCAAAAGTCTTTTGACAGAGGTCTGTCCGCACGTCATCGCGCCGACGCGGTGATGAACAGAGCACGACTGAACGTCTTTGCCGCTCAACTCAGACATGTTGTTACACGCATGACCGAAAGCAATGCGCGTAGATCAAGGCAAGTGTTCGCGCTTAATTCCACATTGTGATTTGAATATGTGCGGCGTGTTGATTTGAATATCTACAACGTGTGACGATAACTGGCTCACCTAACAATCTCGGAGTGTGCTTAGAACATAGATTCAGAACAATTTGGGCCGCGACCGCGGGTCCCATGACCTTGGGGGAGGGAAAAATGAAATCCAGACTTCTCAGAAGTGCTGCGCTCGCTGCGATCACCGTGTCGCCGACCCTTTTGTTCACCATACCCGCTTTGGCGGCGGGGCCTCAGATCGAGGAAGTGATCGTCACTGCGCGGAAACGGCAGGAATCGATCCTGAATGTGCCGGTGATCGAAACCGCGCTGCCACAGCAGACGTTGGAACGCCTTCAGGTCAAGGATATGAAGGACATCGCCACCCTGGTGCCGTCCCTGGTGATCGCGGACAACTTTCTGTCCATCGGCACTCAGATCTCGATACGCGGCGTAGGGACCAACGCCTTCGACCCCGGCGTGGACCAGTCGATCACGCTCAACATCGACGGTCTGTCGCTCGCCAACGGCTTGGCCTTCATGAGCGGTTCATTCGACCTCGGCCAGGTCGAAGTGATGAAGGGGCCGCAGGCGCTGTTCTACGGCAAGGCCGCCCCGGGCGGGGTGATCTCACTGCGCAGCGCCGATCCCACCGACAAGACCGAGGTCATCGGACGGATGGGTTATGAATTCGAATCGCGCGAAAAGCGCCCCGAGCTGATCCTGTCCGGCCCGATCACGGACACCATCAAGGGCCGTCTGTCCGGCTTCTATTCCGAGCAGGATGGCTTTTATCATAACATCGTTACCAGTGTACCGGCCGGGGTCGGCTCACGGGTTGCGCCCAGCCGTATCGCGGGACAGAAGAACTGGCAAATCCGGGGCACGTTGCTCTGGAACCCGACGGACGACTTCGACGCGCGCCTCAAGATCAACAATGTGCATGACTTCCTGGACGATCAAGGCGCGCTCCAGATCGCCCAGTGCGATGAGGGTGTCGGGTCGGTGTTTGGCGTCCTTCAGTTCCTTAACCCTGCGGACAACTGCAAGATCGACCGCAATATCTCCTGGATCGAGATGGATCCGAAGGCTTTCCCGTTTGCATTGAAGGGCGGCGAGTCTTTCATCGAGACGACCCAGACCTACGGCACGCTCGAACTCAACTACCGCCCGCAGTCCGACATCACGCTCACGTCGACGACCGCGTATTACCTGCTTCACTCGCGCAGCGATTTTGAAGCTTCCAGCGCCAGTTTTTTCGGGCCGGGGATCGAGGCACTGAACAGGTTCCGGCGTCGTGAGATCACGGAAGAACTTCGCGCCAACAGCGATTTCGCGGGGCCCCTCAATTTCACGGCGGGCGGCTTCATCGAGCGCGGCCGCGTGTTGGACGATGTGGGCGTCTACGGCAACACCGCGCTTGGCGTTCCGCCGGAGCTTCAGAAGGGCTACAACCGTCTTGATATCGAGACGGAGTCTCTGTTCGGCCAAGCCCGCTACAAGATCACCTCCCAGGTCGAAGTTACCGCTGGCGGCCGCTGGACGCACGAAAAGCGCAGCGATACGCCGTTCCTGGAGTTCTCTGTCCTCGTTCCGGCGAGCGCCTGGGGCTTTCAGGTGAAGCCCAAGCCGAGCATCAGCTCGGACAACTTCGCGCCCGAAGTTACCCTCTCTTACAAGCCGACGGACGACGTCACCCTCTTTGGCTCGTTCAAAAAAGCGTCCAAGTCGGGCTCCTACCACATCGGCACACCGCCCGACACGTCGGACAGTTCGTTCGGCGAGGAGACCGTCAAAGGCGGCGAAATCGGCCTGAAGAGCCGCTGGCTCGACCACAGCCTGATCGTCAACCTCGCGGGCTACCTCTATAACTACTCTGGACTGCAAGTGGGCGCGATCGTTCCGGTCTCGGGCTCTGTCCCGCTGACAACTGTGATCAACGCCGGTTCTGCCAAGGTCAGGGGCGTAGAGGCCGAGGTGGTCTACCGGCCGCCTCAGGCCGAAAATCTCACTCTGCACACCGACATCGACTACAACCACGCCTACTTCGCAAACCTGGATGGCGTGGAGTGCTACGGCGGCCAGACGATCGCGGCTGGTTGCAACGAGAACCTCATCGGCGGCGCCTACACCGGGCAGAACGACACCGGGCTGCCCTTGGTCCGCTCTCCCAGTTGGGCGATCAACTTCGGCGCCGATTGGGAAGCGCCGATCGGAGATGACATGAAGGTCATCGTCGCCAACAACCAGCACTTCTCGTCCAAGTATCTCACCAACATCGGCAAGGTCTACTACCAGCCATCCTACATAAAGGCGGACCTCAGCCTGACGCTCCAAGGACCGAAGGATCGCTGGGAAATTTCGCTGATCGGCAAGAACGTGAACGATGCACTGACGGCCGGCGCCTGCACCAACTTCAACGGCCGAGGCGGGCTTATCGTCTCGAACCCACCCGGCTTGGCCGCTGAAGGCCCAGCCGGTCATGACCAGATCGGCTGCTTGATGGACCGTGGCCGCGAACTG
>SCTM01000356.1 GCA_004297485.1 Rhodospirillaceae bacterium
TTCGCCTCGTGCAGGCGTCCAATCCAATACTCTGGCTTTGCCGCTTCGCCATCCTCCTGCCGCCACTCTTGACGGTCAATAACTTCCGTCAGGCAGGCAATGCGCCTTTCAAGATATTCTTTGCCGAGCGGCGTAACATCAGTATTTGGCGGATTGAAAATGCTCATCGTAGTCGTCGCTTATGACTGGACGACGCCTAGCGGGCCGCGCGGTGTCTCCACCAAGCAATAGGAACCGTTCATGAGGCCAACTACTTGCTCCATGAGCGTCTGCATGGTGTCTCTGCCGTCGTCGGCTATGCTGTCGATGTAGGCACCAGCCTCTTCGATAGCAGAATCCCATCCCGCTTTGAAAGGGCCTTCTTTTAGCTCCTTAGACCGTTCGGCAAGATGCAAAAGCACTGCCAGAACGATCACATCAGAGCCGAATAATTCCGCCGCGCTCTTGGGGGCTGTCATGACTTGCTCCGTATTGTCTGCTCATCAATCAACTTCGTTATGGCTGCGCGGCCTTCTTCCGAACGTCGCTCAATGTTTAGAAGCGCTGTGCGAGCTAAATCCAACGCAGTCCGCAGCCGCTCGATCTCGGTAGCGGCCTCCAATGCGAATGGCTTACCACCCAAGGTCATCCACGGTTCGCCAGCATTTGCTCTAAGGCGCTCGACTAAATCGGTCATCAGAAGCTCCGCAGTTCTCAGGTATTAGGTCAGCCAAGGAACGGCAATTATAAGCGGCGTGCTGAGCGCCGAAATAACACCTGTTCCTAAGTAGGCAGCTGCACGAAACATGCTTCGATATTCAGCAACCTCGGTAAATTCCTTAATGGCCATGTGAAAGCACCAAAAACTATAGAAGGGAGTCCACAGAGCAAATACCCATATTGGTGTAGCGTGGCTAAAAAATCCGCTCATTTCGAATCCCCTTGCTCACCGTGAGAAAATCGCTCTGAAAGCTCATCGAGCAGCATGGCTGTTTGTCTCATTTCGAAGGCAATAGCCTGACTGTCGATTGTACGTTCAGATACCATCTGATTCGCGCGCCCGCGCATGTTGTTGGCTGCCTCGGCGATTGTCAGGCCAGAAATATCAAAGCGTTCGACCCGAACCACCGGAAGTGTCACAACCTTTGTGTACTTAGTCATTGTTAGCTCACTCCGTTCTGCCGCGCTTGGCTGCACAGTTCGCGGTACGCCGCCATCTTCGTCTGCCGCTCCGACTCTGGCGTTCCAATGAGCACCAGCAATCTCGCATAGGCTTCTAGTGCTCTCGCCTGCAAGTCCTCAAAATCAATCGGCGGCGGCGCGACGGGCATCGGTTAACCGTTTTCCAACCCGTAATGCAGGCTGCGGATCAATTCCTTGGCCTCGTCAGTCGAACAACCGCACGTCCGAAGATGTCCGCCGACTCGCAGCCATTGCGTCTCAGGTCGCGTGCACCAGTTCTCAGCGCGTTTGGCAACCTCGATAAAGAAGTCCGCCTGTTTCTCGTCGTCTAGTTCGCAGAACCATGCGGCAACGATCGCCATGTCAAGGCCAATCGTCAGAACTTCGGTTCTCTTAACTTCGACAATTACTGGATCACTCATTGTCTTGTCCTCGCTCGTCAGAGGCGCATGAAGATCAGAACGCCCATCATCACAACGCCCACCACAAAAAAACAAACTCCCAAGAAAGCGTAGAACGGCATACCAGCTTCGCCCCAAGGCGGCTTAGCCGGCGCATATAGCGCCACGCCCGCGAGGATGAAGGCCAGGGCGTACCATTTGGTCACGGCGTATCTCTTACGGGTTGCCTATCATTGCGCGATAGATTGATTTATACTTAGCCTCATAGAAGCCGTTGGCGCGCGCGCCAGCGTCGACCATAGTTGGCGTCGGCTCTTTTGGTACAATCACAAATCCCGCTAGCGCGAGTGTCTGTTCAAATTCAAATGGGGGCGCCAATGTGCGCGCGCCACATTTGAGTTCTTCGTAAGTTCTTTGAATCACTTCTGCTGCGACTGAGTCCATGACTGCCAATTCCTTTTGGTCACAACCAGGGTCCCGTTTGATAATGGGTTGGAATTTGATAATAGGTCGGATACGTCTGAGGCGTCTGATACGGCCCCGTGGGGGCATTGTGGTGAAAGATATTGATGCCGCGCTGTAGTGTGCCGTTCGGGGCCGAAATATTTTCGATGGCGGCAGCGAGTAGATTCATTGCCTCCGTGAGCGCCTTAGCTGTTTCTTCGTTCATGATCTTTTCCTGTTTCCTATTTTGATATAAGTGGGCTACGCGCTGCCTTCCGGCTTGCGCGTGACGAGGCTCGCGCATTCGCTGTGATAGACGCCTTCTTCGCCTCGAAACCAGCGAGGCCGTTTGCTCTCCCACTGAAACGAGGTTGGTGAATAACCGTAGGGGAACCGCGCGCCGCATGCTGCGCATCGGCTGAACACCCATCGGCGAAACGCCTGCCAGGGATGGACCTGGAACCGCCAGTGCCAAAAGTGCCAGCGCGGATGCTTCCACCAAGGGCGC
>SCTM01000012.1 GCA_004297485.1 Rhodospirillaceae bacterium
GATCATCGCTTGCAATTTCGGTTAGCCTTTCGTGAAGCTCCAAGAAAATTCCAGGCGTGTGTGGCGCTCAAGAGAGAACATGAGGGGCTGCTGGACGCTGTGAACAACGCGATAGTAGACATCCGGAATTCAAAAGATTTTCTGGCATTGGAAGAGCAATCGATTACAGGGTTCGACCAGATCATTGAACGGCGCGCGCTGAGGTCACGCAAGTAAGGCGGTCCGTTGCAAACCGCTTGCGCCGCGTGCGCAAATCACATGAACCCGGCACAGACGCACGCCGGTCACCAGCGCCAAGGTCACTCCTCATCCACGTTTTTTGATCCTTGCCGGCGCCAGCGGGCGACGTTCCGATTGTGATCCTCAAGGGTTGCCGCAAAGGCATGACCACCCTCGCCGTTGGCGACAAAATACAAATCCTTGCTGTCATCCGGGTGCAGCACCGCTTCCACGGAGGCCCGGCCGGGATTGCAAATCGGCGACGGCGGCAAGCCGTCGATGACATAGGTATTGAACGGCGTTTCGCGCTCCAGATCGGCACGGGTCAGTTCCCGGCTGTGCCCGTCCTCACCCAGTCCGTAGATCACCGTCGGGTCGGATTGCAGCCGCATGCCGCGCCGCAGCCGGTTCAGAAACACCGCGGCAATATGCGGGCGCTCCGCCGGCAGCGCCGTTTCCTTTTCAACCATGGAAGCAAGCACCATGGCTTCTTCCGGTGTGGTCAACGGCAGGTCGGTGGCACGCCCCGGCCACAATTCGGTCAGCATCGCGTTGCGGGCGGACCGCATGCGCGCGATCACCGCCGTGCGCTGATCGCCCCACTCGTAGCGATACGTTTCAGGAAGCAGTTCACCCTCGCCCTCGATTCCAGGAACCTCGCCTTGCAGTCCCTCGGCCGTGGCGGTGATGCGGAGCACATCCGCCGTCACCAACCCCTCGGGGATGGTCACGAATCGCGGGACGATATCGTGACGGACGATCTTGGATAGGACCGTTGCGAGGCTGACGGCGGCGTCGAAACGATACTCGCCGGGCTTGAGCGCGCGGGATTGGCCGCTGCGGCGCGCCTCCAGCTCGAATATCCACGATGCGTTCACCACGTCGGCATTGGCCAGTTGGCGGGCGATCGCGGCAAGGCCGGCGCCGGGCGGTATGACAACCGTTGCGCTCGCCGCCAGCGGGCCAGGGCCGTTGACGGTTCCCATGAACCAGAGCGCCGCACCGACGCCGAGTGTCGCGGCAATGAGCACCACCATGAGGGCGGGAAGCAAACGGCGGAGAAAGCGCATAACCGATCCCGCTGGTGTGGTGGATTTACGGACTTGCTCGTGCCCGGAGACGTTCACCGGCTCAGTGTGGCAACCGCGACAGGATCAAGGTCGCAACGTTTAGGATACGGGCCCCAGAACCAGAGCGGCGTTAGTGCCACCGAAACCGAACGAATTGGACAACACGTAGCGGATGGGACGCGCCTTGGCCTTCAGCGGAACAAGATCGATATCGCAGCCTTCCGACGGGTCGACCAGATTGAGCGTCGGCGGCGCGATCTGATCGCGCAATGCCAGGATGGAAAAAATCGCCTCGACCGCGCCGGCCGCGCCGAGCAGATGCCCAATCGCCGATTTGGTCGACGACATGGACAATTTATACGCATGTTCCCCGAACATGCGTTTAACGGCCGTCAATTCGATCTCGTCGCCTTTGGGCGTCGATGTGCCGTGGGCATTGATATAATCGATGTCGGTGACGTCGAGCTTGGCATCACGCAGCGCGCCGCGCATGGCACGGAATCCACCCGAGCCATCCTCGGCCGGCGCGGTGATGTGATAGGCATCGCCGGAAAGGCCGTATCCCTTGACCTCGCCGTAGATCTTGGCGCCGCGCGCCTTGGCGTGCGCAAGGCTCTCGAGCACCACAACACCGGCGCCTTCGCCCATGACGAAGCCGTCCCGTCGCTTATCCCAGGGCCGGGAGGCCGCGGTCGGTTCGTCGTTGAAGTCGGTGGACAATGCCTTGGCGGCAGCAAACCCGGCGAGACCCAGACGGCACAGGGCGGCTTCAGCACCGCCCGCCACCATCACGTCGGCATCGCCGTACTTGATCATACGCGCCGCGTCGCCAATCGCATGGGCACCGGTTGCGCAGGCAGTGACGGGCGCATGATTGGGGCCTTTGAAGCCGTGGCGGATCGAGACCTGGCCGGACACCAAATTAATCAGGCTGGCCGGAATAAAGAACGGACTGACCCGGCGCGGACCTTGCGCCTCAAGGGTCTTGGATGTGTCGTCGATGGTCGCGAGGCCGCCGATGCCCGATCCGATCATGACGCCGGTGCGCTCGCGCGCCTCGTCGTTGGGCGGGACCCATCCGGAATCGCGGATCGCTTCCTCGGCGGCGCCCAGGCCATAGACGATGAAGTCGTCCATGCGGCGCCGTTCCTTGGGCGACACGACCGCGTCGAGGTTAAACCGATCCGCGTGGTCTTCGGCCAGCGGCACTTCGCCGCCGACACGGCATGGCAGATCGTCGGTGCGAAAGCGGGTGATGCTGCCGATGCCCGACTCTCCGGCGAGCAGCCGCCGCCAATTTGCGGCGACGCCAGCGCCAAGCGGGGTGACAAGCCCCATGCCGGTGATAACGATGCGGGTTGTATCAGAACTCATGGGAGATCGATCCGCGTTGAGGAGAAAAGAGCTTTTGAACCGTGCTCCAGAAAAGGCGATGGGACCTGGTCACATGACCGGAGGCCCCATTTTCTCGCACTCTTACAAGCCTCCGCCACGGGCCGGCCATGCCGGGCCACAAGCAGATGCGCGGGACTACTTGCTGGCGTTCTGCTGGATGAACGCAATGGCGTCCTTCACAGTCAGAATTTTTTCCGCCGCATCATCGGGAATCTCGACGCCGAATTCCTCTTCGAACGCCATCACGAGTTCCACCGTGTCCAGGCTGTCCGCTCCCAGGTCGTCGATGAAACTGGCGTTGTCCGTGACCTTGGACTCTTCGACGCCCAGATGTTCCACGACGATTTTCTTAACGCGCTCGGCAACGTCGCTCATTCGGCTTTCCTCAAGTTTCTGCAGTGGATGAGAGTTATCGGATATCGGCGTTTCGGGTGAGACAAGCATTGCCTGCCGTCAGGGTCCCTCAGGCGAAGTCGTGAGTAGCATATAACATTTTGCTTGGCTAGTTGCTTGGGTTAGCACGGCGATTGCCCCATTAGATCATGGCCATGCCGCCGTTAACATGGATGGTTTGGCCGGTTACGTAAGCAGCCTCGGCA
>SCTM01000132.1 GCA_004297485.1 Rhodospirillaceae bacterium
GGAGCGGCACGCCTTTTCCGGCCTTGGCGCAACAGTTCTCCCAGAGTCCGACGGCCGCCGTCGGTGGCGACCTGGGATGGCTTCTTAAGGGCGACCTGGAGGATGAAGTCGACGCCGCTATTTCGCGCATGGAGCCGAACGAGATTTCCGATCCGATCCGCACCAGCTCTGGGTATCACATCGTGATGCTGCGCGGACGCCGGAGTTCGGGGGCTTCTGATCCGCTTATGGCCGTGGTCACGTTAAGTCAGATCTATCTGCCGACCGTCGGTGGTCGCGCACCGAGCCCGGCGCGTCTCGCACAGTTGACCGATGCCATCGCCACGCAGGTCTCGAGCTGCAAGCAGATGAACTCCTGGGCTAAGCAGGTCGGCGGCCCGGGCTCCGGTCCGATCGACGAAATGCGCATCGGCGCCCTGCCCGACGCCGTCCGTGATGCGGTCGTCAAGCTATCCGTCGGCCGCGTGAGCGCGCCCATTGAAGTGCCCGGCGCGCGCGTGTTTGTCATGGTCTGCACCCGCGCGGACGACAGCGGCCTGCCGAGCGAAGATCAAATTTACGAGAAGCTTGCCGAAGATAAACTGGAGAATGTTGCGCGCCAGCATTTGCGGGACTTGCGGCGGCAAGCCTTGATCGACGTCCGCATTTAGAAACCGGCGGGAGTATCGGCTAGGACTCCGCCGCATCGCGTTCCGTCGCAATGCGCATAAAGGCATGAGGGAAACTCACATGCACGGGAGGCCGCGCAACACGCCCGGACACGCGCCCCTGGCGGTGACCATGGGTGAGCCGGCCGGAATCGGCGGCGAGATTTTGCTCAAGGCCTGGACCGCCCGGAATGCGGCAACGCCGGTTTTCTTCGCCATCGACAATCCCGACCGGTTGCGGGCGCTTGCGGCACGGTTTGGCTTAAATTGCCCGATCGTCCCCATTACCGCGACAAGCGACGCCAACGCCGCGTTCTCCCAAGGCTTACCGGTGCTCCCGCTTCAGGTCGCGATAGGCGAGGTCGCACTGGGCAAGCCGCGAGCCGAAACCGGCAAAGCGGTCATCGCCGCCATCGATCAAGCCGTGGCGCTGGTGCGCGACGGTGGCGCCGCGGCGATGATCACCAATCCGATTCAAAAGGCGTCGCTCCAGGCGGCCGGGTTCGCTTTCCCGGGTCACACGGAATATCTCGGCCATTTGGCGGGAGCGACGCCGGTGATGATGCTCGCGGTGGAAGGCTTGCGGGTGGTGCCCGTGACCGTGCATCTGCCGCTGCGGGATGTTGCCGCGAAACTTACAACCGCGGCCATCGTTGCCCACGGCCGCATCACCGCCGCCGCGCTCCAACGCGACTTCGGTGTCCCGGCACCGCGCCTGGCGGTGGCCGCGCTTAACCCTCACGCCGGGGAGTCAGGCACCATGGGCGACGAGGAAATCCGCATCATTGCCCCGGCCGTGACTCAGCTCCGGGCCGACGGCATCGCTGTGCGCGGCCCGCTACCGGCGGATACCTTGTTTCACGCGGCGGCGCGGACAGAATACGACGCCGTGATCTGCATGTATCACGACCAGGCCCTGATCCCCCTCAAGACCATCGACTTTGCCGGTGGCGTCAATGTGACCATAGGACTGCCGTTCGTGCGTTGCTCGCCCGATCACGGCACGGCGCTGGACATCGCGACGCGTGGGATCGCCGATCCCACAAGCCTCATCGCCGCCCTGCGCATGGCGCGAGAGATCGCCGACCGGCGTCATGCCGCGACCGTCACGCCGTGACATCCGCCATGGCGGATGGCCGCACACTCCCGCCCCTGCGCGACGTGATTGCCCAGCACCGGCTTGCTGCCGACAAGTCCCTTGGCCAACATTTCCTGCTCGATCTCAATCTGTGCGCGCGCATTGCCCGGACCGCGGGCGATGTCACCATCGGCACCACCATCGAGATCGGGCCGGGACCCGGCGGCCTGACGCGTGCGCTGCTGGAGGCAGGCGCGCAGGTAATCGCCATCGAGAAGGATTCCCGTTGTCAGCCGATCCTGGCGGAGCTTGCGGAGGCCTTTCCCGGTCGCCTGACCGTCGTCGCCGGAGATGCCATGGCGGTGAACTGCGCGACCCTCGGCACTGCGCCGCGCCGGATCGTCGCCAACTTGCCCTATAACGTGGCGACGGAACTTCTGCTGCAATGGCTGACCGACATCGGCAGCTTCGAATCCCTGACCCTGATGTTTCAGCAGGAAGTCGCCGAGCGTCTGGCGGCAGAGCCCGGTACGAAAACATACGGCCGCCTCAGCATCATGACACAATGGCTGTGCCAGGTCGCGCTGGCCTTCGACGTCAATCCGCGCGCCTTCACACCGCCGCCGAAAGTGAATTCCACGGTGGTCTCCCTGCGGCCACGGCCGCAACCCCTGGCCGCCGCCGACCGGAAGACTCTTGAACGCGTCACCGCCGCCGCCTTCGGCCAGCGCCGCAAAATGCTGCGGCAGAGCTTGAAGGTATTGGCGACCAGCATCGGGCTCGCTGACGGCACCGCACTGTGCTCCGCCGCCGACATCGATCCAACGGCACGGGCGGAAACTCTGACGGTGGAACAGTTTTGTGCTCTGGCGAATATTGTCGACACAAACGCCGCGGCGTTAGCGCGCAGAACGGCGGAGATCAGTCCGCGCCCCGCAGGCCGTTAACGAAATCCAGCATGCCCGGCTGACGCGAACGTCGCAACCGCTCGGCGGTGAGAATGGCGCTCACCCGTGCGATGCTTTCCTCGACTTTCGCGTTCACGATCACATAGTCGTACTCGGCCCAGTGACTCATCTCGTCGGCGGCACGGGCCATGCGGCCTTGCACCACTTCTTCCGTATCCTGTGCCCGCGCCCGCAAACGCCGCTCCAGTTCCGCGTGGGATGGCGGCAGAATGAAAATCGTCACGACATCGTCGCGGGTGCTGGCCGTCAAGGCCTGTGTACCCTGCCAATCGATATCGAACAGCACGTCCTTGCCGGAACTGAGCACGCGCTGCACATGACTGCGCGGCGTGCCGTAGTAATTGTCGAACACCTTGGCATGTTCCAGGAGTTCGCCCGCATGCACCATGCGCTCGTATTCCGGAACGCTGACGAAGTAATAGTCCTTGCCTTCCACTTCGCCGGGACGCGGTGCGCGGGTTGTGACCGAAACCGACATGGAGAGATTGGGATCGCTGGCCAGCAGTGCGCGCGAGATGGTGGTTTTGCCCGCGCCCGAGGGCGAGGACAAGATCAGCATCAGGCCGCGGCGCGGGATATCCGATTGTGACATGAACGGGGCCCCGACCTTTCCCAGGTTATTCGATATTCTGGATTTGCTCGCGGAACTGATCAACCGCGGCTTTGAGACCAAGGCCGAGACGGGTCAGGGCCAGGTCGGTCGACTTGGAACACAGGGTGTTGACCTCGCGGTTAAACTCCTGTGACAGAAACTCGAGCTTTCGGCCGCAGGGCTCGCCCTTGGCCAGCAGTTCCCGCGCCTGGGCCACATGGGCCGTAAGGCGGTCGAGTTCCTCGCGGACGTCGGCCTTCAAGGCCAGCAGTGCAACCTCCTGCGCCAACCGCTCCGGGCTTAAGGCCGGGACCGCGCCCATCAACTCGGCGGCAGCCTGGGAGACCCGCGCCTGGAGCGCCGCAGGCTGAAGTGCGGCCACGTTCCGCGCCTCGACGCACAGGCGGTCGATCTCGTCCAGATGTCCGCCGACGACCGGCGCCAACCGGGCGCCCTCATCGCGGCGGGAAACGGTCAACCGGTCAAACGCCGCTGCGGCACCGGCAAGAAGGACCTTGTCCCGTGCCGCGAGCGCACCGGCATCGAGGCTTGCGGTGTCGGTGCTGTCGAAAACCCCACGCAGGGCCAGAAGACCATCCAGCCGGGCCGGGGCGATAATCGTGCCCAATGCCCGGGATGGCAGCGCCGCCGCTTTCTTCATGGCCAGGGCAATGGCAGCGTCGAGTAAAGGCTCATTCAACTTGGGGAGCGCACCGCTGGTGTCGGAGGTAACCTGCAATCCCACGGTCAGCGAACCACGGGAAAGAACGGCTCCGGCCGCCTGGCGCACGGCCAATTCGATGGAGTCGAAACCTGTCGGCACGCGGACGCGAATATCGAGGCCCTTGCCGTTGACGCTCTTGGCCTCCCAGACCCAGTTGAACGGCACCGGCACGCCGGGGATGGCACAACGCCCTTCGGCGCGGGCATAGCCGGTCATGCTCGTGACCGTGACTGTCCTGATGTTCACCGTGTCCCCGTGTGTGATGCAAATGCGTGATGCGAGCAGGGCGGCACGACCCCCCACTGAATGAGGGCTAGTTATATAGAGGCGGCCGGGACACGCAAGGCGGGCGGAGCGTTAGCTGGGGCTCCCTTGGTACCGCCAGCTCAGTGGTGGAAGTTTTCCACGAAACGGATGAAATCCGTCGGCGGCAGGGGCTTGGACAGGAGAAACCCCTGGATCTCGTCGCAATCCCGGTCCTTGAGAAAATCCATCTGGCCGGAACTTTCCACACCCTCGGCGACAACCGTGAGGCCAAGGCTCTGGCCGAGACGAACCACCGCCTCGACGATTTTCTCGTCGTCGCGATTCTGGCCGATGCCGCGCACGAAGGACGCGTCCACCTTGAGGCGGCGCACGGGAAACGTCTGGAGGTTCGACAGCGACGAATAGCCGGTGCCGAAGTCATCCATCGAGATACTGATGCCCGCGGCGGTCAGGCGATCGACATTCTCCTGGGCCAGGCCGCCGCGCTCCATGGCGACGGTTTCCGTGATCTCAATATCCAGGGCCTGGACCGGCAACCCAGTCCGATTCAACGACGACATGACCTGTTGAAACAAATCGCGTTGACGGAACTGAACACCGGAAACATTGAAGCCGAGCTGAAGGTCGGGCAATCCGGCACGGGTAAATTCCATGGATTGGCGACAGATCTCGCGGATGATCCAATCGCCGATGGGCAGAATGAGTCCGCAGGACTCGGCCAGCGGAATGAAATCGCCCGGACCGACGAGACCTCGGGTCGGATGAGTCCACCGGATCAGCGCCTCGGCGCCGACGATGCGGCGGCTGACCAAGTCCAACTGCGGCTGATAGGCCAACCACAGCTCGCCATTGTCGATGGCGCGCCGGAGGTCGGACTCAAGCTGCACGCGTTGCCGAATATCCGCATCCATGTCGCGGTCGAAATACTTGAAGGCATGGCCGCCTTGGGCCTTGGCCTGGTACATGGCCAGTTCCGCCTGGCGCATAAGCGCCGCCGGCTGGGTGTCATCCTTGGGATAGGCCGCAATTCCAAGAGAGGCGCCGATCTTCAAAAGCTGCCCCTCGACTTTGATCGGCAGCCGGAAGCAGTCGAGAATCCGGCGGACCGTGCGGCTTGCCGCCGCCATATCGGTCACATTCTCCAGCAGGATTCCAAAATCACCGCCGCCCAGCCGCGCCAGCGTATCGGTCGTGCGCATAAGTTTCGAGACGCGTTCCGCCACCGTTTTGATCACCACATCGCCGGCCGCATGGCCGAGGGAATTGTTGATGGCCTTGAAGTTGTCCAAGTCCATAACCATCACGGCGACGGCCGCGCCGACACGGTCGGCGCGGACCAAGGCCGCCTGAAGACGATCCATGAACTGATTGCGATTGGGCAGCCCGGTCAGCGAGTCATATTTTGACAGTCGTACCAGCTGATCCTGGGTCCTAAGTCTCTCCGAGATATCCTCCTGTACCGAGACGAAATAGGACCACCGGCCGGCACTATCGGAAATTGGCGTCGTCGTCTCCTCGGCGGTATAGGATTCACCGTTCTTCCGCCGGCTGATCACACGTCCCCGCCAAGGTTTTCCGGCGTTCAACTGAGCAGTAATCGCACCCGTATCTGCCGCGCCACCGTCGCCGGATTTGATCTGGTCGGCGTTCATCTCCAGCAGCTCGTCCTTGGTGTATCCGGTCATCTGCGCGAGGGCGTCGTTGACCCATTTGATCTTGCCCGCCCGGTCGGTAATGAAGACACCGTTGGCGGCGGTTTCCAGCGCCGCCGTGTGGATCTCCGTCAGCGTTTCCCGCTCGCGCCGGTTGGTGACATCACTGAGCACCACCAGAGTCGCCGTGTCCCCATGCCATGACACGGCGCTGGCCGACATCTCCAGAAACTGAGGTTGTCCGTCCGGCGTCACCAGCTCGATCGGCGTGGACGCACCGTCGGGGCCGAAGGGCAGACCGAAGTGGCGGCCTTGAAGGTTCTCCACCGTGCCACCGAACAAGGTTTTGGCGGCGGGATTGCAGAACACGATCAAACCGTTGCCGTCGATCACAAGAAAACTGTCGCGGGAATGTTCCACCAGCCGGCGGTAGATGGACTGCACGCCATCGGGACGATGAGAATCGTCGCGAAGGGATTCGTCGCCCCTGCGCGGCGCGACCGGACGCCTGCCGTAGAGCCCGTCGGTCACGGCTCTAAG
The DNA here is from genome assembly GCA_004297485.1 of Rhodospirillaceae bacterium. Taxonomy (GTDB): domain Bacteria; phylum Pseudomonadota; class Alphaproteobacteria; order Rhodospirillales; family Rhodospirillaceae; genus SCTM01. Next base: position 6,469 of record SCTM01000132.1, read on the forward strand.
ATCGTGCTGTGGCCGCCCCAATCAGAAAGTCCCCAATTTCGTCGCCCCACGTCAGATTTCGAGTAGATATTATTTCTAGTCGAAACGATAATGTTTTTGTCCGCGGGCGCACAGCGGCCGGGCGACCGGGCCCGGCGGCGGCAACACGAGCACCTGCTTACTGCATTGTTTCTAAACAGGAATATGCCATGGGACGGGTCCTTGTGATCGATGACGACGCAGGCGTACGCGAGTCCTTTCGCGCCGCCCTGGAGGCCGCCGGACACGCGGTCGAGGCGGCGGAGAGCGGCGCTGCGGGAATCGAGTCGGCACGGGCGACCCGTCCTGATCTGGTATTTCTGGATTTGAAGATGCCCGGAATGTCCGGGGTTGAAACCCTGGCCGCATTGCATGCGTCGTGGCCGGGCATGCCGGTTTACATCGTGACGGCATTTTACGGCGACTATCTGGCGCCGCTCCGCGATCTGGAGAGTCGCGGCGTGGATTTCAATCTCGCGCGCAAACCGCTCACCGTCAGGGAAATTCAGATGATCGCGGCAGGCCGCCTGGGAGATAAAATCGGCGACGAAGTCCCGGCAGGTTGTGGCACCAAGGAACCTCACGTCTCCAGAAACGGGAGCGCGTTGTCATGACGCCCATACGTTTGCGGCTCTATCTCACTGGCCGTACGGTCAGCGCCGAAGGTGCGCGGGCCGCCCTGGCCGCGTTGGAGACCCATTTGATCAATGAGCGCGGCATCGGCGCCGTGGTCAGCGAGATTATCGACGTGCTCGAAAAGCCGGAGACCGCCGCACGCGACGACATCTTTGCCACACCGACCCTGGTACGGCTATCGCCAAGCCCAAGTGTGCGGCTGTTCGGAGACCTGTCCTCAGTTCCGCGACTCTTGACGGGTCTCGGCCTTGGTCCGGACCACCAACAGCCGCCGCGTCGCGATGCGGCCCGCACCGGACTTCCCGTTGCCGATTTGCCCGCGAAGGTCGAGGATGACGGACCATGGCCCATCATCAGTTTCGACATATTCTCATCACTGGCGCCAGTTCTGGAATAGGCGAAGCCCTCGCCCTGGCTTACGCCGCGGCCGGCGTCACCCTCAGCCTTACGGGACGAAACGCGGCGCGCCTCGCCGCCGTTTGCGACGCGTGCGCCAAGCGCGGCGCAGCGGCTGACGGCGTCGTGTTGAATGTCGCCGACGCCGACGCAGTGGCCGCATGGATTACCGCGCGCGATGCCACGGCGCCCCTCGATCTGGTGATTGCTAATGCGGGAATTTCGAGCAGCACGGATGCAGACAGCGCAAGCGACGGCGCGGCCCAAACGCGACGTATTCTGAGGGTCAACATCGACGGAGTCGTGAATACCGTCTTGCCGACAATCTCGGCCATGCGCACGCGCCGCCGAGGCCAGATCGCAATCGTGAGTTCGCTTGCCGGTTTCCGTGACGTCGGCGGCAACCCCGCCTACGGCGCGTCAAAAGCCGCCGTCCGGGTCTGGGGTGAGGGGCTTCGGCGTGTGCTCGCGGCCGACGACATTGGGGTTTCGGTGATCTGTCCCGGCTTCGTCAGAAGCCGAATCACCGACGCCAACCGGTTTCACATGCCGTTCTTCATGGAAGCGCCAAAGGCGGCGGCCATCATCATGGCCGGCCTTGCCGCCAATCGCGGCCGGATTACATTCCCCTGGCCCATGGCGGCCCTGACATGGTTTTTTGCCGCCCTTCCCGATCGCTGGGCAACGGTCTTCGGCAAACGTCTGCCGGAGAAAACCTAGTGGTCCGATTCTAACGTTCGCTTCTCTAGCGCCCTTATTCCCGATCGGCGACGTCATCTCCGCGTCGGCGCGCCCCACGCCGCCGCGTCAGATTGAGTCCTTCGACCATGATCGAGAAGGTAATCGCGGAATAGAGATAGCCGCGCGGGATATGGAAATGCGCGCCGTCGGCGACCAGCGCCATGCCCACCAGCAGAAGAAACGCCAGGGCAAGCATCTTAACGGTGGGATGACGCATGATGAAATCCGACACCACATTCGCGGCGAACATCATCACCAGAATGGAGATGACGATGGCCGCGATCATCACCGGCAGGTTGTTGGTCATGCCCACGGCGGTGACAATCGAATCCAGCGAGAACACAAGATCGAGCGCCATGATTTGAATGACGGTGGCGAAAAGAGAAGCCGCCGCGCGTGGCTGATGCGTGCGCGGACCCTCGACGGCTTCGTGAATCTCCGCCACGCCCTTGTAGAGCAGATAAAAACCGCCGGTGCCCAGCACCACGTCGCGCCAGCTGAGCGCAAAATCGCCGATCATGTAGATCGGCTGCGTCAATGCGGATATCCAGGTCAAGGTGCTGAGGAGACCGACGCGCAGCACCAGCGCGAGCAGCAAGCCGATGCGTCGGGCAAGCGGCTGTTGTTGCGGCGGCAGGCGCGAGGACGTGATGGCAAGGAAGACAAGATTGTCGACGCCGAGCACAATCTCGAGCACGGTCAGGGTTAGCAACGCCGCCCAGGTATCGGTATTCAGCAACACGGCCATCATCGGTCGACTATCCTCGCTAAACCATCATTCGATTTACATGTTCTCAGTACGGGCATGTTTTCGGGCTTAATAGCCTACACGACGAACGTTGCTGCCAGGAAAAGTAAAATCAATACCGCGAGAACTCCGAGCGCGCCTCGCCCACGTATTCTGGCAGGGCTAATTTCGATCTCGTTGCCTTCAAACCAACGTAGGCCATCATTTTTCATCGGGCGTTTCCCAGCATGACCACGACGAGTAGTGTTTGAGCCATTTCCCTATTAAAAGCACGGCTAAAAGGAATGGTGGAATTACGTTCGCCGGTTGGGATAAATCCTCCATTGGGGGTGGGCCATCGCGATATTGACGACGCAAGGCGACGCTTCTTTGTATTTGCGCCGAGCACTGGCCCAATGCTTCAGTGCGCCACGCAGAGCACGATCAGACCGAAAAATGGTTCGCCATGCCTCGCGAGCGAAGTCGTAAAACGGTCCATAGTCCCGCCCACTTTCAGCGTGATCCTTCCCGCGAACACGCCGACTTGCGGTCTGTCCAGTCGCATACTCAAAGATCGCTGCGAGATCCTGTAGGATGAGATATGCAACCACAGTCTTGCCCCGCAACGTCTCCGTGCCGATCGGTCGCATCGCGGCCACTGCGGCCTTTTGAATATTGTTAAGGTGTTCCGGCATCGCGGAAAGTTCGCGCGCTTGATCGCTGACGTCAGGATCGAAAACCTGCTCGGAGCGGACGAGCGCGCGTGCAATCTTGAATCTGCTGCCCGGACTTATTGCTGTCAATTCGCTTGCTAAGGCTGCGGCATGACGCGCAAGTCTCTTTAGACGTTTGGCCTGATTGTTCCGGTCCCGCGCTGAAGGTCGTTGCAAATGTTCAAGTAGGTCCGTGTCGGCCCATTCTGCAATGATATGTGCCACGATAGGACGTTTCTTCCCTATGGCATTGGCGGGAAGCGCGTCCAGTAGAGACTTGATTTGGGCAATTGTGACATTCATCGTGGGGGCACCTAAACATTTAGCCTCGGGCACGGCAACGGCTGATCCCGAGCAAATCCGCCGCTGGCGGACCCAATGGTCGGATGCCAATGTCGGCCTCGCAACTGTTCTCCGTGATGACCTTCGCTGTGATGGGCCGGACGGCGACGAAAGGCCTACCTCGACACAAGAGGAGGGATGGCTTCACAAGATGACGCTACCTCAAGGACGTTTCCCCGCGGCACGAAGCTTATTGTCACATCGACAGGCGAATTGCTATTTCGTGGAAAACAAATCGAAGCACTGTTCTGTCACAATCAAGGGCGTTACAGCCGATTCAAAATCTAAATGTCCGCCGGCGTCTTTATAAGACGCATCCGTAGGCGTCGCGAATTTTGCCGTGAGCGTATCCGGATCGTAGCTTATTGAACAAAGCGTTCCTCGTTTTCCTCCCACCCCAGCGGTGCGATAGATGAAGGCATTGCTCGTTGGCCCGTCAGCTGGCTTGTATCCGACGGGTGTTATCCCTTGGACGTTCTCCGGTTTTGGACACACGTTCATCGCCGTATTGCCGCCGCCTAAATTGCTTCCGATCTCGAGTGTGATACAAGCGTAGCCGGTCGGACCGTTGTAAGTGCGGTCTCCCGTGTCGATCATCGTTCTAAGGCGGAAATCAAAATTTCCCGAGCTATCATGGGATAGGTGATCGGTGACCTTTACCTCCTCTTTTGATGTTTGACGTTCCTCTACGATTTCCACTGCCACTATCAAATTGCGACCAAGGTTAACCTGGACTCGTTCACCCTTCGCGCCGACACCAGCGAACACTTGTGGTGTACTATTCGCAGCCGATGATGGCGTTGGAACAGCATCTACGGAATTGGAACCAGTTGACAGCGTTCCAACCACAGCAGGAGGGGGGCACGGGCCTGCCGCTACAGAAGAAGTATCTCCCGCAGATTGCGGCTTCGAAGTAGATTGTAGCTTGGAAATAGCAGTTCCAAGCTGCACTTGAGACTGGGCTTGGAGCGAGCCCGTACCGCCTGCTGCGACTATGCCAGCAGCTTGGGCACTTTCATATTCGTAGCACCCGACTTGGAGAGCGGATAGAACGAAGACTGCCCCATCTCTCTTCGGAAGCAGATAGTACTGCCAACTAGGCGCAGACAGAACCGACAGTGTGGTTAGACTAAAATTCGCCGCATCTGAATACGCTAGATTCGACGAAATAAATGCTGCTCTTATTGGCGAAAGTAGCGTCGCGTTAAATCCGCTATCCGATGTGTTTATAGAAGAGGTAACGGAGGCGTCAGTCACCGGTATAATTTTGACGGAAGTGAACAAACCGCTTCCGATAGGTGCTCCGCCAATGATGTCTGTATTCGTCAGTGGCCGCTGCAACGGAGACAAACCATCGAAAACAGACGGGTTCTGCTGTGCACACGCAGCGAGGGCTAAGCCGACCGAAGCAGCGGCAAAAAAAACCTTCATTCTCATGATCTGATCCCCCGAAAAGCGATAGACCGATTTGAAAAGGACGCAACACCGCAGCGCCCAACAATGCAGAGGTTGTCATACTGCTCGGTCACGACTGCTGAAGACGTCGCTGAGTCGATCAACAGATCGCTGGTTACGCCCGCCCTTAGAGTTCTTCGGCGCCATCTTCGACGCTGTCCGGAACTCATTCCTCTCTCACTTGAGCAAGGCAGACTCAAAATTGCAAGGGAAATGGCATGAAGTATCGTAGTATGGTTGTATTCGCGTCATGTGGGAGAGCGGTATCAGCTTTCGATCTTAATTCCCGCTGAAAAAGGGAAGCTGCCGAAATTGGAGCGTCATCGTGTTTGGTCCGTTGGTAATTGCTATAGCGACGCTGGTTGCCGCTGTAGCAGGTGTAATCACTATTGTCCCCACTACACTGGGCTGGCTTGAGACACGACGCCAACGCCAGCTCACAGAGCAAGTGAAGATACATCCCGGTGTTCCGGCCACGGGCAAACCAGTCACCGGCGAAAATCGGCAATGGAGGTGCGGTATCTACGACTATCCGCCCCTTAGCACTTGGCCAAATCCGTCGGCTGTCGGTCCTAGCGGACCTCTCGTTGTCCTTGCTAAACGACTTGCCGAGACACTCGACAAGTCCCTACTTTTTGAGACTTTCGCGTACGACGATTTTTATCGAGATGCGGTCCACATCCCGGACCTGATTATGGGAATGTTTGAGACAAAGCGCAGAGCAGCGAACGTAGTGTTCTCAAGGCCGCTCTACGAGATCGGCCTTCAAGGGATATGCCGAAAGGACCAGGAGGGTGATATTCTTCTTGGTCTTCGAGAAGGCAACCTGCGCGTTGCAGTCTATTCCGGGGAAGTTGGTTGGGAATTCGTCGTGGCCGAGCTTCCAGACGCGATTAATGAACATCGCGTCGCTACTCTCGTTGGCGGTCATCAGATGCACACAATGGCCCTGCTAACCGAGGGGCGCTACGATGTGGT
>SCTM01000133.1 GCA_004297485.1 Rhodospirillaceae bacterium
GCTTTCCGCGTTGCCTAACGGAGGCGCGTGGTAACCCTGGCAGTATTGTCAGGTTGAATCGCTACCTAAAGTATATACCGTGGCGAGAATACCAATTTATGCGAATCTGGGGGCGGCATGCGCCAAACGCTGGCTATTGTATTTGTATTCGTCTGCGCCATTACCTTAAGCGGATGCGCCGATGGAAAATTTGGAATTTTCGGTGAGAGGATAGACCCAGTAAAAATCGATGAAACCTCGAATGAACCGATCGTGACTGCTCTCCAAGGCAACATCCCCACCGGCGGCATTCCAATCGCGGAGAAATATACATTTGTCGGATACTTGAAAGAATCCGCAGCAGATCCAACGAACAATAATAAAGCGGTTGCACTGTTGAAGTCGGGGATTGTGCTTTCGAACCGACTTTGCAGCCTTTGGTTCGAACAGATCGGACAAGCTCAGGCGCGCGCGGGTGCGACGTCGGATGATATTTCGAGCTTTGGAGCCTTAACATCGACGATACTGGGACTTGCTAACACCGACAGCAAAGCCATTGCGGCAGTGTCCGGGACGTTCTTGTTTGGAAAACAGATTATTTCCTCGGACCAAGCTAATTTTATAGTCGCGCCCGATCTTGGAGCTACAAAATCCGCGATCACTGGAAAACGACTTGTTCAGGCAAATGGCTTGGTTGCGGACGCAGAGGCTAAAAACATTGACTATTGGTGGACGCTTCGAAATTTGATTGATTATGATGACCAATGTTCGCATCTGGCTGTAAAGAACTTCGTTTCCGACGCCGTTGCCAAAAGCGACCCCAGTAAGTCTCAGCCCGGCAGTGGCGGGCAAAATTCGAATACTCAGGCAGACACGTCTGCTGACCAAGGAGTTGTGGTGTCTACCGGTCATGCTCTGGCCGGGTTATTTAAAGCGAGCACACCTGATTTGACTGCGGGAGAGGTTGCGTCTGTCTATGGATTAACAGTCGGTCAAGTCGATGCGCAAACGGCGGCGAATTTGTTGGACCCCTTGGTCAAGCGGGGATTGTTTAACTCCGGAGGCGCTCCCATATTGGCGACAGGCGTCACGGTTGATACGCTGAAAATGGTGTTGGCGACATTTGACAACTCAGGCGCACTCAAGCGCGCTTTCGCAAAAGCAACCTCAAAGACAACCGCGAAGTCGTAAGGTGTGGGTCATGTATAAAATCCTTATCGCTGCGGCTGCAATATTTTTGGGCATGGGCGTTTCCTATGCCACTGATATTGTGAAGCTTCCAAACGGGCAACAACTTCTCAAAGTACCACCGAATGAAACGGCAGCAGATATAGAGCACGCCGTAACCGCGGGAGACAGCACCGCTTCAAAAGATACTGTAAGCGCGCCCGCTAATTCTGTCGCCGTGCCAGCGCCTCCCGCAGAGACGGGCGCTGAAGCGTCTTCAGAAAACAAGCAGCCTGTCGCTTCAGAAAAGGACAGTGCTCAGCAACCCAATCTGTCGGGGGTGACTGATAAAACGCCGCCAGCCCGCACTGGGTACTCGCTCGACCCGCACTGAAAGAGAATCTTCCTGAAATTGTGTCCGACGCACAATAAGAGCGTCACCCCTGCCGGCGTCGGTCCCATCCGAGTACACTCGCGGTAGCGATATTGGACACAAGGCGCGGTTGGCCTGATATTCTTCGCACCTATTCATGTCACCGCGTGGGAGAATTCATGGCCGTCGCATTCCATGGCGCATTCAAGGGCCGCAAGGAAGATCAGCGCCTTCTCACCGGCCAGGGGCAGTTCACCGCCGATTGGAATTTGCCGGGGCAGCTTCATGCCGTGTTCCTGCGTTCGGACCGGGCCCATGCGGAAATCATAAGGCTCGATGTGGCGGCAGCGCAGGCCATGCCCGGCGTGGTGGCGGTTCTCACCGGCGCCGACATGCGCGCGGCAAATCTCTCCGCGCCGCCGTGTTTCATTCCGTTTCCCGGCCGTGACGGAAAGAAAATGATCATGCCGCCCAAAGATGTGTTGGCGGTGGACCGCGTGCGGTGCGTCGGCCAGCCCGTAGCCATGGTGGTGGCGGAGTCGGAGCACGCCGCCCACGACGCGCTCGAACAGATTTCCGTCGACTACCGGGATCTGCCGGCGGTGATCGATGTCATGGAGGCCATCAAGGCCGGCGCGCCGCAGCTTTATCCCGAAGTTCCCAACAACATCGCCTTCGACTGGGAATTCGGCGACCAAGCCGCGACGGATAAGATATTCGCCGACGCGCCCCATGTGGTCGACGTGACGGTGAACAACACCCGCGTGATCGTCAATCCCATGGAGCCCAACGCCTGCATCGCGCATTGGGATGCTCAAGGGGATGCCCAAGGGAACAAGAGCGCCGGCCGGCTCGAATTCTACCGGCCCGGCCAAGGCACCAACTTCACGCGCACATTCACCATGGGTTACTTCGGGCCGCCGGCTGAAAAATACCGCTTCGTGTCCAAGGATGTGGGCGGGTCCTTCGGCGCGCGCGCCGGGGCCAATCCGGAGTATATCGCCCTCATGGTCGGTGCCCGTCAGATCGGCCGTCCGATCAAATGGGTATCCACGCGCAGCGAAACCATTCTGTCCGATTACGTCGGCCGCTCGGTCATGACCGGCGGTCAGCTCGCCTTCGACAACGACGGACGGTTTCTCGCCGTGCGCTATTCCTGGCATTCCAATGTGGGCTGCTATCCTTCGGACCTGGGTGCGGCCGGCGCGCTCGGCAATCTGAGAAGTGGCGCCATCGGTCCCTACCGCATTCCGGCGGTGTATGGCCGGGTCGCCGTCTGCCTCACCAACACCGGCCTCTTGGGCGCTTATCGCGGCGCGGGGCGTCCGGAAATCGCCATGAACCTGGAGCAGCTGGTTGACGCGGCGGCCATGAAGCTCGGCCTCGACCGTTTCGAAATCCGCAAGCGCAATTTGATCGCGCGCGACCAGTATCCCTACACGACGCCTCAGGGCACCCAATACGATTGCGGCGACCATGCCGCGCTGGTCGCCATCGCCGAGGAGAAGGCGGACTGGAAAGGATTCGAAGCGCGCCGCAAGGACGCCGCCGCGCGCGGCCGTGTGCGCGGCATCGGCTGTTCGTCCTATCTTGAATCCGCTGGCACCATGTTCCCGCAAAAGGAACAGACCCAGATACGCTTCACCGACGACGGCAAGGTGGAGATCTACACCATCGCCGGTCCCAGCGGCCAAGGCTTGGAAACCACCTTCGCCCTGGTGGTGTCCCGCGTGCTCGGCATTCCCTATGACGATATCACCGTCAAGAACAGCGACCCGGACGGGCCGCGCCTCACGGGCATGGGCACCGGCGGATCGCGCTCGGCCTTGGTCTACGGCGGCGCGCTTACCTACGGCGCTCGCGAAGTGATCGCGAAGGGCCACACGCTCGCCGCCGATGCTCTGGAAGCCGCCGCCCAGGACATCGAATTCCTTGAGGGCACCTTCCGCGTGAAAGGCACCGATCTGAAAATCAAACTCACCGATCTGGCGGTGAAGCATAAAGGTGCCCTCGACACCATCGGCGAAGTGCAGTCGGAGGTGACCTTCCCCGGCGGCGCCCACGTGGCCGAGGTCGAACTGGACCCGGAGACGGGCACCATCGACGTCCTCAGCTATCTGGCGGTGGACGATTGCGGCAACGTGATCGATCACACCATGGTCGAGGGCCAGATCATGGGCGGCATTGTCCAGGGTGTCGGTCAGGTCATGGGCGAAGTGGCCCATTACGACCAGGACGGCCAGCTTTTGACCGGCTCATTCATGGACTACTTCATGCCCCGCGCCGATCTGCTCACGCGGATCGAGATCATCGACTATCCGGTGCCGACACCGACCAATGTGCTGGGCGCCAAGGGCGTGGGCGAAACCGGATGCACCGGCGGCCTCACCACCACTTACAGCGCGGTGATGGACGCCCTGCGCCAAGTGGGTGTGACGCAGATGGACATGCCCTTCACGCCGGGCCGCGTGTGGGAGGCGATCCAAGAGGCAAAACAGGGGTGAGCGCAGGTGGCCTCTTTATGCCGGACATGGCGGATCTGTCCGGGTTGGATGCGGCCATGGCCGCCATCGCGAATCAAGACGGCGGCACCTGCTTTGCCGGCGCCTCGTCGCGAAAGCGCTCCCTGAGCTCCAGAATTGCCGGCAGCTCCCGATGAAACAGCCCGACCAGCGTGGGATCGAGATGATTGCCGGAGTTGTCGAGCATGAACGCGATAGCATCGGAAACAGCCCATGCCGGCTTATAGGGCCTGTCGGACGTGAGGGCATCGAACACATCGCTGACCGCAACAATTCTGCCGGCGATGGGGATCGCCTCGCCCTTCAGGCCGTGCGGATATCCGGTTCCGTCCCACTTTTCATGGTGCGTGAGCGCGACAACTCGCGCAAGATCGAGCAAGGGAGACGCGCCCCCGGCCAGTATCTCGCCGCCGATTTCGGCGTGCCGCTTCATGATCTCCCATTCCGACCCGTCCAACTTTCCGCGCTTGAGCAGGATCGCATCGGGTATGCCGATCTTTCCAATATCGTGCAGCGGCGCGGCGTCGCGGATACTCCGAGCCTCCGATTCCGGTAACCCTGCCTTCAAGGCAAGGTGATGGGCGAATACGCTCATGCGCGCGATGTGCTGGCCGGTTTCGTTGTCGCGGAATTCAGCGGCCGCCGCCAGCCGGCGAATGACGTCGACGCGTGTTTCATGGAGTTCCTGCGTGCGCTCTTCAACGCGCATTTCCAGCGCATTGTTGAACTCCTGCGCCTGGCGGTACAGAATCTGAATTTCCAGCGCATTGCGCACGCGCTGGAGTAGTTCCCAGATCTTGAACGGCTTTATGATGAAATCGCGTGCCCCGGCCTGCAGAGCGGTACGCCGGGTCTCCGTATCGGTCTGGGCTGTCAGGACCACGATCGCCGGCTGTTGCCGGAGGTCGCGTGCCCGGAGATGGCGGATAAACTCCGCGCCGTCGATCTCCGGCATTCTCATATCGAGCAGGACGAGATCGTAGGCCCCCGATTCGGCCAGAGCGAGGCCCTCCCTGGAGTCGGTGGTGCCGGTGACATTGGGAAAGCCCCCGACGTCAAGCAAACCGGCCACCATCTCCACGTTAGTCGCAAGATCGTCGACAACGAGGATGCGAGCCGCTTGAATTGAGCGATCAAGTGCGATGTCGATCACGTACCGGCTCTGTCATGACGCTATCGATCGCCGCGAGAAATTCGCGAACTTTGATAGGCTTGGTGAGATAGTGGGTAAATCCGGCGCTCATGCCGCGCTCGACGTCGCGGGGCATGGCCGCGGCGCTGAGGGCGATCACCGGGATATGCAATGTTGAAGGGGTCGCTTTAAGTTTCTTCAGAACCTCGAACCCATTCATGTCCGGCAGATCGATGTCCAGCACGATAACATCGGGCACGTGCGCGTTCGCAAGGGCGAGCCCGACCGTGGGATGTCCGGCGGTCAAGAGCGTGACCTCGTCCAATGCCTCGACCAATCCCTGCATCAGTTCGATGTTGGACGGATTGTCCTCGATATAAAGCAGCGTGTAGCCTTCCCGATGCTTTAAGCCGACGATGTTCGCAAACTGCGGCTCCTCGGTAATGGCCTGCGCGGCAGTCGCCACCGGCAGTTCAATGGAAAATGTGGTGCCGATATTCGGCACACTGTTGAAGGTGATCTGGCCGCCCATCAGATACACCAGGCGCTGGGTGATGGTGAGTCCCTTCTATGGCACTTTGCTCTGCGCCGAGCCGGTTGAAGGGCTGAAACAATTCGTCTTGCCGGTCATAGGGTATGCCCTGACCCGTGTCGATCACCATGAGCCGCACAAACTTGTCGTTCACGCCCTTTGCCACCAGCGTCAATTGCCCGCCGACCCGATTGTATTTCAGGGCGTTGGCGCCGAGATTCATCAACACCTGCACCAGCCGCGTGCGATCGGCGCGCGCGATGAGCGTGTCGCTGGCGATCTCGATGACGATCGCAACCCCCGCGTCGTCGGCAATCGGCGATAGCGCCGTACGTATTTGCTCCAGCACCGGTTTCAACGGCACGGCTTCGAGCGAAAGTTTTACGTTTCCAGACTCAATCTTGCTGAGGTCGAGCACGTCATCGATCAGCGATAGGAGGTGATCGCCGCTCTTGCGTATCTGGCCGACTTGGCGTGCTTGCCGCGCGGTCAGGGGGTCCTTCGTATTGAATTCCAGGAGCTGCGCGAATCCGAGAATCGAATTGAGCGGCGTGCGCAGTTCATGGCTCATGTTGGAAAGAAAGTCGGACTTGGCATTGTTGGCCGTTTCGGCGCGCTCCTTCTCCCGTTCGGCTCTACTGCGCGCCGCTTCCAGTTCCAAGGACGATGCGATCAGCCGGTCGTTGGCGCTGGCCAGTTCCTTGGTGCGGGCAAGAACGCGCTCCTCAAGTGCGCTATGTGCCTCAAGCAATCTTTCCTCGGCGGCTTGCCGCTCGCGAATCTCGCTTTGCAACTTCATATTGGCGTTGCGCAGCGCAACAGCCTCGCGTTCGGCCAACGCCTCGAAACGCCGATCAACGAACACCGACACCAGGGCGAGGCACATGAGCCCCAGCGTCGCCGTGGCGACGGCAATGGCGAGCAAGGGTTTGCTCAAAAAGCCGATTTCCGGGGATGGCAGGTCGGCGACCTCGATAAGGGTTGCCGCCATGCCGGTGTAGTGCATTCCGCATATGGCCGCCGCCATGACCAGGGCCGCGGCAAACTTCTGCCAAGCGCTGTGCACGCTGAAGGCAAGCCAAAGGGCGACAACGGATGCCGCCATGGCAATCGCGACCGAAGCGATAAACAACAATGGGTCGTAATGGACGTTGGCGCTGATGCGCATGGCTGCCATGCCGGTGTAATGCATGGCGGCAACGCCGAATCCGACAACTGTGCCTGCCGTGATCAGACGCAAGATGGTCAGTCGACCGCGTGCAACGATATAAAACCCGATGGCCGTGAACATAATGGCGATAAACAACGACAATATGGTCGTCGTGGCGTCGTAGCTGACTGTAAGCGCGACACGAAAGGCGAGCATGGCGATGAAATGCATCGACCAGATGCCGCCACCGAGAACGACCGCACTGCCGGTCAGCCACAGTCGCCGGGAACTGCGGCCCGCTTTGCGAAGGCGCTCACCCATATCGAGCGCCGTGTAGGACGCGAAAAAAGCGACGACGTAGGAAAGAACCACTAACGTGAGATCGTGATCGTGGGGAATGTAGGTGTTCATGGGCCGCGCGTCCGTTTCGCCGCGCCGATGACATCCGACGAGAAGAAGCAGCCTGCAGCGCTATCGGTTCCGATCAAACTCCACGCGCCGGTTTGATAGAGACCGAGCAGCGTATCGACGCTGTTTGCTGAAACGAGGACTACGTTGGGCATCCGGCTTGTCGCCACAATGGCGACACCGGCCTGCATCGCTGCGCGGAGTGTCGCATCGCTAGACCACCACGGTGGAAAAACCGCTGCCACGGTCGCGCCGGGCCGCGCCTGGAACCGTGGCACAACCGCACTCGCGACCAGAACGCCAAGTGCCAAGGCCGCCAACCAACCCGTCGGCAAGTTCGCAATGCGTCGCTCGGAATTCACAGGCAAAGATACGCTCATGCCACTCCCGGCTATCCGTGTGGGACAAGAACGCGCAGGGGAGTGGCTCCGCGCACATTCGTTTGACCCCATTTCCGCTGGGCGTAGGAAATACAACTTTTAGGTTATTTATGCCAGGAAGAAGCAATCAGTAAGCGAGTCGAAATTGAGATGCTCAGGCTTTTCGCGCGGTGATATGTCCGCGTGCTCGTGTGGCATTCGATTGTTGTGAGAAGTGTAACGGCGCGTAACTCTACGCTCCCACCTGCCTCAACGGCGTGGGCGCCGACGCTGGCGCTTCAATCGCCACCACCGGCGGGTCGATCTGAATCTCGGCGATTTTCTCGCCGCGCTTGATGATCTTGCCCGTGGACGTGAGCACGTCGTCTCTCAGCTTGCCGGTCTCGTAGCCGTACGGCTGCGTTTCGCTCTCGCGGCCGCCGCGAGCGTTTTTCCCACGGCCCGCTCCACGGTTTGAGGCGATTGATCGATCACGGTCAAAAGAACACGTGCGGGCTGATCGGGCACGGCGCGCCCTTGTTCCCATTGTTGCACCGTCCGCGTGTTCAAGTGGAACCGCCGGGCGAACTCCGCCTGGGAGACCTTCAGTTTCTTCCGAATGGCTTTTACGTCCGGTACGAGCACAATGGTCGTGCGCCCACCTTTGGCTTTGCCCCGCAAATCGTCCAGCATCCAATCGGCCGCCGCGATAAGCTCCTTACCTATGCGCCGTTTCTTGTCTGCCATATTGATCTCCATCGCCTCTATCGCTTCATGGAATTACGCACCGCCGCTTTGGCGGCTGCCGCGATTTTCCGCAACGTTTGCAATTCATCCTGGGTCAGATTGTCTTTGTCGCCTTTTGTGTAACCCAGCAGTAGATAGAGTGGCGTGAAATCGTTCATGTAGAAGTAAATGATACGCGCACCGCCGCTCTTGCCTTTACCGCCGACACCCCAGCGGATCTTGCGAAACCCACCCGAGCCGGGGATGACGTCGCCGACGCCGGGCGCGCGGGCGATGAAGTTGACGAAGGCATCGCGTTCTTCTCGGGCCCACAGTTTGTCGGCCCAGGCCGAGAATTGCGGGGATTCGCGAACAGTGATGGGAACACGCTTCATCGGCCGCCTATACGCAATTAGCGTATAGCGCTATATATACGTTTATTGCGTATAGTGCGCAAGAGGTGGTTTATTACCCCTGGCCCACCTGCCTCAAGGGCGTGGGCGCCGCCGCTGGCGCTTCAATCGCCACCACCGGCGGGTCGATCTGAATCTCGGCGATTTTCTCGCCGCGCTTGATGATCTTGCCCGTGGACGTGAGCACGTCGTCCACGTCCTTGCGTGTTTGATCGAAATGGGTCGCCAGTTTGCCGACGCGGGCATCGAGGCGTCCCACATCCTCCATCAGTTTCCCGATCTCGGCCTGGATGACGTGGGCCTGCTCGCGCATCTGCGCGTCTTTTAAAATCGCGCGTACGGTCGTGAGTGTCGCCATGAGTGTCGTCGGCGATACGATGAACACGCGGCGCCGGAAACCTTCCTGGACCAGCGCCGGGAAGCGGTCGTGCAAAGTAGCGAACACGGATTCCGCCGGCAGGAACATGATCGCCTGATCGGCGGTCTCGCCGGGGATGATGTACTTATCCGCGATGTCGGTGATGTGTTTGGTCACGGCGGTCTTGAAGGCGGCTTCGGCCAATGTCCGCGCGCGTTCGTCTTCGGCTTCCGTGAGGGCGACGTAAGCTTCGAGCGGATATTTGGAATCCACGCAGATCAAGCCCGGCGGATTGGGCAGGTGAATCACGCAGTCGGCGCGCTTGCCGTTGGTGAGGGCATACTGGAAATCGTAGGCGCGCGGCGGCAGCACATTGCGCACCAGGTCTTCCATCTGGGTCTGGCCGATGGCGCCGCGCACTTGCTTGTTGGAAAGAATATCCTGCAGGCTGACGACTTCCTCCGACAGGGTGGTGAGGTTCTTCTGGGCCGCGTCGATGACCGCGAGGCGTTCCTGCAGCTGGCTCATGGTCTCGGCGGATTTCTCCGACGTGCGTTGCAGGTTTTCGCCCACGCGGCGGGTGACGTCGGCCAGGCGTTCATCGAGCATTTTGGTGACGGCCCGCTCCTGGGCCTGTAGCCGCTCGGCCAGCTGTGACTGCAGCTGGGTCTGGGCAGCCTGCTGGCTTTCGGCCATCTGGCTGAGGCGGCCGCCCAGGTTGGCCTGGGACTCCGCCAGCCGCGTGGCCAGATCGGCGAAGCGGGACAGATCGCCGCCGCCACTACCGCCAGCGCGCCGGGTCAGGGCCCAGGCCATGGCCCCCACCGCCACCACCAATGCCGCGCCGATCAAAATCCAGCCCGAAACGTCCATAAATTCCCTTTAGCTGACAACGCCTTGCAATCTTGCAACTTGATCGGGTCCTTTAACGGGCCATGATCCGCTGCTCTGATATTATCGGCTGGCCGTCCCCGGCGCCATTCGAGTTACCCGCGCAAAGATTAATGCTGCCAAGATCGAACCAAGGATACGCCATGCGCCGCGCCGTGCTCGCCGTTTTGCCGCTCCTGCTCGCGACACAAGCCTTTGCTGCCGATACGCCGGTGGCGGCGGGCGCCGGCGTGGAGATCACGGTCTATCCCGGCGATCTCGCTCTTGTTCATGACCACCGCACCTTTCGCCTGACCACGCCGGAAACCCGCCTCGCTTTCGCGGGTGTGAGCCGTCAGCTCAAGCCGGAGACCGCATCCCTGTCGATCGTGCCCAGTGCCCAGGTGAAAGCAGCGGATGTGAAACTGCTCGATCAGACTTTCGCCTTTCATCTCATCTCGCCCCAGAGTTTGCTGGAGCAGTCCGTGGGTCAGGAGATTTCCGTGGTGACCACCAATCCCGCCACCGGCCGCGATAGCGCCGACCGCGCCAAGGTCGTGTCGGTGCAGGATGGCGTGGTGCTGGATATGGGTGGCAAGATCTATACCGGCGTGCCCGGTCGGCTGGTGTTCGACGGCGTTCCCGACAATCTCCGGCCGGCGCCGACGCTGCTGGTGACGGCGGCGGGGCCCACGGGCAAGGATATCGCCGCCGATCTCGTGTATCTCACCGGTGGCTTGGGCTGGCACGCGGATTATGTGGCCCGTTACGACAGCGAGGGCGACCGCCTCGACCTCTCCGCCTGGGCGACGGTGGCCAATACCACCGGCGTGGACTTCAAAGACGCCAAGCTCAAGCTTGCTGCCGGTGAAGTGAATACGGTCACGCCGCCCAATGCGCCAATGCGTGCCCTGGCCATGGGTGCCGAGGCGTCCGCCGCCATGGCAGCTCCCACTCCTGGCGCCGCGGGCGTGTCGACTCAGCCGCTCGATAATTTGCAGCTCTACACCATCGCCCGGCCGACAACCTTGGCGAATGGCGAGAGCAAGCAACTCATGTTGCTGCAGGTCACCAACCTGCCGGTGAAGCATGACTATGTGGTTCGCGGTCAACCTTGGTTCTACACCTCGGCCATGCCCGGCGATCCGCGCCCCGGTGCCGCCGAGGTCGAAGTCACGGTGAAGAACGAACCAACGAAGTCCGAGACCAAGGGCGCCAAGGGCAAGGAGATCAAGGACGCGACGACGGCCGCCGCCATCAGCGGGCTGGGCGTGTCCTTACCCGCCGGTGTGGTCCGCGCCTATGGCGAGGACGACGATGGCGCGCCGCAGTTTCTCGGCGAGGATCGTACCGCCGCCGTGATCCCCGGCGGCGAGATGCACCTGCACCTGGGGCGGGATTCGGACATGCCGGTGATGCGCGAGCAGACCAGCTTCGTCCGTGCCACCGACACCATCTTCATCAGTGCCTGGCGTCTGACCCTCAGGAATGCCAAGTCCAAGCCGGTGACGGTGCGGGTGGAGGAACCGGTGGGTGGCGCGTGGGAAATTCCCAAGGAATCCCAGGCCCACATCAAGAATGATGCCGGCCTGCCCGAGTGGACCATCACCCTGCCGCCCAAGGGCAGCACGGTCCTGGAATACAGCGTCAAAACGACTCTTTAAGAGGGTTGCCAGATCGCTTTCGGTATCGCGCAGATTCGCGATTTTTGTTTAACGATTATCGGTAACCGTTATATGATATACCATGACCGTTTCGTTCGCGGATAAGGACACACGCCTGTTTTATGAGGGAAGGGATGTGCGTCGTTTCCGCGGGTTTGCGGCTCAGGCCGCGCGGCGGATGCAGATCCTGACCGATGCGACTTCGCTCGATGATCTCCGGCCCCTGCGTTCCAACCGGCTCGAAGCCCTCCAGGGTGACCGGAGCGGCCAGTTCAGCGTCAGGATCAACGATCAATGGCGGATTTGTTTTACGTTCTCCAACGGAGAAGCACGCGATGTCCAAATCGTCGACTACCACTAACGGTCCCGTCAATCGCCTGCCCCCGGTTCATCCGGGCGAAGTTCTGCGCGAAGAACTGAAGGAGCGCGGATTAACGGCGAGCGCCCTATCGCGCGCTCTGGATGTTCCGGTCACACGTGTGACCGATGTCCTTAATGGCAGGCGCGGCGTGACGGCGGACACGGCGTTGCGGTTGGCACGCTTTTTTGGCGGGAGTCCACAATTCTGGCTGAACCTGCAACAGTCCCATGACCTTAAGGTCGCGGAGGCAAAGGCGGGCGACGTGATCCGTAAACGGGTGCGCCCGGCGGCTTAACGTTCGAGGCCGGAGGATGGCCGGAGACCGCCGTTCCCCGATTGACGCCATAGCCGACCGGCCTTATGTCCTCGCCATGGCCCTCTTGGACATCATCGTTGCCCCCGACCCGCGCCTGAAGCGCAAGTGCACCCCCGTGACCACGGTGGACGCCGCCACCGCGCGTCTCATGAAGGACATGCTGGAAACCATGTACGACGCACCCGGCGTCGGTCTTGCCGCGCCCCAGGTGGGCGTGCTCAAGCGCATTATCGTGGTCGATACCGCCCGTGAAGGCGAAACGCGCCGTCCCCTGAAGATGGTCAACCCGGAAATCGTCTGGACCTCGGACGAGCAAAAGCCCCACGAAGAAGGCTGCCTGTCCCTGCCC
Organism: Rhodospirillaceae bacterium; assembly: GCA_004297485.1. Lineage (GTDB taxonomy): Bacteria > Pseudomonadota > Alphaproteobacteria > Rhodospirillales > Rhodospirillaceae > SCTM01. The sequence continues at coordinate 12,680 of SCTM01000133.1, forward strand.
GACGAATACGAGATGGTGACCCGTCCCGACCGCATCCGCGTGAAATACGTGGACGAGACCAACACGCCCCAGGAGATCGAGGCCGACGGACTCCTCGCCGTGGCGATCCAGCACGAGATGGATCATCTCGAAGGCGTGCTGTTCGTCGATCACATCTCCACCCTCAAGCGCAACATCATCCTGCGTCGCCTGACAAAGCAGAAGAAGCACGGCAACCGCGCCGTCGGCGAATGATTGCGTCATGACCACGCCGATGCGCGTGATCTTCATGGGAACGCCGGACTTCGCCGTCGCCGCGCTGAAGGCCGTGGCCGCGCGCCATTCCGTCGCTGCCGTCTACACCCAACCGCCACGTCCCGCCGGGCGCGGCCAGAAGGACCGGGAAAGTCCGATTCATCTCCTCGCGCTTCAACTTGGCGTGCCGGTATTCACACCCATATCGCTGAAAGACCCGGCGGTGCAGACAGCCTTCGCCGCCCATCAAGCCGATGTGGCCGTGGTGGCGGCCTATGGACTGATTCTTCCACGCCCGGTTCTCGCGGCGCCGCATCTCGGCTGCATCAACATCCATGGATCATTGTTGCCGCGATGGCGCGGTGCGGCGCCGATTCAGCGGGCGATCATGGCCGGCGATAGGGAAAGCGGCATCACCATCATGCAGATGGAGGCGGGCCTCGATACGGGCCCCATGCTGCTCAGCGCACCGGTGCCCATCAGCGATGCGACCACCGCCGGGGAACTCCACGACACGCTCGCGGTTTTGGGTGCGGAACTGATCGTGAGCACGCTTGACCGACTGGCTGCCGGCGACCTGCCGGCGACGCCGCAGCCCGCTGACGGCGTCACCCACGCCGCCAAGATCGACAAGGCCGAAACGGCCATCGACTTTTCCAAACCGGCGCGCGCCGTGCTGCGCCATATTCATGGTCTTTCACCGGCACCGGGGGCATGGTTCGCCCACGGCGGCGAGCGGATCAAGGTTCTACGTGCGGAACTTGCCGCGGGGCGGGGGGCTGCGGGCACCATCGTCGGCGACGATCTCACCGTTGCGTGTGGCGACGGCAGCCTGCGATTGCTCACGTTGCAGCGGGCCGGGAAGTCGGCGGCGGACGGAGCGGCATTCCTGCGTGGCTATGCATTGCCTGTGGGAACCCACCTCGCCTAAAGTCATCCAAATTGTTGCTGTGTCATTGCTCCTGGGAGATCGAGGCATGTTCGGATCTCGGCGCAAGATCATCGTGCGGGGGGAGCGGGTGCATCTCCTGGCGCCCAATCGCGACACGGCGGCGGATTTCGTTGCTTTCACCACCGCCAACAAGGACTTCCATCAGCCGTGGGTGTTTCCCGCCACGGATGTTCCCGGCTATCGTCATTATTTAGAGCGTCTCGACAGCACCGGCGCGCACGGATTTCTCGTTGCCCGCAACGAGGACGACGCGCTGGCGGGCGTGATCAATCTCAATGACGTGGTCCTGGGCGGACAACGCTCCGCGTCCCTCGGCTATTACGGCACCCGCGCTACGGCGCGGCGCGGCTATATGACCGAAGGTCTCGCCCTGGTGCTCGATCAGGCATTTGGATCGCTCGGCCTGCATCGTATCGAAGCCAACGTGCAGCCGGCCAACGCGGCGTCGCTGGCACTTATCGCCGGGCTTGGGTTTCGCCGCGAAGGATTCTCGCCCGCGTTTCTCCAGATCGACGGCGTGTGGTGTGATCACGAACGCTGGGCCATCCTGGAAAACGAGTGGAAGCAACGGGCCTCTACATTCAGCGGCGCTGACGCGGTCACCCGCGCGCGCCGCCCCTTGTCCCGCGTGGTTTAGACTTTCGTATGCCGCGCTTCAAACTGACCATCGAGTATGACGGGACGGACTATGTGGGCTGGCAGCGCCAGGACAACGGGCCATCCATACAGGCCGCCATTGAAGAGGCAGTGCGCCGCTATTGCCAGGTGGAGACCTTGGTGCAATGCGCGGGCCGCACGGATTCCGGCGTTCACGCGCGCGGCCAGGTCGCCCACGTGGATCTGCCCCGCGACGATGCGCCCGACGCGGTAGCCAAGGCCATCAACGCTCATCTTCGTCCGCAGCCCATCGCCGTCATCAACGCGGAGCGGGTGTCCGATGCATTTCATGCCCGCTTCTCGGCGATCGAGCGCGGCTATGTTTACCGCATCCTCAATCGTCGCGCGCCGCCGACGCTGGAGGCGAATCACGTGTGGTGGGTTTCACCGCCTCTGGACGCGGCGTTGATGCATGAGGCGGCGGCGGTGCTGGTGGGAAAACATGACTTCTCAAGTTTCCGCGCCACCGCTTGCCAATCGGACTCCGCGGTGAAAACCCTCGATGCGCTGACCGTCAGTCGCGATGGTGACATCATTTCCATCGCCGCCCGTGCGCGATCCTTTCTCCATCATCAGATGCGCAACATCACCGGCACGCTCAGGCTTGTCGGCGAGCACCGATGGAGCGTGGCCGATGTGGTGGCTGCCCGCGACGCCCGCGACCGCGCTGCCGGCGGCCCCACCGCGCCGTCAACGGGCCTGTGCCTCATGCATGTGAAGTATCCGGCGGACGCGGTCTAGATCCGCGTGATCAGCTGATTGGTGATGAGACCCAGCAGGAAATCGAGGATGACGATTCCCATGGCCGACATGATGCCGATGACCAGGCCAATGCGGGCGACGAATGTTCCAAAGGCGAAATAGACGGTCAACGTGAACAGGTAGATAAAGCCGAACAACTGCGACGATATCCAGCCGACGTCGACAAGAAGGTCCATGGATAGAAGCACGATGTTTACGGGCAGCTGAAACCAATTGTACGGGACCATGTAGGTGAGAAAACGCGGCGCCCGGTTCAGCAGCTGGGTGACGTAGAGCATGACGAAGGGAAAGGCGACGCAGGATATGACGTACGCGAGGACCTGCACCACCAGGTAGGGTCCAAGAGCGAGCTTCGTCTGTGTCGGGTCATAAACCAGGATGCTATGGACGACATCCAGCGGCAACAAAACGGCGGCGGGGAGGAAGGAACGCGCGAAACCACCGGGGGTTTTCTCGAAATAGTCCAAGGCGCGGACATCGAGCTTCAGGAGCAGCCACACGCCGTAAAGCGCGGCGGCCAGCTGCTCAAGGGTGATCATGCGCTTTGTCCGGGACTATCGAATCCGGGGCCGGCGAAGTAATTCTGCAGTACCTTGAGATAGATCGCCGTGAGTGTATCGAGATCGGCCAGGGAGCAAGACTCGTCGGCCTTGTGCATGGTCAATCCGATCATGCCGAACTCACACACCGGACAGACTTTCCTGATGAACCGCGCGTCGGAGGTGCCGCCGGTGGTGGAAAGCTCGGGCGTCATGCCGGTGACGGCTTTTACCGCGCCCGCCACCAGATTGCTCAACGGACCCGGCGGCGTAAGAAACGACTCGCCGGAGATCTTCACCTCAAGATCATAGGTGCCGGTCGCGGCGAAGCGGTCGCAGCTCGTCCGCACCCAGTCCTTCAGCTTTGCGCCCGTGTGGTGATCGTTGAAACGGATGTTAAAGCCGGCCTTGGCGACACCGGGGATGACATTGGTCGCGCGATTGCCCACGTCGATGGTGGTGATGGCCACGGTGGACGGCGGAAAATGTGCCGAGCCCTGATCCAGGGGGGCCGCGATAAGCGCGCCCAGCATTTGCATCAGGCGCGGAATGGGATTGTCGGCCAGGTGCGGATAGGCCGAATGACCCGGCGTGCCGTAAACCGTCAGTTTGCCCGTCAGGCTGCCGCGCCGGCCGATCTTGATCATTTCGCCGAGTTTGGTCGGATTGGTGGGTTCACCCACCAGGCACGCGTCGAGATGTTCGCCTTTTGCGTGCAACCAGTCGAGCATCTTGGCGGTGCCGTTGACGGCATCGCCTTCCTCGTCGCCGGTGATGAGCAGGCTGATGGAGCCCGGAATTTTGCCCGCGGCGCGCAGCCGCGCCACCGCCGCCAGAAACGCGGCGATGGCACTTTTCATGTCCGCCGCACCGCGTCCGTAAAGCGTGCCGTTGACGATATCCGCAGCGAACGGATCGACGGTCCAGCCGTCGCCCACCGGCACCACGTCCGTGTGGCCGGCGAAGCAGAAGTTGGGACCAGTCGTGCCCAGGCGCGCGTAGAGATTGTCCACGGCCTCGCCGCCTTCGCCGAACACTTGGCGGTGGCACGCGAAGCCCAGGCTTTCCGCCGCCGCCTGAAGAACATCAAGCGCGCCGGCGTTCGCAGGCGTGACGCTAGGACAGCGAATCAGCGCGCGTGCCAGCGCCAACGCATCGCCGGACGAGACGGTGATGTCGGAGGACGGATGAGGACGGGCGGGGCTCAATCGCGCAACAGCTCGTTGATGGACACCTTGCTTCGCGTCTGGGCGTCCACACGTTTAACGATGACAGCGCAATACAATGATGGTCCGGGACTACCGTTTGGCAGCGCCTTGCCGGGCAGACTGCCGGGCACCACCACGCTGTAAGCCGGGACGCGGCCGATAAAGATATCGCCGGTGGCGCGGTCGATGATTTTGGTGGAAGCACCGATGAACACGCCCATGGAAAGTACGGCGCCTTCTTCGACCACGACGCCTTCAGCGACCTCGGAGCGGGCGCCGATGAAGCAGTTGTCTTCAATGATGACCGGTCCCGCCTGCAGCGGTTCGAGCACGCCGCCGATCCCGGCGCCGCCGGAGATATGCACGTTCTTGCCGATCTGCGCGCAGCTGCCGACCGTGGCCCAGGTATCCACCATGGTTCCGCTGTCCACATAGGCACCGACATTGACGAAGCTGGGCATGAGCACGACACCGGGCGCGATATACGCCGAGTGGCGCACCACCGCCGTCGGCACGGCCCTAAACCCGGCTTGCTTGAAGGCAGCGGCGTCCCAGCCGGCAAATTTGGAAGGCACTTTGTCCCACCATCCCCCGTCACCAGGTCCGCCTGAGACGACGCCCATGTCGTTCAGACGAAACGAAAGCAAGACCGCCTGTTTCAACCATTGGTGGACTTGCCAAGCGTTGGTGTGGCCTCTGTCGGCGATGCGCAACTCGCCGCGATCGAGCCGGCGCAAAGCTTCCACGACCACCTCGCGGGCTTCGCCTTTGGTGCTTGGGTTCAGGCTGTCCCGAGCTTCCCACGCACGCGTGACTCCATCCTTCAATTCATTGATACTTAACACTATTTTAAAGCTCCTGCCGGATCATCCCCGTGGTCGCCCGTGGGCGGTGCCCGAACATAGCGGAGGGGGATGCTTAGTCAACGGCAGCCCGACCTTCGCTTCGGTCGCCATCACGGACGCACAATGCCCGATGCGCAAGACACCGTGGCGCGCGATGCACGGAAGCGTTAGGGTTGGTGACAGTCGAAACGAACGAAGCGCAACGCGTGCAAGATTGCGCGCCAAGTTCGTGATGGGGTTAAAGCAGAAGCATTAACTCCGTGTGCCCTTACCGATTCCGAAGCCCGTCGTTGCGATTTTGGAATCGGTAAGGGCACAGAAAGACGTTGGGGCGTAAGGAGCGGCGATGTCATTTCAACCGACGGCACCCGACCGCGCGGCGGTTGGCAGTCCGTCACAGGACTTTGCGGCGTCGGTGCTGAATGTTTCCGCCGCTGCGCTACAGCGCTATGAGGAGCCCGTCTTTCGCGCGCTCCGCGACGGCACGCTTGAAGCCGCCAATCCCCTCGCTCAGACTTTCATGGCCCGGCTTGCGCCGGAGGACTTGGAAAAGCTTGCCGCGGCGGCGCGCAAATCCAACGGCCACGACCGCGCCGTCGTCGACATGGTTGACGTGGGCGGCGGTGTCGACATTCAACATCTGCAGGTGACTTTGGTGCCGCTGGCCGCAGGTGTCGGCGTGCTGTTGTTCATTCGCGATCTCACGCTCGATAACTCTCTGCGCACGGCGCTGGTGGAAAGCCGGCGGCGCTACAAGGATTTCATCGACATTTCGACGGACTTCCCATGGGAGACCAATCGCAATCGGTCGTTCGTGTTCGTGCCGCCCCGCGGGGCGCTGGGCTACACGCCGGATGCCTTGATTGCCAGCGATCCGTCTTCGCTGGTGGTTGGGGACGGGATTCTCGCCAACGATCAGCCGTTTCTGACCACACGCCGCATCGAGAATGAGGAGTTTTGGTTGAAACGCGCCGATGGCCGTCCCGCCTGCGTGATGGTTTCAGCCATGCCATTGCTCGATAGCAGAGGCGTATGGGCGGGCGCTCGCGGCGTCTGCCGCGATGTCACAGAAATCCGTGACCGCGAAAATACGCTCTCCCGTGTCCGCAATCGCGAACGGGTGCTGACGCGCATCGTGCGTGCGTTTCGCGACGAGGTTGATCCCGAAGCCATGTTGACGGTTGCGGCCGATGCCCTCGCGCGCGGCTTGGGTGCTGAACATTGTCACCTGTTCCGTGTGGCACCGCAGGGCACGGCGGCCGGGCCGATTGCCGGGTATTTGCTGTCGGCCCGTTTCGGCGACATGGATCCGTCGGCGGCGGCAACGGTGCTGGACTCCATCGCCAAAGGCGCGGGCGCCGCCGAGATGCTGTTCGACCCCTGGCAGGTTCTCGCCGCGCCTGCGCGCTATCAGAGTGACTCCAACGGCGCGGTCGTGCTCTGGCGGCGGATCGACCGCGGTCCCTGGAACGATGACGACCGTCTCCTGATCGGGGATATTGCCAACCAGATCGGCATTACCATCGAACAGCTCATTCACCATGAACATGTGCTGCGCATTTCGCGCACGGACGCGTTGACCGGACTGCTCAATCGCGGCGCATTCATCGACGGGCTGCAGCGGTTTCTCGCGCGCCAGCATCGCGCGTCGCCCGAAAGCATCGCTTCGGTTCTGTTGTACGTCGATCTCGATAATTTCAAGCACGTGAACGATTCCCGTGGGCATCAGGCCGGCGACGATCTGTTGATGAAGGTGCGCGACATTCTCCTGCAGCAGACCCGGCCGACCGACATGGTCGCGCGTTTGGGCGGTGACGAGTTCGCGATCTGGCTGAACGGCGCCGACATCTCGATTGCCAAAGGTCGCGCCACCAAGCTGCTCGAATTATGCAAAACGCTTGCGCCGTATTCCGGCAGCGCCGACCGGCCGGTGGGAATGTCCATCGGGATCGCGGTCTGGGCCCCGGGAGCCGAGACGCTCGAGGGCCTGCTGGCCCGGGCCGACGCGGCCATGTACGAAGCCAAGCGCGCGGGCAAGGGCAACTTCAGTATTGCGCCGGCAGGAGCGACATCGTGACTGATATGTCGTCGACCGCCAAGACGCGGCTCATTCACCTTCTCGGCCTTCCGGGCCAGCGGATCAGCTACGAGCAGGCGCGCGATCTGCTTGATCATCCCGATCCGGCGGTGCGCCGCGATCTTGCCGGCCGTACGGATTTGGAGCCGGAGATCTTATTTTACCTGGCGCGTGATCCTGACCCCGCCGTGCGACGGCGTATTGCCTTGAACCCGCAGACGCCCGAGCAAGCCTCGGTGTTGCTGGCCAAGGACTTTGACGATGACGTGCGTTGCGATCTTGCCGAACGTGTCGGCCGGATCGTTCCGGATTTGACTCCCGACGAGAAATCCAAGGCATGGCGCGCCGTGCATCAGGCGCTGACGTTGCTTGCGCGCGACCAGCTGCCGCGCGTGCGCCGGGCCTTGTCGCAGGCGCTTCATACCCTGCCCGATGCACCCCACGACGTCGTTCTTATGCTGGCGTACGATCCCGAAAGTTCGGTTGCGTGCCCGGTTCTCGAATTCTCGCCCGTATTGACCGACGAGGATCTGCTCGCCGTCATCCAGGCGAGCCCCATGACCTCGTCGTTGGTGGCCATCTCGCGGCGTTTGAACGTCGGCGAGGAAGTCTCCAACGCTCTGGTCGGAACCGGTCATGTTGAAGCGATCGCCGCCCTGCTCAGGAACGACAGCGCACAGATCCGCGAGGAAACCCTTGACGCGATCATCGACGCGGCGGCGCCGCAGTCCTCTTGGCATGAACCGCTGGTGGACCGGCACGGGCTAAGCAACAAAGCGGCACTCCGGATCGCCGAGTTCGTCGCCGCTTCACTGCTGCAAAAGCTTGCGGCCCGTCGTGATCTCGATGCGGCGACCATCGACACGGTCAGCCACATGGTGCGGACGCGGCTGCGGCGCGAGGAAGGCGAACCGGTGCCGACTGTCGCGCTGTTCGATGCGGAAACATTGCGTTTGGCGCAGCGGCAGGTGGAATCTCTGGCCGCTGCCGGCAAGCTTGCGGAGCGCTATCTTCTGCACGTGGCCGGCGAAAAGACCGTTCCGCTGATCGCTACGGCCCTCGCGCATTTAGGAAAAGTGTCATTGGGTGCCGTGATCGAGGTCATAAACGCCGCCAGTGCCAAGGGCATGCTCGCTGTCTGCTGGGCGGCGGATTTGTCGGCCGAAGCCGCGGTGCAATTACAGATCAAGATTGCCCGCGTACCACCCGATGAAGTCATCAAACCGCGCCGTGGCGGAGGGTTCGACGCCACCGAGGCGGAGCTCGAGTGGCAGCTTGAGATGTTCACTGATCTTGCGCGCAAAAGGTAGGCGCGGGCTCAGGCCTTCAACGCGGCCGCGCTACCGTGGTGTTCAGCCATTCCACCATGTCGTCGGTGACGAAGTGGCAGTGGCTCAGATCGTCGTCAGGACCGGGAACATGCTCCTGGTGACGTACCCAGACGGTGGTCATCCCCAGTTCGGCCGCGGGCTTCAGGTTCTTGAACGAATCTTCGAACATGGCGGCGCGAGATGGGTCGATGCCGTACCGCGCGATCATCTCGCGATAGGGCGCGGGATCGGGCTTGGGGATGTATCCCCCGGCACGGATGTCGAAGATACCGTCGAATAACGCCGTGACGCCCAGGCGTGCGATGACCTGTGTGGCGTGATGGGTCGTGCCGTTGGTGTAGATGAACTTGCGGCCGGGCAGCCGCTGCAGGGCGGCC
>SCTM01000013.1 GCA_004297485.1 Rhodospirillaceae bacterium
CCTTGAACTTCGAAACCGACGCGGTGCGTTATGACCTTGAGAATCGGATCGCCACTATCACGCTGAATCGCCCTCACCAAGGTAATGCGATTATCGACGAGATTCGCCGCTGAGTCGCGGCGGCGTGGAACTAAGTGAGGCGCGACGACACCGGGCGCGGTGCGATTATTACGGGAACTGGCGAAAAGCATTTTTGTACCGGTGTGTCGGTGTCGGAGCTCCACACAGGCGGCGGCTCTGTGCTCGTCGATGGTACGCTCCGGGAGTCCGTCAGATTGAGCTCGCATCAGAATGATGTCTGGAAATCCGTTATTTGCGTCGTGAATGGTTTGGTAAATAGCGGAAGTATTTCTCGTCGTGGATGCCGACATCGCCATCGCAGCGCGCAATGCCGTGTTCATGAACAGCCATACAAGCAAAGGTCAAGTTGGAGCCGTGGAAAATATCGGCCTTGCTCGGCGTATGACCCTTGGAGGGGCGTTGCTCCTGATGTGGAGGGTTGTTCACACCGGACGTCTGCAGAACGCGCTCATCAGCTGGGGCTCGTCGATTTGCTCGAGACAACGGTCTCTAAAGCGCGCGCCACCGCTGGCGCTCTGGCCTTGGGGATTGCCAAAAATTCGCCGCAAGCGATGCGGCCAAGCAAAAGGGCGATCTGGGGGGCCATGGAGCATGGCTACTAGCCGGCGATGAAACAGAGGTGGGCTCTCCTGAAGGCGCAATGGAAACATCCGGATTTCGTCGAGCGGCCAGCAGCTTTTGCTGAACGGCGGAGCCCACAGTGGAATTTGGAACCGGCGGCCCGAACATAGACCTATATGTATCGGGCGAAGGCTACGGATACGCGAGCCGTTGGCCGCGGAGGCCCTCGACCTTTGAGCCGGTCAGGGCCTGGTGGAAACGCTTTCCTTTCGTACCGCTTGGCGGCTCTGCTGCCGCGGTGTCATGCTTGCGCCCCGCTGGCAGGCTGCCAACGTCTTCATGCAGAGGACAAATGTCGCGTTAAGGAAGGGCCCACCGCAGAGGCGAAACATCATTTTTGAATTTTGAGCCGAATTCTATTGCCTGTGGGAGGAAAGGCGATTAGATTTGGAAGGTGGAGTTGGAAGATTTCGATAGGGGATGGGGGAGAACTATGGCCAAATTGTCTCAATCGTTGCGGACGGGCGTATGCTTTACTGCCCTGCTGACGGCAGGAGCTCTTCCAGATTCTGCTGCGGCGCAAAATCCACCGAAGGCAGATACTGGCGGGGTGGAAGAAATTGTCGTTACGGCAACGCGCCACGAGCAGTCACTTCAACTTGTGCCCATCGCAATTACCGCGCTCACCAGCGCGAAGCTGACCGAATCGAATGTAACGGATCTGAGAAATATCGAGCGGTTGTCACCCGGCATTCAGATTCAACAGCAGTTCGTGCCCGGGAACGCCGTATTCCAGATTCGTGGTCAGGTACAGTCAGATACTTCGCCAGCAATTGACCCCTCCGTTGGTGTCTATTTTGACGATGTCTACATCGCCCGCTCGACCGGTTCGCTGGTTAACCTCGTAGACGTTGCTCGTGTTGAGGTTCTGAAAGGGCCGCAGGGAACGCTATTTGGTAAGAATACCACGGGCGGCGCAATCCGCCTCGTCTCGAACCGACCGACCCATGATTTTGAGGGCTACGTTGATGCGAGCTATGAGAGCTACAATCGGACGATTCTGAATGGTGTCGTCAATCTGCCAATCGATCAGAAAGTTGCGTTAAGGGTTGCCGCTCAGTATGAACAAAAGAGCGATGGCGCGGTGACGAACGCGGTCACGGGCAAGAATATTGATCACGATAGGACCTATTTCGCCCGAAGCTCTTTGCTGATTGAGCCCACTGATGCACTCTCGGTCTTGCTAGAAGGAGACTTTACGCAGACAACAACGGGTGGTCTCCCCGCGTTTTTGAAAGCCTTCGTTCCGGGTAACGACACGAGCGGCGCATCCGAACTCGAGGTTGGTATTGAAAAGGGCCTCTGGAATTTCACCCTCGCGGGAGTTCCTGCAGCCATCGCCGGCGGCCGGGCGGTCTTGCTGAACTCGGTACTGACGGCCGACAGTGCGAGCCGTACGGGCTCGGATCTCCGCGATGTCACAGCGCCGTCCTTCGCTTTCACAGGTGGACCGCCGCAAGGCTTGAGCTTCGTAGGTGGCAATCCCAGCCCCATGTCGCGTTCCAAGATTTGGGGGCTCGGGGCGAACATAACTTATGACCTCGGAATTGCTACGCTCCGGTCGATTACGTCTTATCGGCATACCGCCTACAGTGCGGCATACGATGTGGACGGCACCTCGTTCTACCTTCTCGATTCTCTTCAGCACGTTCACTCAAAGCAGGTCTCACAGGAGCTTTTGCTCAATGGAAAGGCGCTGCAGGATCGATTGGATTGGACAGTAGGTGGCCTATACTTCGATGAAACCCCATTTGAAAGCGACAAGGCCCTTCCGGTCGCGGTGGAATCTTCCCTATTTACGGGCACTGCCGGGACCACCACAAACGGGGATGCGAAAAATAAATCTTGGGGTGTTTTCGGACAAGGGACCTATCAACTGACACAGGCCCTGTCGGTGACAGGGGGTGCGAGGCTCAGTAAGGATCAGAGGTCCTTTGTCGCTTCGGCATTTGATTTTCATCCGAATGGATCTGAATCGTGCACGTACAATGCGGCAAACGGTCTGAGCCTGCTTCCGATCTTTTCTGCGCCCTGCAGTCTTTCACAATCGAAGAAATTCTCTCAGTGGAGCTACACCGGATCGATCAACTACCAGCTTGATCCTTCCAAGCTCCTTTATTTCCGCACAAGCCGTGGATATCGGGCCGGTGGATTTAATCCGCGAATTAATGCGCCGGAGGTGGTCGGCTCATTCCAGCCGGAGATCGTTGTCGACTATGAAGGCGGACTGAAAGCCGATTGGCTAGATCGCAAACTTCGCACCAATGTCGCGATTTTCCACTCGCTTGGGCATAATGTCCAACAAACAGTCAATGGCGTATCGGCGACGAATGGCGCGGCAATCACAACAACAAAAAATATCGGAAGTCGTGTAGTCAACGGCGTGGAGTTGGAATCGACTGTTCGACCGACATCATATTTGACGATTGATGGCGGACTAACCTACATGCATGCGCGTTCTCACAATCCGGCGGAACTTGATGTAACTTGGGTTCAACTTACGCCGGCGTGGACGTGGACTGTTGGGGGCACCGCTGATGTCCCGATTTCGGACGACTTTGACGGCCGTTTCCGGCTAGATCTTTCGTATCGCGGCAAGATGCACGACGGCGAGCCGCTCAGGGACCTTGCTACAGGAGGATTCCTCTACGTCGGGGAATATAAAGACATCATGTTGCTCAACTCGCGATTTACGATCCATCAGGCCTCGTCGGGCGTCGAATTTGCGGTCTACGGGCGCAATCTGACAAACCAACATTACGAAGCAAGAGAGACAACAATCTCCGGTTTGGGAATTGTTATTGCTAATCGTGCCGAGTCGCGGGTCTTTGGTCTGGAGGTCAAGATTCCGTTCGGAAGTAGGGCCAAGAACTGACGGCGCCGGTGTGTTGATGTTCTAATTGGCAATGGCTGGTTTCAGCCATTTGGTATCGTGCACAACGAGGCGGGCTGCTTAGCTGTCAAGGCAAAGCGGCCCGTTCTTTTATGCGCCGGGTCTTGCGGCACAGACGTGACAGGCTTTTGCAAGAGGGAGATCGGTGACGTATCTCACCCTCACCGCAGGTTAGACCACCCCGCGCGGCCGGGTATCGATCGCGGATCGGTGATGGTGCGGTTTATCAGGAGCGTAGAGTTCGTGCGCCGATTTCAGAGTAGAATGACAACTCAAGAATAAGATAATAGCTGATAGCATTGGGGAGTTGGCTAGGTTTGTATACGAGGGACACAAAATTCGGCTGCGCGATCATGGCCGGGAATTATTGACGAGCGGCTATGTTCAAGAGGCATATAGAGGATGTGATCGCTAGTTGGTACTCCCGCAAATTCATAGCTGCGTGGGCAGATGACAGTGCCATCTGTCTTGTTCGCCTTCGCCAAGGCATCTATCCCTTCCCGCGTTCCGCGCGAACTCGTTGTCGACTTTAACCATCTTGTTAACGGGGGAGTCTTGTCGCGCCTCACGAAACTCTTCGATCTTACGGGTCGCACGGCACTGATTACCGGCGCCGGCAAGGTGCCGGTCGCAATCGCTAATCTGTTCCGCGAAGCGGGTGCCACCGTCACGCACGCGACCAAGCTCACGCTGGACGAAGCCGGCGTGGCCGAGGTGTTCGCTCCTCTCGGCGATCTTGACATTCTCGTCAATGGGTCGGCTCGTACAGGACCCTGGACTCTCGAGACGCTTACGTTGGACGAGTGGGACCGAGTGCATATAACTAATGTACGCGGCGCCTTCCTGCTCATGCGAGAAGCAGTGCGGATGATGAGGGCCCACGGCCGTGGTGGGCGATTGATTAATCTATCGACGATTGGCTCGGTGCATCCGGTGCTGAACGGCAATTTTGCCTATGGCTCTTCGCGCGCGGGGACCAATGCACTGACCCGACAGTTTGCGATGGACTTTGCCCGAGATGGCATTCTCTCCAATTGTATACTCGTGGGCGCGATTCCGTCGGATCCGTTCCCGGAAGGCGTCACGTCCGCTTCAGGACCGGGCACGAATCCTGAACGCCTGCCACTCGGCTTGGGCACACCGGAGGACATCGCACCGACGGCACTGCTGCTCGCAAGCGCGGCGGGCCGCTACATTAACGGCCAGTCCATTGTGGTGGACGGGGGGTATCTGATCGCATGAAACTTTTTGATGGGTTCTATCAACTCGGTTTCGTCGCACGCATCCTGGACAAGGCGGTATGCGCGCTAGGGACACGGTACGGGATCACGCGTTTTCGGCGAAAACAATTGAACGAGACGATGTGTTCTGCTCACGTCTATGCCGGCGATATTATGATCGAGATTGTCGAGGTTTCGAAAAGCGGTCCCTCGTTTTATCTCGGTTATTTACCGGCGGCGGACGATACCATCCGCCTGCACCATCACGGCTTTCGCGTTCCGGACGAGGCGCGATGGGCCGCGATCGTGGCAACGATTGACGAGCGTGGGCTGGAACGCCGTTGCGCGGCGCAGTGATGGATGGCCACCTCCGCTTCCTCTATGTGGATACTCGCGACGAGATCGGCGTTTATTCGGAATATGTCTGCTTTACAGGGCCTGCGCTCGCGATCTACGACGATGTCCCACGCAACTGATGCCACGCCAATGCAGATCGATATCGACGGGCAGCCCCTCTCCGGCTTGCGTTCCGACGTTGGCAACGATTGCGGCCTTGTCATCCTATTACACGGTGGTGGCTATGATGCGCGTTACCGGCATCATCCAGGCTATCGTGAGTTAGGCGGTGCAAACGCCTTAGGTTGTCGTGCGGCCGATCAAGCGTGTGCCTTCTTCGCCACGATCCAGGCCTTGTTAGTGAGCGTCGACCACCGGGTTGAACAACCGGCGGCGACTGACGTTTCGGGAATGCCGCTCGACTATCCATCACTCACGGTCACAGGATTGCGAGAAAGACTGGACCAAGCCCAAACGGTCGACGGGGATATCATACAATACGCTGATCGCGCGATACGGCGCGCCCCATTTTACGGTCCTGATAGTAGCTCCGATCCGGTCGTTCGACTGCGTCACTATCCCATGAAACGCAGCGGTTACACGAGGGAGAGAAGTTGATGCGTAACTCCTTGACGCCTTGTGGCTACCATTGGAGGAGACTTCTATGAGCGACAACGATGCGGAGCTGGCAGCCGGAATTGCTGCAAGGGTTGAGGCCTTTGTGCGCACGGTTGTAATGCCCTATGAGAAGAATACGCGCCGTACGGCGCACGGCCCTTCGGACGAACTCATCGACGAGCTCAAAGAGAAGGCCCGCGTGGCCGGGGTGTTGACTCCGCACATCCTGCCCGACGGGCGTCATCTGACGCAACGTGAGACCGCGGCTGTACTCAAGAAGTCTGGCCTATCACTTCTTGGGCCACTCGCCGTAAACACCGCCGCACCCGATGAGGGTAACATGTACCTGCTTGGTAAAGTCGGGAACGCCGAACTCAAACGGCGCTTCCTGAAGCCCATGATTGAGGGCCGTGCGCGCTCAGCCTTCTTCATGACCGAGCCTGCCGCAGACGATGGCGCCGGATCCGATCCTTCGATGATGAAGACGGCCTGCCAGCCCGACGGTAACCACTGGGTCATCAACGGTCGCAAGAAGTTTATCACTGGAGTGGACGGGGCCAAGGTAGGCATCGTTATGGCCAAGTCGAATGACGGCGCTTGCATGTTCCTAGTCGATTTGCCCAATCCGGCGATCCGCATCACGCGTGTGCTCGATACGATAGACGATGCCCTTCCCGGTGGTCATGCCGAGATCACGATCGATAACCTCCGTGTGCCCGCCGATCAGATGTTGGGCAAGAGCGGGGAGGGCTTTAAGTATGCGCAAATTCGGCTGAGCCCTGCGCGTCTGTCGCATTGCATGCGCTGGTATGGCGCAGGTGTGCGTGCGAACGAAATCGCCACAGAATATGCCAATCGCCGAAAGGCGTTCGGAAGGACGCTGATCGATCATGAGGGGGTCGGCTTCATGCTGGCCGATAACCTGATAGATCTCAAGCAGGCCGAGTTGATGATCGATTGGTGCGCCGATGTGCTCGATACTGGCTCGCTCGGTACCAAGGAGAGCTCAATGGCGAAGGTCTCAGTTTCTGAATCGTTGAGCCGCGTGGCTGATCGTTGCGTCCAAGTGATGGGCGGAAGTGGCGTCACTCGCGATTTTATGGTTGAGGCGTTCTACCGGGAGGTGCGCGCCTTCAGAATCTACGACGGACCCACTGAGGTGCACAAGTGGTCGCTCGCTAAGACGATCAAGCGCGAATGGAGAGAGACGCAAACATGACAGATTCGATTGCCGAGGCCAACACGGGCACGACCCCCGTGCGCGACGGATACGCGCTCGACGCCGCCACACTCGCGCGATGGATGGCAATCAACGTTACGGACTTTGCCGGGCCGCTAACAGTCGAACAGTTCAAGGGCGGCCAATCGAACCCGACGTACAAGCTAGTGACGCCGGGACGAAACTATGTGCTGCGCCGCAGGCCGCCAGGAGAACGGTTGCCAGGCGCTCATGCTGTAGAACGTGAGGCAAGAGTTATGGCGGGTCTGGGCAGAACCGAGTTCCCAGTCCCTAGGGTCTACGGCATTTGCACCGATAACGATATCATTGGAACCTGGTTCTTCGTGATGGAAATGGTCGAAGGGCGCATCTTCTGGGATGCGACATTCCCCGGGGTTTCGAACGAGGATCGCCCTGCATATTTCGACGCAATGAATGCGACCATCGCCCAATTGCACCAAGTCGATTACGCGGCAATTGGCTTGGGGGACTTCGGCAAGCCGGGAAACTACTTTGCTCGCCAGATCGGTCGCTGGTCCAGGCAATATATTAGCGACGAGGCGGCTGGCCGGAACACGGACATGGACCGGCTCGCTGCCTGGTTGCCGGACAATATTCCTCAGGGCGACGAAACGACACTCGTCCATGGCGACTTTCGATGCGACAACATGATCTTCCATCCGACAGAGCCCAAAGTTGTGGCGGTTCTGGACTGGGAACTGTCGACCTTGGGGCATCCGGTTGCCGACTTTGCCTATCAT
>SCTM01000134.1 GCA_004297485.1 Rhodospirillaceae bacterium
TTCCGATCTCGCGAATCGAAAGGTGGGAGTCATTGAGGATGAGGCCGAACGAGGCGCTACTGGGCATCTCTCGGCCGGTTTGGGAGCCCTGTTCCTGGCGAGGGCTACCCTCGATCCTTGCTAACGGGTATGCGCGCCGGACTCTTGCTTGGAATAGGGCTACATCCGGCTATCGCCGCGTTCACCCGCCAAGGCCAATGGGGAGAGGGAAAAGATTGTTCGCTTTCCTATTTTAGAATATGTATTAAAAAAATAGGAACTGGCTACCATAAGAAGGCTACTCTCTGGCCTGGGTGCGACCGCCCTACGTGCTGATTTGAAGCATCTTCTATGGGTTTGACGAGCGGGTAGGTTGCGTAGTGGGACGGTGAGACTGTTCCGGGAGCAAGTTTATGTATTTGAAACTGCGACAAATTTGTCTCGTCGCAAGCGATAAGGACCAGACCGTAACCGATCTGGCCGATCTCTTGGGCATGCAGCCCGTGCATGGCAGCGGTGATCTGTCGGCCTATGGGCTTCCGGCGCGCGGACCCATGTCGGAAGGTGGGCGCAAGCTGCTGGCCGAGCAGGGGGTCGAAAATCTGATCTTTGGAGCCGGACCCGATTTTCTGGAGGTGCTTTTCCCATTGGGCGATGACACAACATCGGCGCGCTATCTTCGTCGACGGGGCGGCGATACTGGGTACATGATCATCCTCCAAGGCGATGACCTACCCCACTTTGCCGCACTGGCGGGCGCCGAAGGCGTCCGAATTGTCCACCAGGCGCGATTTCCCACCTATGCCGATATCCATCTACACACAAAGGATACCGGGGGCGCGTTGCTGTCGGTCGCTCGGCACCTGCCGGAGAATGAACCAGGAGGGGCTTGGTATCCCGCCGGAACCGCGTGGGAAACAATGGAACCCGGCCCGATTGTGGAAGGGATTATTGCTGTTGAGATTCAGAGCGAAGAGCCGAAGCGGCTCGCCGAGCGCTGGGGCCGGCTTCTCGGTATCTCGGCCAAGGTACAGAACGAGAGCTTCGTCCTTAGGCTTGACGATGGCGAATTACGTTTTGTTGCAGCTGTTGATGGACGCGGAGAGGGTTTCTCCGGGTTCGACCTTAAGATCAAGGATAGAGAGAGGGTGGAGGCAGCTGCTGCCGCGCGACATGTCCCCCTCAACGGCGACGTTTTGTCGTTGTGTGGAATGCGTTGCCGCCTAGTGAACTGATTGATGCCCGATTTCGGAGATCTGACCATGTATGCCGACTACAAAGCGCTGAAATTCCAACGACGCGGCAAAGTCCTGACCGTGACAATGAACAATCCGCCGCTCAACTCTGCCAGCCCAGAGCTGCACGATGAGCTCTCTTATGTCTTCTACGATATTGCGCGTGATCGGGATTGCTCGGTCGTTGTCCTGACGGGGGAGGGGCGCGCCTTCTCGGCAGGGGGCGACATAAAAGCGATGGCGGATCATCTAACCGATGAGATCTACCACACGGGTTTCATTAGCCGGGGACCGTTTGTCGTGCACGGTCTGCTTGGCCTGGATAAGGTCGTGATCGCGCGTATCAACGGTCACGCGATGGGGTTCGGTGCGTCGATCGCGCTTATGTGCGATCTCATGATTGCAGTCGATACAGCAAAAATAGCCGATCCGCACGTCATGGTGGGGCTTTCGGCAGGGGATGGAGGCTCTTTCATTTGGCCGCAACATATCGGTTTTGCGCGTGCGAAATGGTTTCTGCTAACGGGTGATGCCGTTATGGCGCCAGAAGCGGTTACAATGGGCCTTATCAACAAAGCCGTATCTGCCGAGAAACTTGACGAGGTTGTTTACGAGCTTGCCGACCGTCTCGCCAATGGCCCGACGCGCGCGCTGAATGCCACAAAGCGCGGAATCAACATGCTTCTAAGACGGCAAGCGGAGGGCGTGATCGAAGCACATCTCGGCATGGAGATGTGGACGGTGTTCTCGAATGATCACAAGACGGCTGTGCGTGCATTTCTTGATAAAGAGAAGCCTGTCTTCGAGGGGCGTTGAATCGTGAATCTGACCATTCCAATCGAGCTTGAACGGTTCAGAATCGAAGTGCGCGAGTTCGTTCGTGCAGCGTTGCCGACGGATATTGCGTGTCGCCAGCGCGAGGGTTGGCCGCCGACCGAGACTGATTTACGCCGATGGTTTGGTATTCTCGCGGCACAGGGCTGGTCTCAGCCGGATTGGCCCAAGGAGCATGGCGGGACGGGTTGGGACCCATTGCAGTCCTATATCTTCGAAGATGAATGCGCTGCTGCCGATGCGCCGCACCTCTCATGGCGTGCTGGCTCGAGCCTGGTCGGACCAGTGATCTATACGTTTGGATCTAATGCACAAAAAGCGCGCTACTTGCCGAAGATTCTGACAGGTGAGGAGCTCTGGTGCCAAGGTTTTTCGGAACCGAATTCCGGTTCGGATCTGGCCTCACTGCGTACAAGCGCAGTGCGCGACGGCGATGAGTTTGTCGTGAATGGTCAGAAAATCTGGACGTCCGAAGCCCATATAGCCAATCTGATTTTCGCATTGGTTCGCACCGATCGAGATGCCAAGCCGCAGCGCGGGATTTCCTGCCTGGCGATAGAAATAGAATCGCCCGGCGTGACGGTCCGCCCGATTTCCACGATCGATAATGGGCGGCATGTGAACGAAGTATTTTTCAACGATGTGCGCGTCCCGGCCGGGAATTTGATAGGCGAATTGAATAAGGGCTGGACCTACGCCAAATTCTTGCTCGGTAATGAGCGACATTCCAACGCGCTTGTCCAGAGAACCAAGCGCGAGATCAGGAAGTTGCGTGATCTGGCCGGCCAGACATCCTTTGGCGAGCGATTCATCGATAAGCCGGCCTTTCGCAGGAGCCTCGCGCAATTAGAGATCGACACGAACGCTCTTGAATGGGCAGTTATTCGAGCCGCTTGCACTCATGGTGCGCTGGGAGGTCGAGATATGGCGTTTGCCTCCGGACTCAAGGTCGTGGGCTCCGAGTTGCAGCAGCGCGTTGCCGACTTGCAGCTCGAGGTTTTAGGGCCATGGGTTAGTCCTGAGTTTCTCGAACCCGAGGAAGGGGCCTGGCATGGTACTTTCCGGCCTGCGGAGGTTCCTGTTGATGTTCCGGGAACGATGACAAAGGCGCTGTTTCGTCGCGCTGCTACTATCTATGGGGGCGCAAATGAAATTCAGCGCGGTATTATTTGGCGTTCTGCATTCGGCGGCAATTGATCGATGAATTTCGAGTTTAGTAAAGATCAACTCATTCTGCGAGATGGTATCCGCCGATTCGTTGACGAGCGTTATAGCTTCGAGAGTCGCCGTCAGCGCGTCAAATCGAAGTCGACCGGCACAGACCGTGCGATGTGGGCGCAAATCGCAGAACTTGGCTGGCTTGCCGTTTTGATCCCCGAAGAGCATGGCGGTCTGGGTTGGTCGATAGCCGACGCATGCGTGATGTTTCAAGAGCTTGGTCGAGGGCTAGTTTCGGAGCCCATCATGGATAGTGCGCTGCTTGCCGTGCGCATCCTTACGCGCGCGGATTCTGTGTCGGCCCGCTTATTGTTGCCTAAAATCGCAACGGGAGAGGTTTTTATCTCCGTTGCGTTAGGTGAGGCAGGGCTTCGATACGAGCAGAAGGGTTTGTCTACGCGGGCGATTCCAATTGAAGGGGGTTATAAACTCACGGGGAAGAAGATTCTCGTTGCTGGCGGTGATGTGGCTGATCGGCTTATCGTTTCCGCGGGAACAGACTCCGAACTAGCACTTTTCGATGTGCTCGCCATCTCGGATGGTGTCGAGCGCCGCGCCTACCGTTTACTCGACGGCCAGTGGGCTGTAGATGTGACATTCAAAGATGTGGTGCTTCCTCATGAATCGCTGATTATTGGCAGTCAAACCACGGAAATTCTGGATCGCGCGATCGATGAGGCGGCGCTGGGCTGTAGTGCCGAGGCGATTGGATGTATGGATCGCGTTCTCGAAATTACCGCTGAGTATCTGCGGTCCCGCCAGCAATTCGGGCGGGCATTGGCCGATTTTCAGGTTCTTCAGCACCGCATCGCTGATTTGTTCATAGAGACGGAAATGGCACGCTCCGCTTTTCACAGCGCTCTGTCCGCAATCGACAGCCCGGTAGCCACGCGACAGGCGGCCGTCTCCGCGGCTCGTGTGCGAATTGATCAAGCGGCTCACAAAGTTGGGAATCAAGGTGTCCATCTTCATGGAGGGATGGGCATGGCCATGGAATATCCCATTGGGCATTATTATCGACGGCTCATCATGCTCGCGCGTGCCTATGGCGATACGGAGCACCATCTTGAACGCTATGAGAGACTGAAGATAAGGGCGTGACATGACTGCATGGGACCAATTCGCGCTGGATTTACGGTATGAAGCGCTGTTTGGCGATCGTGTTGTGCTCTGCCGGGTGGGCCGCCCAGAAAATTTAGATGTTATGCTCCGCGACGCCGCAAGGCGCGCCCCCATGGGCGAAGCACTCGTTTGCGGCAACATTCGTCTGACGTGGAAAGCGTTGGACGACCTTGTTGCCGAGACTGCTGCTGGCTTAACAGTCATAGGAATCCGTAAAGCTGATCGCGTCGCTCTCCTGCTTGGAAATAGCATCGAATTCGTGATCGCGCTTTATGCAATCGCGCGGCTTGGCGCGATTGTTGTGCCATTGAGTACGCGTGAGCAGGCACCTGGCATCGCCTATATCCTGAATCATTCCGGCGCTGCGCTATTGATTTACGAGCAGGGACTGGCCTCTCGGCTTCCGGCCGAAACCGAGATGCAGGCCGTCCGGTCGCGTATCGCCATAGAAACCGGAGAAGAAGCCGCGCCGTTCCGAGACATTCGTTCATCCGCGCCACAACCTTCTGTTGAGGTCTGTGAAGAGGACGTTTTCGCCATCCTCTATACCTCCGGGACGACTGGCAAACCCAAGGGCGCGACGGTTGCGCATGTGAATGTTGTACATGCGGCGCTCATCTATGAGCACACCATGGCGCTCGGCGAGGGCGAGCGATCTATCGTCGCCGTGCCGATGACACATATCACAGGCATTAGCGGCATGGTGGCAGTGATGGCCCGATGTGCGGGCACGTTAATCATCATGCGGGACTTTAATGCGCAAGATTTTCTAGCGCTCGCCGAAGTGGAGCGTATGACACACACCGTGCTCGTGCCCGCGATGTATAATCTATGCCTCGCGCGAGCGGACTTGAAGGCTTATGACCTTTCTGCGTGGCGTATTGGGTCTTATGGTGGTGCGCCAATGTCCGCGTCGACCATTGAAGCGCTTGCGCAACTATTGCCAAATCTTGGTCTGATGAATCTGTATGGTTCGACGGAAACCGTCGTCCCGCAGGCGATTATGCCGCCACGCTATGCGCTTGAGCGGCGTCAATATGTCGGCCTTGCGGCGCCGGGTGGCGAGGTGATCGTAATGGATGGGGCCGGAAGGCAACTTCAGCCAGGGCAGCCAGGCGAGATTTGGATGCGTAATGCTACTGTGGTGCGCGGTTACTGGAATGATCCGGAGGCGACGGCAGAAAATTTTGTTGGCGGATTTTGGCGCTCTGGAGACCTCGGTCTGGTGGACGAGAATGGATTCATCCGTGTTCTCGATCGCATAAAGGATATGATTAATCGCGGCGGCTACAAGATCTACACAGCTGAGGTTGAGGCAGCGCTTGCCGAACATCCAGCGGTTCTTGAAAGCGCCGTTGTCGCGCGGCCTTGTCCTGTACTGGGAGAGCGAGTTCATGCGTTTGTGGCCTTGCGTGCGACGAAGATCGATTCCGCGGAGTTAGCCAACTTTTGCAAAGCGAGACTGGCAGACTACAAATGCCCTGAGTCGTTCACCATCGGAAGCGAGGCGTTGCCGAGAAATGCGAATGGCAAACTGATGAAGCGCGAGCTCCGCGCGACGCTTCTGGCGAATAGTAACTAGGGAGAGGCGAATGTCGTCGTACGAAGAGCCTCCTTGGTATACCGGAGTGCAGGCGGTGTTGGCCCAGCGGGCGCGCTACCGTAAAGGATGGGAAGAAGCTGGATTCTGGTCTGCTCAGACGCTCTATGATCGCATCGGAGCAGGAATTGCCCAGTGGCCTGCGGCGCGTCTCATCTATTGCTCTGAGGCCCGTCCGTCTGAGACGACGCTTAGGCAGGCGCTGACGGACTCGGAAATCATTGCGCGCTCATTTGTTGCGCAAGGACTTTGTGCCGGGGATGTCATCGTCGTACAAGTCCCTCATTGGCGCGAAGGCATGTTGACTTGGCTAGCCGCTCTGCAATTGGGGCTCGTGGTTGTGCCAATCGTTCATATCTATGGCGCTGCTGAGCTCGGGTTCGTGTTGCGTCAAACGCGTGCGAAAGCTTTGGTCACGCCAGCCTCCTGGCGAAAAATCGATTACGCCGCACGCTTTGAAGTGGTCGGTGAGACGCCGGATCTGTCATTTATCGCGGTAATCGGAACTGAGCCGTTTCCTGGGCCCGCCATAAGTTGGGACGAGTTGTTCCGGCGAGGCGAATCGCTGGTCCCCGCTCCGACGCATCGAGCATCGCCCGATGATGTATGCACGATTATCTACACCTCCGGCACGACATCGGTGCCTAAGGGCGCGCTCCATACACACAATACGCTAGGCGCCGAGCTGAAAAGTGTACACCATTGGTGGGAGGATTATTCGCCGCGGGCGGCGTTGGCGGCGATGCCTGCTGGGCATATTGCGGGGATTCTGATCATGATGCGTCCGTTCATCCTGGGCGGAGATAGCATTCATATCGATCAGTGGGATCCCTCAGTCGCGGTAGAGCTCATTCACCGCTATGGGATTCGTACGAGTACTGGCACACCCTTCCACGCCAACAGCCTGTTCGATGCCGCCGCAACTCGCGGCGTTGCTCCCCTTAGCGACATGATGATCGGTGGTGCGAGTGTCCCGCCGAGTACGGTGACACGAGCCGACGCTGTAGGTGTTTGTATAGCGCGGGCCTATGGCAGCACCGAGCACCCCACGATTTCTACCGGCAAGCCCTATGATAGGGCGGATCAGCGAGCAAACACAGATGGCCGTATCATGGACCTTATTCAGCTTCGTTTTCTCGATGACGACAACAACGAGGTTGCTCCAGGAATGGCAGGTGAAATCATCTCAATGGGGCCAGATCTGTGCGTGGGCTATTTTGACGCAAGCCTGAACGATGCCGCCTTCATGGCCGATGGTGGGTTTCGGACCGGTGATATCGGCGTGCTCGATGAAGCCGGCATGCTGACCATCGTCGATCGAAAAAAGGACATCATCATTCGTGGCGGCGAGAACATTTCCTCGCGCGAGGTCGAAGACATTCTCGCGCGGCACCCTGCAGTGCTCGAGGCGGCTGTGCTCGGATGGCCAGATCAGGTTATGGGCGAGAAGGTCGGCGCCTTTCTACGCTTGGCGCCGGGTGTGACGATCGACCTCGCCGAGGTGCGTCGCCATTTCCAAGCGGCCGGTGTGGCAAAGCAGAAGACGCCGGAGCAAATACGCATTGTCGAGGATTTTCCACGTACTCCGTCTGGCAAGGTCAAGAAGGTCGACCTTCGAAAGCATCTGACTTAGGAGGGGGTATCGTCCTCGGGCCAAAGCATTGACTCTGAAAATGCGGCAATGCCCATTGCCGGCCGGAAGAGTGCTTTATCCCTGAGCCGCTATTTAGACCAGACCAGTTCCAGGCGGTGAACGCCTTGCACAACGCCAGCCGAGAGCACGGGTCTTGTGCCCGGACGAATGCTGAAGTCGGGGATGCGTGGCAGCCATTCCTCCAAAAATACCTTGATCTCGCGCCGAGCCAGCACAGCGCCAGGGCACGTGTGAGCGCCTGCCCCGAAGGCGCCGAGTGGGATCGGCATCGGGCGCGAGAAATCAACCTCCATTGGACGATCGAACTTCCTATCGTCCAAGCCGTAGAGCGCATTTGGAACCAGGATTTGATCCCCGGCTTTAAGCGTCACGCCGCCGATATCTACATCACCGGTAACGAGGCGAGCTGTATTCGTCAGCCCATGACGCCGGATAATTTCTTCGATCGCCGTTTTGATGAGATCTGGTTGTTCGATGAGCTTTTGGCGATGCCTTGGATTTTGCGCCAAAAAGCGAGCAGTAAAGCCGAGCATGGATGCAACGGTATCAAGGCCGCCAAAGAGCAAATTGACTAAGGCCATAAGGGCCTCCTCAAAAG
>SCTM01000135.1 GCA_004297485.1 Rhodospirillaceae bacterium
TTCGGCGAGAAGGCGCTCTGCAATGGTGCGCGATATTTCGCGTGCTCCGGCGGGTTCATGGTGATCGGAGCCATCCGTGGGATATGAACGCCGGCCGGCAGCGTCCGCATCATTTCCATCAACATCGCGTCGGGAATAAGCTGGCTCGAGAACGATTCCCAATCGCGCGCGGCCTTGAAATTAGCCTCGTGGCTGAGCACCATCCATTGCCCACCGTGCTGCGGGTTCCAGATTACGGGTGGAGCCTTCTCCAAGAGGTCGAGAAACCGGCGATGCGGATCGGCCAAAAAGGCCGGATCGAAAAAATAGTCGAAATCATACACGACCTCGTCGGGTATGTGCGCCGGCCGAACCGCACCAGAATTCACAATCGCCGCATCAGTCATTTAGGCCTCCGAAAAGGGTATCATGTTCCAAGACGGCCGAGCCGAAAACGCTCAGTGCGTCAAGTGTCGCAGGAACAATGACGCCAACAGGATCAGAATCGCTACCGCCTGCGTGGCGACACGCAGACGCATGAGTTTATTCCCATATTTGCGATTGAACTCGCCGCCAACCACAAAGCCGACCAACCCTGTTCCCAGGACAATCAGAACGGCCGCCAGCGCGACGATCACCAGCACACTCAGGATCGATTGCATGGCCATTCGTCCAGTTCGTAGGGCTTAGGGGAATGAGACGCTCGTGAACAGGTCTCTATACCGAGAAACTCTCGCCGCAGCCGCAGCGCCCCTTCTCGTTAGGATTAGTGAAGGAAAATCCGCTTTCCATCTTACCTGCGCGGAAGTCCAGTTCCGAACCCAAAAGATACATGACCGCTTTCGGATCGACGAAAATCTTGACGCCATCGGTTTCAACGACGTCCTCGAACTTGCGGCGCTCCTCGGCGTACTCGACGACATAGGACATGCCGGAGCAGCCGGTCGCTTTCACGCCGACGCGAACGCCCAGCACGGGTTTTGGTGCCTTATCCATCAGCTCGCGGATACGCGCCACCGCTGCCGGTGTAACGGTAATAACCGCCGGAGGTTTGGGCCGGGCCGGAGCGGTAGAGGCTGACATATCGTTCATGGCATTCGTCCTATGGACTAATATGGGTGTGGGCTCAGAACATGTCGAGGGCAACGCGGGCGACTTCAGACATATTGGCCGGAGTCCATGGTGGGTCCCACGTAATGGACACGCTCGTTTCACCCACGCCTTCAACCCTGGCCACCACGTCGGCAACTTCCTTGGGAAGCGTTCCAGCCACCGGACATGCGGGCGCGGTCAGGGTCATCTTCACGTCGACATTGCCGTTATCGTGAATCTTGAGATCGTAGATCAGTCCCAGATCGTAAATATTGACCGGAATTTCCGGATCGAAAACCGAGCGCAAAGCCTCGATCACCGCTTCCTCGCCGGCAACGGTCGACTTGCTACGGTCGAGGGGGGTGCCGGCGCGAACAGTTTCACCCTCCTGGGGTGCGCCCTCGTCACTTGCATGCGTGTCATAGGGCTGCATCAGGTTGCCCGACTCATGAAGTCTATGGTTTGCGTCGTCATGGGGACTCATGTGCTCTACCAAACTACTATGTGTTCAAGACTCTGTCGTCGCCGTTGCGGAGCCGTCGAGGCAGGAAACCAGTGCATGCCACGGCAAGGTCGCGCACTTCACCCGCACGGGAAATTGCCGCACACCCGATAAGGCCGCCAATTCGTCCAAGGCATCACTCATTTCGACGGGTGTTTCCGCCTTGGCCGTCGTCAGCTCCATCCGACCGGTGCACAACCCTTGAACGGCGGCAAACAATCGACGTGCCCCGTCTACCGTGCGGCCCTTAAGGGCCAGGGTCATCATCGACGCGGAGGCAATGGAAATGGCGCAGCCCCTGCCCTCAAAGGCTATGTCTTCGATCACACCGGCCTCTGAAACCCGCGCGCTCACCGTCACCTTGTCGCCACACATGGGATTGTTGCCCTTGGCGGTACAGGTAGGATGTTCGACGGGACGCAGGTTACGCGGCGACTTGCCGTGATCGAGAATGAGTTCCTGGTAAAGCGCCTTCAGATCATCGGCACTGTCCTCGGTACGGCGTGAGGTGAGCGCGCTCATGTGAGCAGCTCCCGTGCCTTGATCAGCGCCGTCACCAACGCATCCACTTCAGTGATCGTATTGTACATGGCAAAGGACGCCCGCGCCGTCGCCGGAACACCCATGACTTCCATGAGCGGCTGGGCGCAATGATGTCCCGCGCGGACACAGACACCGGAGCGGTCGAGAACTGTTGCGATATCGTGGGGATGGGCCCCATCCATGACGAAGGATTGCACTGCCGCCTTACCCGGCGCGGTACCGATCAGACGCAGGCCCGGAATCTGTCCCAGTTGCGCCGTGGCGTAGGCGAGCAAACGCTCCTCGTGGGCCCGCACAGCGTCGCGATCCTGCGCCGTCACATAGTCAATGGCCGCGCCAAGGCCGATAGCCTGCACAATCGGCGGCGTGCCGGCTTCGAATTTTGCCGGCAGTGGCGCCCAGGTGCAGCCGGAAAAAGCGACCGTCTCGATCATGTCGCCGCCGCCCTGATAGGGCGGCATGGCGTCCAGCAGCGCCTCACGTGCCCACAGCACGCCGATGCCGGTGGGCCCATAAAGTTTATGGCCGGAAAAGGCATAGAAGTCGCAATCAAGGGCACGGACGTCGACGGGGGCATGAACGATCCCCTGGCATCCATCGATCAAGATTTTCGCGCCAGCCGCATGGGCGAGATCGGCAATGGCGCGGATTGGCAGAATGGTGCCCAGCACATTGGATACATGCGCGACAGCAACCAGCTTGGTGCGTGGTCCGATGGAAGCGGCGAAATCCGAGAGCGCCACGGTTCCATCTGCTGCAACCGGAACAACGCGAATCACGCAGCCGGTGGCCGTGCGCAACAGATCCCAAGGCACGATATTGGAGTGGTGCTCAAGCGCCGTCAGTACAATCTCGTCACCGGCCTTGATGAACGCCCGCCCATAGCTGGCCGCAATCAGGTTGATGGCTTCGGTGGCACCCTTGGTGAACACGATCTCGGCCGTGCTGGACGCGTTGATGAAAGCCCGCACCTTTTCCCGGGCGGCCTCATAGGCAACCGTCGATGTTTCGCTCAGGTAGTAGGCGCCGCGATGGACGTTGGCATAGTCGTCGGTATACGCGCGTGTGATCGCCTCGATCACCGCTCGCGGCTTTTGCGCCGACGCCGCACTGTCCAGGTACACAAGGGGCTTGCCGTGAACCTGACGGGCAAGAATGGGAAAGTCGGCGCGGATGGCATCGACGTCAAACGCGGGCACCGACGACAAACGGCGAGCGGCGGCGGTCATGACGCACCTCCGCGCCGCTGCAGCCATGCGGCCATCTGGGCGGCAAAAACCACGCGCACCGATTCATCGCCGATCTCGGCGATGGCCTCGGCCAGGAATCCCTCCACCAGCAAGGCGCGTGCGGTTTCTGGATCGATACCGCGCGCCGCCATATAGAACAATTGGTCGGAATCGAGCGCGCCGGTGGCTGCACCGTGAGCGCACTGCACATCGTCGGCGTCGATCTCCAGCTCAGGCTTGCAGTCCACCGCCGGCCCATGGGCAAGGAACAAGGCCTTGTGAACCTGCCGGGCGTCGGTCTTCTGGGCATCGGGCGCGACACGAAGGCGGCCCTGATAGACGCCGTGAGAGCGGCCGTCGAGCACACCCTTGAACACTTGCCGGGATGCCGAGCCGCCGACGCGGTGATTGATCACGGTGGTGAAGTCATGGTGCATGGTTCCGGCGATGGCATACGCGCCGCTGACGTTCACCTTCGTCCCTTCCCCGTTCACCACAACATGAATTTCCTGGCGCGTGGTCCCTTCGGCCTTATGACCGCCCAGCCCCATGTGGAAAGCCTCAAAGGTTCCTCGTGACGCAACCGACGCGACCGTCGTCGCGAGATGATAGGCATCGCCCTCTTCGGTCACGGACACAAAACGGCGCACAGCCGCATCCTCGGCGACGAAAACCTCCGTCACCGGATTGGCGAGGAACGGCTGACCCGGCAAACCGATATGGGTCTCCACGATTGAGAGGGATGCACCTGGCTCAGTGGTGATCACAACGCGGGGATGGAACGCCACGGGGCTGCTCCCCGCCGCACCGATGGAAATGATATGCACGGGACGCGTGACGGAACCGCGCACGGCGATGACAAGTCCGTCTTCCATGAATGCCGTGTTGAGCGCCACCATGGGCAAGGACAGAGGCGCGACCCGGCCCACAGCGCTTTCCATGTCCTTCGAGGACGATACGGCATCGCGCAGCGTTCGAAGGTCGAGGCCATCCAGGGAATCGGATAGATCGGCACGATAGACGCCATTGACCAGCACGACGCGTACGGCTCCGGGCACCACCGGCACATCCAGCGGCACAGCCGTAACGTCCACATCGTCGGCGGAAGCCGCCGGAATAAATCCGATCTTGGCGAGTTGCGTCAGAGGCGTGAAGCGCCATTCCTCCACCTGCGCTCCCGGCAGACCGCCGGCAATTTCCGCCCGCGCAAAACGGCGCAGGGACTCCAGCCACGCCACCGCCGGCAACGCGCCCGCGCGCGCCGCGTAAGCGTCGCCGAAAGGATGAGCGGTGATAAAGGAAGTCGCCATGGAGGCCCGCGTCCCTATGCCGCCTGATATTTCGCATAACCCTCGGCTTCGAGGGTGAGTGCCAGTTCCTTGCCGCCGCTGGCGACAATGCGGCCGCCGCTCATGACATGGACATGATCGGGTACGATGTAATTCAACAGACGCTGATAGTGGGTGATCACAAGAAATCCGCGATCGGCACTACGCAGATTGTTGACGCCGTCGGCGACAACCTTGAGGGCATCGATATCGAGACCTGAATCGGTCTCGTCCAGGATTGCAATCCGCGGCTCCAGCAGCGTCATCTGCAACACTTCGGCGCGCTTCTTCTCGCCGCCGGAGAAGCCGACATTCAACTGCCGCTTGATGATGTCGTCAGGAATGCCCAGGGCCTTGGTCTTGGCCTTCACCAGCTTGAGGAATTCCATGGCGTCAATTTCCGGCAGTCCGGCGGCGCGGCGCTTTGCGTTCAGGGCCGTCTTCAGAAAATTGGATGTGGATACGCCGGGGATCTCCACCGGATATTGAAATGCCAGGAACACGCCGGCACGGGCGCGCTCATCCGCCGACATTGCCAACAGGTTGTTATCATCCAACAGCACCTCACCTGAGGTCACTTCATAACCGTCACGGCCGGCAATGACGTTCGACAGCGTGCTCTTGCCGGTGCCGTTGGGGCCCATAATGGCGTGCATCTCGCCGGCATTGATGGTCAGGGAAATCCCTTTCAGGATTTCCTTGCCGGCGACGTTCGCATGAAGATTCTTGATCTTGAGTAAAGCCATAACCTTGTCCTCAAACTTACTTTAGCCGACGCTGCCTTCGAGACTGATGGCGACGAGCTTCTGCGCTTCCACCGCGAACTCCATGGGCAGGGTCTGCAGCACTTCCTTGCAGAAACCGTTGACGATCAGTGACACCGCCTCTTCCTGGGTCATGCCGCGCTGGAGACAGTAGAACAGCTGCTCCTCGCTGATCTTCGAGGTGGTCGCCTCGTGTTCCGTCTGCGCCGTGGGGTTGCGCGATTCGATATAGGGCACCGTGTTGGCGCTGCAACGGTCGCCGATCAGCAAACTGTCGCACTGGGTGTAATTGCGCGCGCCATCGGCCTTGCCCTGGACGCGGACCAGGCCGCGATAGGTATTGCTCGACCGGCCGGCGGAAATACCCTTGGAGACGATGCGCGATTTGGTATTGCGGCCGATATGGATCATCTTGGTGCCGGTGTCAGCCTGCTGACGATTGTTGGTGATGGCGACCGAATAGAATTCGCCGGACGAATTCTCGCCCTGAAGAATGCAGCTCGGATACTTCCACGTGATCGACGAGCCGGTTTCCACCTGGGTCCACATCACCTTGGAATTGCGGCCACGGCAGGCGGCACGCTTGGTGACGAAGTTGTAGATCCCGCCCTTGCCGTTTTCGTCGCCCGGATACCAGTTCTGCACCGTCGAATACTTGATCTCGGCGTCATCGAGGGCAACCAGTTCAACCACCGCCGCATGCAGTTGGTTCTCGTCGCGTTGCGGCGCCGTGCAGCCTTCCAGATAGCTGACGTAGGAACCCTCGTCGGCGATGATCAGCGTGCGCTCGAACTGGCCGGTATTTTTTTCGTTGATGCGGAAGTAGGTCGACAATTCCATGGGGCAGCGCAGACCCTTGGGGATGTAGACGAACGAACCGTCCGTGAACACGGCGCTGTTCAGCGTTGCGAAGAAATTGTCGCTATAGGGCACCACCGAGCCGAGATACTTCTTCACCAACTCCGGATGGGTTTTCACCGCCTCGGAGATGGGGCTGAAAATCACGCCCAGTTCCTGCAGCTTTTTCTTATAGGTGGTCGCCACCGAGATGCTGTCGAACACGGCGTCCACGGCCACCCCAGCGAGCATCTGCTGCTCTTTCAGGGGAATGCCGAGCTTGTTGTAGGTCTCGATCAGCTTTGGATCGACTTCATCCAGGCTTTCGTATTTCGCCTGCTGCTTGGGTGCCGCGTAGTAATAGGAATCCTGGTAATCGATACGAGGATAAGTGACCTTCGCCCAAGTCGGCTCCTGGTCACCGAGCGTCAGCCAATAGCGATACGCCTTCAGCCGCCACTCCAGCATCCACTCGGGCTCGTCCTTTTTGGCGGAGATGAAGCGGATGATGGACTCGTTCAAGCCCTTGGGCGCGCGCTCGGTCTCGATGTCGGTGACAAAGCCGTACTTGTACTGCTCCACATCGCGGACGGCGGCGGTGGTTTGGGAAATCGCGGCCATGGTCAGTTCACTCCACCGGGGACGGCGGCGGGAATAACCGCGGGCTTGAATTTATCCAAACCGAAGGCAGCCACTTCGGCGACCATATCGGCGAGGGTCACTTCCTCCAGCGCGGTGCGCACGGCGGTGTTGACCCGGTTCCACTTGCCCTGCACGGGGCAGAGAGTCTGAATGTTGCACTGTTCGTCCGAGGTATCGGCACAGGCGGTCAGGGCGATGGGCCCCTCCACGGCCTGGATGACGTCGGCAACGGAAATTTCCGCGGCCGCGCGGCCGAGCAGATAACCGCCCGTGGCGCCGCGATGGGACGCCACCAGGCCGGCCCGGCCCAGGCTTTTCATGAGTTTCGCCACCGTCGGCAGGGGAATCCCCGTCTGGGCGGCGATCCGGTGCGTGGATTGGACCTCCCGAGTCCGGGCAATCGCAA
This sequence comes from Rhodospirillaceae bacterium, assembly GCA_004297485.1. Classification (GTDB taxonomy): domain Bacteria; phylum Pseudomonadota; class Alphaproteobacteria; order Rhodospirillales; family Rhodospirillaceae; genus SCTM01. The sequence goes on from SCTM01000135.1 coordinate 7,323, forward strand.
TCAGTACGACCGTGGCGTAGTCAGTCATCTTATTGACTTTAAACATATTTCTTTGCCCTAAATGGGACGCCAGCCACTAACGTAGACTAATTTAGTCCTCTTTACGAGGTTCTAATAGGGCGGCGGCTATAAGGTTGCAAGTGCGATTTTACGCAAAAATCCGCAAGCCGCTGGTGTCATAGAAGAAAATGCCCAAGATCATCCTCCTGACCCAGCCCGAATGCGTGGCATTTCTGGTCCCGGGCCTGCGCGCCGCCGGGGTGGATGTGGAGGTCGCGGTGGAACGGGAAGACCTCACCCGCGCCATGTCGACCCTCAGCCCCCAGACGCGCCTGGTTTCCTTCGCCGCCAAGGTGATCGTTCCTGCGGCCGTCCTCGGCCGGTTCGCCGGCCCCGCCTATAACTTTCATCCGGGATCACCGGAATATCCCGGCCTGTTCCCGTCTGTGCACGCCCTCTACGACGGGCAGTCGGAATTCGCGGTGACTCTGCACGAGATGGCGCCCCAGGTGGACAGCGGACCTATCATTGCAGCGGAACGTTTCCCCATTCCCTCCGGAGCGAACCGTTTGGTCCTGGATCAGCTCACCCTCAAAATGATGGTGGCTGCGTTCGAACGCTGGGCACCCAGCCTTGCCGCCGTCGCGACGCCCCTGCCCCGTTCGGGAGAATCCTGGCGCGGCCCCCGACGCACCCGGGCGGATTTCAATGCCCTGTGCGACCTGGGTGAATCGCCGACAGCGGAAGAATTCGCCCGCCGCCTGCGCGCAGTGGGCGAAGGCCCTGAGCACGCTCTCACGCTCACCGGCTTCGGCCGACGTTTCAGCTTGGTCAGCGACGCCGCCGGACCCGTGGTGCGCGGCGGATTGAAGGTAAGTTAGTCGTCTCAGGAATTCGACGCGGTCGATGTGGGTCGCTCGGTCTCATTCTGTTTTTGGTCTTTGCGGCGGAAAAGACTGACAACGCACCCCACAATCCATCCCAAGAACCAAAAAGTCAGAACTGAAAGAATCGATGACGTGGCAATACTGATGACGTTTTGCGTAATGGCCTCGCCACCGGTCCAGGGCAAATAGCGATTTTTTGAAACACTTTCAGCGATAACAAAAAGGCCATAAAGAACGCCGATACACGCGCCAACTTTGGAACATCTGCTCATAATGCCCTCCCCATTATCGCCGGTCGAGCAGCTTTCGGTCCTAAGTTTTCACGTCGCGCAAAACGATCAAGGCTTCGGTTCCGGCGAGACTGCCGTCTCTGCCCTGCCGGTCTTGCGTTGATAAAGTCTCATTCCCCAGCCCATCGCCGCCCCCAGGATGCTGCATAGAGCAACCATGAACATCATCTTTCCCATCAAGAGACCGAGATTCTGAGAGATGGCACCGCTGCCGACCCATGGCAGGAATTTTCCATCGGAATAATCGCGGGCGATAAAGTAGAGCCCAACCAGCATGCCGATCTGCGCGCCCCTCGAGGCATTCATTTTCATAGTGCTATCCACTTCATGTACTTGTGATCCAGATGCACTTTACCATCTCGCACATCGTGGGGAAAATTCTTTAGGGACCCAAGCACGCAACCAGATGATCGGCGATGCCGCGCATGAGCACGAAATAGAGCTCCGGTCCTGCATCCAGCGTCGCCCCTTCCGGGTCCAGCACACCCGTTTTGGCGTGTGTCCCTTCGACCAACATGCGGATCAGGTTTGGTTCGAACTGTGGTTCGGCGAACACGCAAGCAGCGCCCAACTCGGCAATCTTGTCCTTCACGGCAACGACGCGGCGCGCACCGGGTGGCCGATCGGGGCTGATCGTGACCGCACCAACAGCATTCACGCCGTAGCGTTCCTGGAAGTACTGATAGGCGTCGTGAAAGACGATAAACGGCTTTGCCTTAACCGGTGCGACTGTTCGCATGATATCCGCGTCGAGCCCGTCGAGCCGTGTCGCCAGGGCCGAAGCGTTCATGCTGTAGCGCGCCGCATTAGCCGGATCGGCTTCGACCAGTGTTGCGGTGATCGCGGCCACCATCGCCCTGGCATTCATGGGATCGAGCCAGATATGGCCGTCAATCTCGCGCGCGGCGACGACCGCGCCAGACTCAGGACGCGCATCGTCATGAGGCTCCCACACGCCGGATTCCCGCGCCGGGCGCACGACGATACCCGGTGCATCTATCAAGGCGATAATCTTCGCCCTGGACGCCAGCGCCGTGAGCGGCCCGCCGAGAAAGTTTTCGAGGTTCGGCCCGATCCAAAACACAATGTCGGCTTGATTCAGATGTTCGGCGTCGGAAGGCTTGAGGCTGTAGGTGTGGGGTGACGCGCCGCCCGTCACCAGCAGATCGGGCGCTCCAACACCGGTCATGACACCGGCGACCAATGCGTGAACCGGCTTGATGGACGCGACTACGTGCGGGCCCGCAAGTGCCGGAGAGGCAAGCCCGGTCGCCAGAAGCACGCAAAGACATGCTGCGCGCCAATGCCGTCCTGCCCCCCGCCGATCGGTGCGCGAAAAATGGGTCCGCATGTCCTCGTCGCCTTGATCATGGCCTCGTAAACGTTATAGTATAACGTATCAATTCCCACGGACACCAGCCTCATGGCGCGCACGCAGCAAAGCCGCACCTTTCCTCAGCCCGGGCACAACCATGACCGCTGTGCGGTACAGGCACTTGCCCGCGCCGAAGCCCTCTGCGATGCGAAGCGCTTACGGTTCACGTCTGTGCGCCGCCGAGTTCTGGCGACGGTATGGGCGAGCCACGCACCCATAGGGGCCTACGACATCCTGGCCCAGCTAAACGCCGGCGGCGGGCGCAATGCGCCCATGGCGGTTTACCGCGCCCTCGATTTTCTTCTCGCCCACGGGCTGGTGCATCGCGTGGCCAGCCTGAACGCCTTCGTCGGTTGCGCCCATCCTGGCGAGGCACATAGCCACAAGCTGGGCAGCCAGCTTTTGATATGCCGCGCGTGTGGAAGCGTCGTGGAATTCGATGGCAGGGCGGTGAGCGCAGCGGTCGCGCGGGCCGCGCCGGGTTTCGCTATTGAAAGCGAGGTCATCGAGATCAGTGGCCTATGTCCGCATTGCCGCCGGTTAACGAGGCGAAAGGCAATCGCTCGTGACTAGTACCACGCGACCGCCGCTACTAGACCTCGTCGACGTCACGGTTATACGTAACGGGCAATGCATCCTCGATGACGTTCACGTCACCGTTGCCCCCGGCGAAATTGTGACCCTCGTCGGACAGAATGGTGCGGGCAAATCGACTCTGGTCAAGGTCGCGCTCGGCCTAATGCGCCCCGACAGCGGCACCGTGATGCGCAAGCCCGGCCTGCGCATCGGCTATCAGCCGCAGCGGTTAACGATGGACGCAGGCCTGCCACTGTCCGTGCGTCGCTTCCTGACCCTCACCCACCAGCAGCCGGAAATCCGCCTGCGCGAGGCTCTCGACCAAGTGCAGATGACCGACATGCTCGACACCAGCGTTCACACATTGTCCGGGGGCGAGATGCAGCGAGTCACACTCGCGCGCGCCATGCTGCGCGACCCGGAGCTGCTCGTCCTCGACGAACCGACCCAGAACGTGGACATGTCGGGCTCGGTAGATATTTACCGCTTGATCGCCGATCTTCGTACGCGCACGGGCTGCGGCGTACTGCTCATTTCCCACGACCTGAACATCGTCATGGCGGCCACGGATCGGGTGTATTGCCTCAACGGCCACATCTGTTGCTCCGGCCTGCCCGCCGACGTGAGCCGCAATCCGGAGTTCCTGCGCCTGCTGGGCCCAACCGCCGCCGGGACGCTGACGATTTATCCCCACACGCACGACCATGTCCATACGCCGGGCGAACATACCCACGCCCATCATTCCGGTCACCACCACGACCACCATCATCATGACGGTCCATCGCATGCATGAGAGTTTCATTATGCGCGCGGTCGTCGCCGGATGTGGAATCGCTTTGGTCGCCGGGCCGCTGGGCTGCATCGTCGTCTGGCGGCGCATGGCTTATTTCGGCGACACTCTCTCTCATGCGGCACTCATGGGTGTCGCCCTGGGCATCCTGTTTGGCGTCGAGCCCATCTTGGGGGTCATCGTCACCGGCGCCCTGGTCGGCCTTTTGCTCCTCGGATTGCAGACGCAGCAAAAGGTGCCGACCGACACATTGCTCGGGATTCTTTCCCATGCAGCATTGTCCGTCGGGCTGATCATCGTCAGCTTCCTCGACAAGGTCAGAATCGATCTGATGGGTTATCTATTCGGGGATATTCTCGCCGTCAGAACCGCCGACATTTATTGGATCTTTGGCGGTGCGACGATCATTCTGAGTGCGCTTGTTGTGATCTGGCGCCCGCTGATCGCGCTGACCGTTGACGAGGATACCGCCATCGCGGAGGGCATTTCAGCCCTGCGCACGCGCTTGGCCTTCATGATCCTGATCGCGCTCACCGTTGCCTTGGCGATGAAAGTCGTCGGGATACTCCTAATCACCGCGCTCCTGATCATACCGCCGGCCGCCGCCCGGGGACTGGCGCGCAGCCCGGAGAGTATGGCGATGCTGGCGATCGGTATAGGCCTGCTGGCCGTCGTCGGCGGAATCGGCGCATCCCTGACCTGGGATACCCCCTCAGGCCCCTCCATCGTGGCCACGGCCGCCGTCCTGTTTGTGCTATCCCTGGGGGGCAGCCTGTTGGTGATGCCATCGTCGACGCGGTAGGCTCGCCGCACCGGTATCGCGGTCTGGAACGACAGTCCATAATGGTCCCATGTGTCCGCCAGATATAAATGAAACGGCGCTGCGGGATAGTCCGATCACGACCACCGCGCCCGCTGCTTTTCCACCGACCACGCCCTATGTGCTGGCCGTCGTCGGTCGTCATCCCGACACCCAACAGTTCCTGCGCGACGTCCAGTGGATCGCCCGCGAAAAAGGCTTGAGTTTCGCGCTGGCGATTCATCAACGTAGCAACTTTCGCCGGTGGCTGGTGGGCGATGCCATCGCCGCCGACAAGATCGGCGAGCGCTGGGATGTCCCCCAGATATATTGGCAACAGTGGACCGAACTTGCCGCGCTCCTCAGCCAAAATGGGCCGGAGCGCCCGGCGGCCATTATTTTCGGTCCAGCCCGCCCATCGCGCTGGCTCCCGGGCATATCACCGGCGGCTCGCACGCGGGTTGCGCGCGCAGCCGCGGCGGCCGGGGTATCGATCCTCGAAGGCTTTCAGGATGAAGGCCAAGCCTTGCGGCGCGGCACGATCCTCGGCCTGCACTGGCGCTTGGACCGGTCGCGCCCGTGGTATCAGGTGCTGACGCTCACGGCCATCGCCGTCGTTCTGGCCGGCATCCTGGTCGCATACCTGGGGCCCTATCTTCCGAGCACGAGTCTCGCGATCGTGTTTCTAACCGCTGTGGTCTACAGCGCCGCGGCATACGGATTTGCCGCCGCCGCGATGGCATCGGTCATGGGACTTCTCCTCAATAGCGTCATCCTGACCAAAAGCCTCTCGCCGTCCACATGGACCACCGCCGACGTCCTTCTCCTGCTTTTGTTTCTCCTCGTCGGCGCCATCACGAGTAATCTTTCCGGCAGTCTGCGTGGCGCCGCCGGCAGCGCCCGCCGACAAGCCCGCGAGGCGCGCGCTTTGTTCCAATTGATGCGCGAGATCGCAGTCGCGGCCGAACCCGACGATACCTTTCGTGCCATCACCGACCAGTGCGATGAAACTTTTTCCTGCCGCACCGTGCTGCTTGCGCCTTTTCATTCCGGCAACGCGCTCACCAACCCAACCGCGCGCAGCCGGACAGCGGCGTTACAGGTCACCTATCCCCCGGCGGCGCATTTAACCGAAGAAGAACTGGAAGCCGCGCGCTGGAGCTTTAGCCGCAATATCCCGAGCGGCCGTGGCACCGACCAACTCCCGGACTTGGAATCCCACATCGTACCGCTGGAGACCACGGACGGCATGGTCGCCGTCCTCGTCTTTCAGGACATCCCCCAGACGATGACCAACAATCCCGGCTTCCGCCGCATCGTCGCATCCATGTCGCGCATGTCGGCGATTGCCGTCGAGCGCTCATTGCGCAAGCAGGAAATCGAGAACGCGCGCGTGCTGGCGCGCACGGAAGGGCTGCGTTCGGCATTGCTCTCGGCCATCAGTCACGATTTCGGCACGCCGTTGGCATCCATCATCGGCTCGGCCACAAGCCTTCAATCCTACGGCAACACTTATTCCGCCGACGTCACCAAGGAACTGCTCACAACAATCGTGGAAGAAGCCGAGCGTCTTGGCAGGTTCGTCAAAAACCTGATGCAGATGACGCGGCTGGAATCCGGCGTATTGGTTCCCCGGCTGATCTGGGCGGACGTTGAGGATCTGGTTTCGACGTCGATCGATGCTGTCCAACGCCGCCTTCTCAATCACGAATTATATGTCGACATCACCCAGCGGCTACCCCTGCTCAATGTCGATTTCGTGCTCATGGAAAGCGTGCTTGTCAACGTCATCGACAATGCGGTCAAGTACGCGCCGCCCGATACCACCATACAGGTCACGGCCCGGCGCATGGGCGAGGAAATCGCCATCGAAATCACCGATCAGGGTCGCGGCATCGCCGCCGAGGACCTCGGCGCCGTGTTCGACAAATTCTACCGCGCCAAGCAACGCGACCGGACGGTACCGGGAACGGGGCTGGGTCTCGCCATCTGCAAAGGGATCGTCGAGGCCCATGGCGGCAGCATCGAAGCCTTGAGCCAAGGTTTGGGGCAAGGTACCACCATTCGCATACGCCTACCGGTCAGGACGCCGGATAACGCGATGACCGCCGAGACGTAGCGCCCTTCCCGACGCGGTGATATCGCCGCGCCGGATAAGAAGGCCGCTATTTTGATATATTGAGCACGCCCCGTCGGAAAACCGGAAGACCACTTTTCCGGAACGTGCTCTGGGCGACGATGAAGGATCGCAACGGCCATGTCGACCCGTGAGACAGTTTCCAAGGCGCCATCCACGTCCACGACAACAGGACCGCGGGTTCTCATCGTCGACGACGAACCGCAGATTCGCCGTTTTCTGCGGGCGAGCCTTCAGTCCCACGACTATGTCGTGCTTGAAGCGGAAAACGGCAAGGAAGCCGTGCGTGCCTGTACGGTACAGCGGCCCGATCTTGTCATTCTCGATCTTGGTCTTCCCGACATGGACGGATTGGACGTCATTTCCCTGCTGCGTGAATGGTCGACGCTGCCGATCATCGTTCTCTCCATTCGATCCGATGACGCCGACAAGATCGCGGCCCTCGACCGCGGCGCCAATGACTATGTCACCAAGCCATTCAGCATGGGCGAGCTGCTGGCGCGCATGCGCGTGGCCCTGCGTCAGGGTGGTCGCGAGGGCACAGAGACAAGCACCGTCATCAATGCAGGCGACATGTCCGTGGACCTGACGAAAAGGCTGGTGACCGTCAACGGATCGCCGGTGCGTCTATCGCGGAAGGAATACGATCTGCTGCGCATCCTTGCCACCCATCCTGGCAAGGTCATCTCCCACCAGCAACTCCTCCAGGAGGTATGGGGCCACGCCTACGTTGAAGAAACCCAATACCTGCGCGTCTATATCGGACAGCTGCGGCAAAAGCTGGAGCGCGATCCGACGACGCCGAAATACCTGCTCACCGAGCCCGGCGTCGGCTACCGCTTTGTCGCGGACAACCCGTAACAGTCAGACGATATGGACGATGCGAAAAAAAGCCCCGCAGCGGAGTGCCGCTGCGGGGCTAGTTACCACTGGTTGGCAGTTGGGGGGGATGGGAGACGCCGGACCAGTGGGACTTTGAAAATCGAACTATGTCGGGCTGGCTGAGCCCATATCCAACGCCGTCTTCAGATGGGCCCGCCCGCGACACAGGCGCGATTTGAGCGTGCCGACCGGCTCACGGCTGGCCCGCGCCAGCTCCTGCTGCGAGGCCTCATGAATACCGAGTACGACAATCGCCTCCCGTTCCCGGGGTGTCAGCCGGCTGAGGGCTTGCATGGTTTCATTCAGAAACACGTGATCGATCTGCGAGGGCGCCTGGACATGGGCCGTGCCGTCGGACGTGGCCGCATGACGGCGGTCGAGCGCCACCCGGCGCCGCTGGCTGATAAAAATGTTACGCATGACCGTGAACAGCCAAGACTTAAGACTGCTGCCGTCGTTAAAAAGTGCTCGCTTCTTGAGGGCGCGCTCGACGCAGTCTTGTACGAGATCATGGGCACTATCCTCATTACGGGTCAGGGCGCGGGCGAACCTGTTCAGGTCCGGCAGCAGTCGTTCAAGATCTTGGTGAAACGCACTCATCGCTTTGCCCTTTCGCTTATGCCGCCGGTCGTTCTTCCGGCGGCGAGGCCAAGAACCGCATTGTTCGTGGCCTCTGTGATGGGATGAGCGTGACGGAAAAGCGCGTAAAGGCGCGATTGGGATTTGCCCTCAACGGCATAAAGGCAGAATCAAAAATCCTATACGGGCGGCCCCCGGTTTCGCAATCCAACACCCGTCCTGCCGGCGCGATGCCGGTTTAGTAAGCTGATATCACGCGGTTTTTTCTATGTGGGCCGACGGCGCCGCCGACTGCGATACAACTGATAAGAGAAAAGGTTGCATAAAGAAAAAATAAGAAACGCGGGCCTGCAATTACCTGCCGAAGGGCGTCGAATAGCTGTCCCACGCGGACCCGAAACCCAAGGCAATCTGTTAACTAATTGAAATATAACAATGTTATTTGCAACTCAGGAAGCGAAGTGAGCACTAGCGCGGATTGGCGGCGCGGGAGTATGGTCCCGCCGTACTCGATGGGGGGCTGCCCCCCTTCGCTCCGGCGCGAACCAGCCGGTGCCGCCGCCGGAACGTTTCGTGGGCCGACAAGTCCTCTCATCCTTAATAGTGTGCACATGAGTAATGACGTGGGTCCCGGTGCTACCGGGCCATCCAGCGCCGCCGCCGCACAACCTGCGCTGACGTTGGCGGATCGGCTTCCGGGCCGCCCCCATGGCAGTCGCCGCGATCGAGGCGACCGCAATCTCACCATGCTTGCCATCGGCGCGCTCGGCATCGTCTATGGTGATGTGGGCACCAGCCCCATCTACACCCTCCGAGAAACTTTCGGCGCCACCGGACATGTGATGCTGACGCCTGACAATATCCTGGGCGTTCTTTCCCTGATCTTCTGGGCGCTGCTGATTGTTGTTAGCGGCAAGTACGTGTCTCTGATCCTCCGTGCCGACAATCACGGCGAGGGCGGCGTCATGGCCCTGACGGCCCTCGTCCTGGGCGGCCTCGGTCCCGAACGTCGGCGACGGCGCGTGTTCCTCTTCATGGGCCTGCTGGGTGCCGCGCTGTTCTATGGCGACAGCGTCATTACGCCGGCAATTTCCGTATTGAGCGCCGTCGAAGGTCTAGAGGTCGCCACCCCAATCTTGAAGTCCTACGTGGTTCCCATCTCGGTCGCGGTACTCGTGTTTCTATTCATGATTCAGGGCGCGGGAACCGCACGCGTTGGCGCGTTGTTCGGACCGATTATGGTCCTTTGGTTCCTGACCCTGGGTGTGCTGGGGTTGTTCGGCATCGCCGCCAATCCTGCGGTCCTTGCCGCCGTCGACCCGCGCGAGGCGTACACGTTCTGTATGAATCATGGCGGCCTGAAGCTCCTAGCCCCGCTCGGTGCAATCGTCCTCGCCCTCACCGGCGCCGAAGCAATCTACGCCGACATGGGCCATTTTGGGCGCAAGCCAATCCAGCAAGCCTGGTTTGCTCTGGTCATGCCGGCGCTATTGCTCAATTACTTCGGCCAGGGCGCGCTGATCATGGCGCATCCGGCAACCGTGTCCGCGCCGTTCTTCCTCCTGGCACCCAATTGGCTGCTCTATCCGCTGGTGGGCTTGTCGACGCTCGCGACCATCATCGCATCGCAAGCGGTCATATCGGGCACATTCTCCATGACCCACCAAGCACTCTTGCTGGGATTCCTGCCCCGGCTTCCTTTCCGCCACACCTCGGCGACAGAGTATGGCCAGATCTACATGCCGCACGTGAATTGGATTCTCATGCTGGCGGTGGTGGGGCTGGTGCTCGGGTTCAAGACGTCGTCGAATCTTGCCAGCGCTTACGGTATTGCCGTCACCGGCACCATGCTGATCGCGACCGGTCTCCTCTACAGCGTCGCGACACAAAGTTGGGGTTGGAGCTGGGCCAAGATGATGCCGATTTTCATGACGCTGGCGGTAATCGACCTCTCGTTTTTCTCCTCCTGCATGACCAAGGTTGTCGACGGCGGGTGGTTCCCGCTGCTGGTCGCGGGCGGCGTATTCGCGGTTTTCCAGGCCTGGCGCGAGGGTCGGGCCGAGCTGACGCGGTCGCGTGAGGACGCGAGCCTATCGCTGGAATCATTTATTGCCCGCCTGAGCGCCAAGAAAGTTCCACGTGTAGCGGGAACAGCGGTCTTCATGACCTCCTCGCTGGAAGGTGTACCGTCGGCCCTGCTGCATAATCTCAAGCACAACAAAGTTTTGCACGAGCGTGTCGTATTGCTGACTGTCCTGACGGAGCAAGTTCCCTGGGTTGCCGACGCCGAGCGGCTGGCGGTATCCACATATCCGCACGCCTTCTACCGTGTCGTTGCGCGCTATGGTTTCATGGAATCGCCGGATGTACCTGCCGCGTTGACCGGCTGTGCCTGCCAGGGTCTGGCGGTGGACATGATGGATACGTCTTTCTTCCTGGGCCGGGACAGTCTGGTGCCGAAGCTCCGGTCCTCACTGCCGGTCTGGCGCGAACGCGTATTCCTGTGGCTCTGGCGCAATGCGGCCAGCGCCACGGACTTTTTCCGGCTGCCGCCGAACCGTGTTGTCGAAATGGGCAGCCAGACCGAGATCTAAGCCGGTTCTTCTACAGGCTTGAGCGTATGCAGGGGGCCGACGCGCGGTAACTGCGGCCACGCCAGAGCGACGATAGCAACCACCAGCAACGACCCGATGCCACCGCCGACAACCGAGGCGACCGGTCCGAAGATGGCTGCCGTTGCCCCGGCTCGCACCATGCCGAACTCGTTGGAAAATCCGATGAACACGTAGTTGATGGCTGAAACGCGGCCGCGAAGACGATCGGGTGTGATCACCTGCTCCAACGTTACCCGCACGACCACGCTGATGGAATCGCACGCTCCCGTGAGAAAAAGGCAGACGAGAGACAGGATCATGTTGTGTGACAGGCCGAAGCCGATCGTCGCCAGTCCAAATCCTGCCACGGCGATGAGCATGGCCCGGCCCGGATGACGCCACGGCGGCAAATGCGTTACCGCCAGTGCCGTCGCCAGAGATCCAATGGACGGCGCCGTGCGAAGCCACCCCAGCCCTGCCGGCCCGATCGCGAGAATATCCTTGGCATAGATCGGCAAGAGCGCGACAGCGCCGCCAAGAAGCACCGCAAACAAGTCCAAGGTGATCGCCGAAAGAAACAGCGGGTTGCGCCGAATGAAACCAAAGCCCGCGTAGATCTGTCCCGGCGAGCGGCGACTCTCGGGATCATGTTGCGGCGGCGGGATCGCCGGCAAACGCAGAAGTGCGAGAATGACCGACAATTGACTGAAGCCGACGGCGACGAAAGCCCAGCCCGCGCCGCCACTTGCGGCAATAATCATTCCACCCAGGGCCGGACCTGCTACGGCGGCGAACTGTCCCGCGGACGACACCCAGGCGTTGGCGTTGATGAATTGCTCCGGCTTCAGCAACTGAGGAAGGATGGTGCCGAAGGACGGCGACGAGAAAGCCCGCGCGACCCCAACAAGAACAAGCATGAAATAGATGGCATCCACCGGACCGTTGGTCCATGCGATCGTCGCCAACCCCGCCGATGCCAAGACAAGAATTCCGTGGGCCAGCATGACAATGTTGCGCCGTGGATAACGATCGGCCGCATTGCCGGCCACCACCATCAACAGCAGGACAGGCGCCAGCTCGAAGGCGCCCACAAGGCCAAGCGACCAAGCACTACCCGTGCGCTCGTAAAGTTCCCATCCGACAGCAATCGACAGAATGACTTGACCGCCGAAGGACATCAAACGCGCGAGGGCGAAGGCCCGCACAAACGGCACGCGCAGAGCGGCAAAAGCGTCGACAGTGCTCATTGAAAGCGAAAGAACCTCGAAGAACCGTATCGTTCGGTTTTGCGACCGGCGCATACCGTCGGATAGGTGTCATTGTGCTGGAATTAGGTGAGCAGAACCAGAGTCATGTTGAATCGAGACGTGCCGGCATTCGCCGGGCTCCGGTGTGAGATGCTATTCGGCCGCCACTTGGCGCGGTGCGGCATCTTTTTCTGCCGGTGGGACCATCGGCGGCGGCGTAGCCTTCACCGTCGCCTCAATCCGCGGGAAAGCGAGTTCCACGCGAAGTCCTGGATTATTATCCTTCAACACAAGATCGAGCCCGTGGGACTTTGCGACGGCGGCAACCAGACTAAGGCCCAGGCCGCTTCCAGGCGATGTACGACTCTGTTCCAGCCGCACCAGCCGCTCCAGCACCTTGTCCTTATATGCGTCGGCAATGCCGGGTCCGGTATCGGCAACAACAAGCATGGCACGGCCGTCGCGCTCGTTCGCTGCAATTGTTACCGATCCGGTTTCCGTATATTTGATGGCGTTATCGACCAAATTCGCCAGCGCCTGAGCGACGAGATTGCGGTCGCCGCGCGCCCGAAGCCCCGGCTTTATGTCGCTGGCGAAGGTCAGTCCCTTTTCTTCCGCCAGAGGACCGTAAAGGTCAGCCACGTCCTCGGTGATCGCCACCAGGTCGAGATCGACGAAATTACGTTGTGATCCAGCTTCGGCGCGGGCAATCCGCAACAGCGCGGCAAATGTCGCAAGCAGGCTGTCGGCATCAGCTACCGCGCCCTCCACCGCCTCGCGATTGGCCGGATCGTCCATATGTCGCAGCGCGCTTTCCAGCCGGCTCCGCAGGCGCGTCAACGGCGTGCGCAGGTCATGAGCAACGTTGTCGGACACCTGCTGCATGCTGCGCATCAGGCGTTCGATCTGGTCGAGCATGGCGTTGATGCTGAGCGCGAGACGGCCGAATTCGTCGGTCGTGCGTGCCACCGGCACACGCTGACTCAAATCCCCGCTCATGATGCGCCGGCAGGTGCGGGTGATCGACTCAATCCGGCGCATGATCGTTCGGCTGAATATGAATCCACCAATCAGGCCGAGGGCAGCCGTGATCGCGAGGCCGATATCCAGCGAGTGAATCAGCTGTGCCCGGAATCGGCGCGCATCGCGGATATCACGGCCAACCAGGAGTCTGAATCCTCCCGGCACGACGAACTGCAGCGCACGGACGTCTCCGACTTTATCCGTAACTCTACTCGGGTCGGTGACCGTAAATGTCACCCAAACATCGTCGGGCACGACTTGTTGCGGCCAACGACGCATGTTTCCGGCCACCGGATTGCCGACGGAATCCACCAGCACATAGACGCCGTCGCCGCGCAGATCCGGTTCGACACGGCGATTGATCGCCATCACGAGGCCAGGCACGCCGGCACGCGCAAACGCGTCCTGAAATCCGGTGACGTCGGCGGTGATCGCCGCCTCGATTTGCTGCTCAGCAAATTGAGCCGTGGTCCAAAACACGAAATAGAACAACCCACCCACGGACAAGCTGAATATCAGCGTATAGGCCAGCACCAATCGAAAAGTGGTCGAGCCGAAGACGTTGAGCAGCTTGGTGATGGAAGCGCGGTTCATACCGGTGGCGTCATGCGCCGGGCTCGAGTTTATAGCCAGCACCCCGCACGGTCTGCAAAATCGCAGTCTCAAATGGCTTGTCGATTTTCTGGCGCAGACGGCTGATGTGAACGTCGATCACGTTGGTCTGGGGATCGAAATGATACTCCCATACGTTCTCGAGTAGCATGGTCCGGGTGACAACTTGACCCGCATGTCGCATTAAATATTCGAGCAGCCGAAATTCTCGGGGATGCAGGTAGACGCGTTTACCCTGCCGCGTGACCTTGCGCGCCAGCAAATCCATTTCCAGATCGCCGACCTTGAGGAAGGTGTTTTCTTGGCTGGGACTCGCGCGACGCAGAAGCGCTTCGAGCCGGGCCAGTAATTCCGAGAACGCAAATGGCTTCACCAAATAGTCGTCGCCGCCCGCCTTGAGACCGGAGACGCGATCCTCCACGTCGCCGAGCGCGCTGAGAAACAGGACCGGGGTTGGGATACTGGCTTTGCGTACCATCTCGACGATGGAGAGTCCGTCCGGACCCGGCAACATGCGATCGACGATCATGGCGTCATAGCTTTCGGATAACGCCAGGGACAGGCCCTCGCGGCCGTCGGCGGCATGATCGACGCTGTAGCCGCTCTCGCGCAGGCCTTTGATCAGGTAATCGGCTGCATCGCGGTCATCTTCTATAACCAGTACACGCATAGGTAAGTCCGTATCCTTGATCTCGGCCGGTTGGATTAGGGCATGAGGGGTGCTCCCCGCGCCAGTCTCGCCGAATCCGTTCATTGGCGTCTCTAGTATACTCATGAGGGAATACCTCGAACATAAAACCGGCCATGTCGCCAGACGGACTATGGCCGCGGCGACGGCCCCACGCAGTCATTCTACCGGAACGGGATTACACGGGCGTATCCCGGGCCTTACAATACTGTCAGGTGTGTGGGGAGGTTATTGCCCGGCCGCGGCGCCATAATTCGGCCGCCTGGGGCTATTATATTATATGTCGAATGGCCAATCAGACCGAGGTCGCCCCATGACCGCAACCCTCATGAACATCAATACGCGTCCGACCGCTCATCCGGTGAGAACGCTCCTGATCTCAGCCCTCATGATCGGACTGGTGGCGGTGCTTCAGCCAGCAACTGCAAATGCCCACGATTTTGGCTCCGGCGGACATGGCTGGGGCGGTCACGGCTGGGAGGGGCACGGGGGCGGCCATTGGCACGGCTCCGGCTGGGGACCCTCATGGGGAATTAGCTTTTATGCGCCCCTCTACGCGTGGGACCCCTACCCTTATGGGTATCCGTACCCCTATTACTATGAGCGGCCAATCGTTGTCCCAGTGCCGAGTTCTCCTGACTACGATGCCGATATTTGGCCGGAATCGGCCCGCACCTATCATCAGCAGGCCTATGCACAGGCCCTGTCCGCACCCCTTGGCCAGGAGATCGCCTGGAGCGGCAGCGGCATCAGCGGGACCGTGACTTCAGTGCGGGATGGCCATTCGGGCGGCAGATATTGCCGCGAATTCCTGCAAAAGGTCGTTATCGACGGCCGCCACCAGCAGGCCTACGGCGCGGCCTGCCAAACCCCCGATGGCGGATGGCAGATCGTGCCTGACAATCCCTAAAGCGATAGCCGCCCCCCTTTAACTCCGATACCGGTTTGAATAGTTTGGTATAGTCGCATTTCGGCTGCAAATACGGCTATATTCCGCGTCATGAGCGTGTGGGGGCAACGGCAGAACTGGCGGGAAAGCCGCGTCCGAGCGGGATGCGGCACCATGCTTTTTGCCTTACTCACCATGACGCTCGGCGGCTGCGGTATCATCCCGGCACTCGTGGGTGACACGACCCAGGCGGTCCTGACGCCCATGAGCAACCTTGCCCAGGAAGCCAGTTATGGACTGAGCACGGTCGATCACTCCGTCACCACCATGGCGCAAACGGTCAGCGCAAATTCCACTCAGATGGCGCGTACCGTGAACGCCACAAGCGCGAATGTGAGTAACGCCGCCTATACGACCGGCGACACGACCTCCGCGTACCAAACTGCGACCTATTCACCTCCGCCCCTGACTTCTGATCAAAAGGCCGCGATCAATAAGGGCAAGACCGCCGAACAACCCGATCTGCCCATATTGCCGGACGAAACCCTTGCCAAACTCACCAAGGACCAAAAGGGCCTGCAAAACGCGGCCCAGAAGGCCGCGCTGACCGCGCCCGTTGGCGAAACCATTTTCTGGAATCTCGACAACAGGAGCGGCACCGTCGTGGCCAAGGACGAACATAAGATGGGCGAAACGCTGTGCCGTAGTTTCGAGCAATCGGTCACCATCGACGGCGTTGATCAGAAAGGTCACGGTATCGCGTGCCGTGACGATACAACCGGCCACTGGTCGCTTGCCTTCTAGCGGTCCGATTCCAACATTCGCTTCGCAGTCCCGCAGTCACTTGGATAGCGAATGTCAAATCCGCTCCACTGGTGCGCTTCCCGAAAAGATGGTCTTCTGGTCTTTCGAACACACGCTGATGAGTCTCCCATGCTCTATGCCCTGCTTTCACCCGCCAAGAAACTCGATTTCAAACCGATTCCCGACCTCATCGACCAGCTCGGCATCAAGCCGACACAGCCGGCGTTGCTGAAGGATGCGACTATCATCGTTGATCGTGCCAAGGAATTGAGCCGCGAGCAGATCAAGCGCCTCATGGATATCAGTCCCAAGCTAGCCGAACTCAATTACGCGCGCTTCCAAAGTTTCGATCCGACAAATCGAAGCGACACAAAGCCCGCGTTCTTTGCTTTCGCCGGAGATGTATACGTCGGCCTGAATGCGCACACCCTCGAAAAGGCGGACGTTGCCTTCGCACAACGGCACATCGGCATCATCTCCGGCCTTTACGGTTTGCTCCGCCCACTCGACGCCATCCAGCCCTATCGCCTCGAAATGGGCTCACGCCTCGAAACCTCAGGGGGAGCGGATCTTTACGCCTTCTGGCGCGACCGTCTAACCACGCATGTCAATGCCGTCGGCGCCAAGCTCAAATCGGCGACCGTCGTCAATCTGGCCTCCAACGAATACTGGAGCGCGATTGACGAACGGCGGCTGAAATTTCCGGTCATTCAGCCGGTCTTCAAGGAACTCCGGGCCGGCAAGGCGCAGGTCATCAGCTTTCTCGCCAAGAAAGCGCGCGGAACAATGGCGCGGGCGATTATCGAGAACCGCTGGGAGAACCCTGAGGCCATGAAAGACTTCGACACCGACGGGTACCGCTACGATCCCCGTGCTTCGGACGAAACCACATGGGTCTTCTGCCGCAAGGCGAAATGACAAGCCCAAGGCGATGGCGCCGGCCCAATCCCTACCCACCGTCACCTCGCCATCCCCGGGCACCACAATTCTGTTATGGCCCTAATACGCCCAGTCGCGGCGCAATCGGGTCGGAAATCACCTGAAAGGCGCGGATTACAGCCGGTTTTGGCGGCAAACGGCATAGAAAAACGCTCTTTGCCTTTCCCCACATCCGCAACTATTCTCCGCCCCTCTTCCCACAGTTTCTGCCGATCCGAGGACCAGCCCGTGAACACATCCACGTCCACTCCGCCGAAGACCAATGGCTCCGCCGAGGCACCCGCCGCCGCGCCCGCAGGCGAGGTCCCACCGCCGCCGTTGTTCTACAGCCGGCCATTACCTCTTTCGGCCCAGTATCACGCGACCGTCAAAATCCGCCCCGAGACCGATTTCAGTTTTGCGGCCGAGACCAATGCGATTCCCATCAGCGTTCCCGAATTCGTCCTGGCCGCCCGCCACTACCCGATTATCTTCATCGGCGAGGATCTTATTCCCAGTATGGCTGTCGGCCTCAGGCCGGGGGACAATCTCTATGTCGATGTGAAGGGGGCCTGGGAACCGGGCCAATACATCCCGGCCTACGTCAGGCGTTATCCCTTCATTCTTATGGGACAACAAGATCAGGAACGCTTGCAACTCGGCATCGACGACGACGCCCGCTCATCCAAGGACGGTGCCCGATCCCTGTTTGCCGATGGCAAGGAAACCGAGGTTCTGCAGCAAGGCATGGGATTGTGCGAACAGTTTCACGCCGCGTTCCGCTTCAGCACGGATTGTACCCAAGCTATCAAGGCGGCGGATATTACGGAGCCGCAGTCGCTCGAGGTCCAACTCCCGAATGGCGAGAAACTGAATGTCGGCTCCTTCATTTCCGTGAAAGAAGAAAAATTCAGAGCCCTGCCCGACGCGACTATTCTCGAATGGCGCGAGAAAGGCTGGCTTCACGCCATATACTTTCACCTTCAATCATTGAATAACTGGGAAGCACTTCTCGCCCGCACCGCGAACCGCATGGCCGCGGCCGCAGCCCTCCGCTAGGGATCCGATTCCAACATTCGCATCCCGGCGCGGCAGGCTGTCAGGCGCGGCCTTTTCGATTACGATTCCACTGACGGAATACTCGGTAAAAAAGCTGTGTTCATTCCGCGCGAGGGAATGCGCCGACGACGAGAACATCCGCTGTTTCTCGCAGTCTCCACTCCCAGCCGATCGCGACCGTGATAGACTGCAAACGCGAATTTGCTTCGGAACTGTCCGCACAAGCCATGCAGACGATCACCCATTACGAAGTTTATGAAGCCGGCAGCGGGCAATGGGCACTTGCCGCGCGTTTTAGCGGCAGCGAGAGTCAGAGCGCCATGGCGCGAGCCCGCGCCATCGAGGAAAACGCGCAACGCCCTGTCGCCGTGATCGAGGAAATCGAAAACCTCACCAGTACACAGTTCGATGTCCGGCTGATCCACCGGAGCATGCTGGGCGGCGTTGCCGTCCGCCCGCCATCGAGCCAGAGCGACATCGGCTCCCGAATCTTCATGGTGATCCTTACAGGAATCGCGATCGGTGCCGTCGTCGCGGTTATTGTCGCCACGGTTCTGTCCAATGCCGGTGGCGGCGCGGGCGGAATCGGCGGCTTCCTGAAGACCTTTGTCCTAGGGTCGTTTCTCATGGGAGCGATCCTTGGCGGCGGCCTGATTTTCCGGCTGTATGTGCCTGTGGGTCTCATCCTTTGGAATAGCAAAGATCCGGAATCCCGGAAGCGAACCATCCAGACGCTGGCACACGGGACGGTGGTATCCCCGGCCTCCGAAACCGAATCCACGACCGACCTCGGCAGGTCCGATCCCGATCCGGCTCCCATCCGCAGCGGAGACACTGGAGAATTCCAATCGCCGACGCCCTCACCGGTATCAACGCCGACCGCTCCAGATATGCCGAGCCCGGAAACGCCAGCAACGCCGTCACCGGCCGATCCCGCGGCAGGGTCCGCGACTGCACAGCCCACGCGTCCTACAACGACACCCGCCACGCCAAACATTGGCGCTGCGGCATCAGGCGTCGCCGAAACCGCGCTTGAGTCGGTTATCGCGCGCGCCCGCGGCCAGTTGGAGAATTTCGCGGCGGAGACAATGGCGGAGATCACGGCAACACAGCCGATGTTGGCCCCGTCGGACCGGCAAGCGGTTAACTTGTATCTCGCGGGGGCGGCCCAGACGGCGGCGGATCGAAACGTTTTCGACGCCGTCACAACAGTGGCCCTGGTTCGGCATATCCTTGAACGTAGCGGACTCTCACCGGCCGACACCGATACATTTCTGACGGAACTGGAAGGAGAGGCCGAGCGTCCGCGCTTCCGCCGCATGATAGAAGGCGGTGCCGCCGCCCTGGCCGCGCGGATCGATGATCCGACCGCGCAACCATCGCCTTCCATAACCGATTTGCTTGCCGCGTGGAATGATCCAAGCGGCCAGGGCGCCGAACCGCAGCAGAACACATTTCTCCTGACCGATATCGTGGGGTCAACAGCGCTGACCAGCCAGATCGGCAACGCCGGTGCCCAGCGCGTCGTGCGCGCCCACAATGCAATCGTGCGCGCGGCCGCCAAAGCGTTCAAAGGCCGCGAGGTCAAACATACCGGGGACGGCATGCTTCTCGTATTTCCCGATCCCACCGCGGGGGCACGGGCCGCCATGGACATTCAGCAAGAGGCCACTAATTACGCTCAAGACAATCCATCTGCGCCGCTCGTCCTGCGTGTCGGCGTTCACACCGGCGACGCGGTGCTCGAGGACGGCGAATATTATGGCAGCGCGATTTCCATCGTGAACGGCGTCTGCGCCGTTGTTGACGGTGGTGAAATTTGCTGCACGGTCGCCATCCGGCGTAAGGTCGCCAGCTCGGCTTTCCGCTTCGAAGACCTCGGCATGCGCACACTCAAGGGGAGCGCGACCGGAATCGAAGTGCTCAAATTGCTTTGGGAGCCTAAACGTTCCGCTGGGCCCGGCGTGCTCGAATACCGGCAGATCGGGACGGCGCCGCCTGCCACTTGAGTAATGGGCACGCCGTGCCGAAAGGACTGGAACTTCGTTACTGAACAGATTTGGCGATACGGAAACCGTTGATGTCCTGACGCAGCGTCGCCGGGGCCCCGCCGCGATAGCTCAGACGCGCCATCCAGGCATCATTGTCCCAAGATCCGCCGCGCAGAACGCGGCGGGGACAGCCGAACTCCTCCCGCGCGCTCCCGTCCGCCGGTGCCGTACCATAGTCCCGGTACCAACAGTCGGACGTCCATTGCCATACATTGCCGACAACATCATACAGACCAAAGGCGTTGGCGGCGAAAGACGCCACCGGCGCGGGACCACTGCGGTCCCACGCACTACCGCAGTTGGAGCAGCTGGCGCGATTGCGTCCGATATCGCTGCCCCATGGATAGGCTGAAGCCACCCCGGCGCGCGCGGCATATTCCCATTCCGCCTCGCTCGGCAATCTATAGTCCTCGCCTGTCCTGGCGCGCAGCCAACTCACATATTCCTGGGCATCGAACCAGTTGACGCCCGTCATGGGTAATGAGGGACTGGCATCGGCCGTACCGGTCGCAACCGTGTCAGCCCGACACGCACCGGCAGCCACGCATGCCGCAAACTCGGCCCGCGTTACAGGTGCGCGTCCGAGCTTGAAGGCCGTAATCGTGACACGGTGAGGCGGCAATTCCGCGCGGCTGCCATCGCCGGAAAGATCACCCATGACGAACGATCCCGAAGGGATCAGCACCATGCTGCGGTCGAGGGAAAGAGCGAATTGCCGACGCTCGGCCATGGAAGCGTCCCAGAGTTGGCGCGACCGGTCGCCATTATCGTCTTTGACCACGCCCCCCGGCGTTGGCAAATCACCCTCCAGGCCATATCGGCGGCGCGCCCACGTCTCGGCGGCATGCCAATCGGCAAGATGCGTTGTCATGGTTGTCTCTGCGTTGGACAGCGCGATCGTGGCATCCCGATAGCGCCCAGCGGTGATATGCTCTTGGGCAAGCCCGAGTAGATTATAAGCGTTGAGAATATCGGAGCTGTTGAAGATCTGGGGGACGGCCAGACTCTCCAGATCCGTGAGCATATCCCGGGTCGCCCGGGCCCGCGTCAATGCCGCCGCACTGTCGTGACGGCTGTTGACTGTCTGCTCGCGCATCTGAACTTCAACCTGGGCATCCCGCAGTCGCTGTCGGAGGTCGCGCTCCGCAGCCTGTAGCCGCCCCTTGAGCGCATCTGTCCGCTGCTGAAGGCCAACGGCCTGCTGCCGTCCCGCATCGACGTCACCCCAGTGGATCAGTTGCGATACCGACCGATCAAAGGTTGACGGTGAGTTGGCCCAGAACGCCAACGCCGCGATAGCCGCCACGGCGACCAGGCTGGCGGCAATGTAGAGGCCGCGTGCCCACCGTCGCGGGGCGGCAAAGAGTGCCGTCGCAAAAGCCGTCATACTATCGAAACGGGTCTCAGGCGCCGCTGCCAAGGCGCGCCTGACGGCGGCCGTCATGGGCGCCGGAAGATCGCGCCGCCGGTTCGCGAGATCGGCCGCATCGGACACGGGAGCATCGCCGGTGGCAAGAAAGTATACCAAAGCGGCGATCGCGTATTGATCGGCCCGTCCATCGATCGGATCCTGGCCAAGAGTCAAGTTGCGAGCCCGACGGATTTGTTCGGGCGCGCGGAATCGCCGTTGCTCGGTCATGGCACGACTGCGCCCGCGGGGGATCACGGCAATGACTTCATCCAACCCGAAGTCCGTGACTTTCACGCTGCCATCGGCAGTGATCATTACGTTCTCGGGGTTCAGATTGAGATGAGGGATGCGATCGGACGCATAAGTCAGCGCCGCGCACACCGGCTTAATCACAGCTTCAATGGCGTCCGCATCCAATCCCGTCACATTAAGATCGCGAGCGCAGACACGCTCGTAGCACTGACGCAGCGTCTCTCCCTCGACAAGTTCATTGGCAATGAAGGTTATGCCGTCGGAACGGCCCAGGGAGTAGGTGCTGCACAGGCCGGGATGGGAAAAACCCAGAATCCGATGCAACATGGCGGCCAGGCGGTCCATGGTACCCGGGACGAGCAGCACTTCAGGCAGCAATACCTTGAGCGCCACATCCTTGCCCCATGTGAGATCAAGCGCGCGAAATACAGCCCCGCGCTCACCGGTACCAAGGCGCTCTTTGATGACATAGCGGTCCGCAATCAGCATTCCGGATTTGAGGATGATCGTCGCGCCGCCCGGAAGGCCGGCCGCCGGGTCCCGCGGATCAAGCAAGGCAAGCGCCCGAATTTCATCGAGCTCCGTCAGGGCACGTTCAAGAAGCCGGCGTTGGTCAGGAGTCGAAGCCGCCTGCAGACGTAATTCAAGCTGCCGGCGCCGGGCGTCCACCCGGGACATGATGTCGTCGTGACTCGCATCCTCGGGCAAGCCGAGAAATTCGAACGCTTGATTCCGGTCCATGCTTTCCATGGCACCACCTTATAATCAGCCCGCCGCCAATTCTTGTGGCAGGCAACGATAGCATAACCGCGCCTACAGCAAACAGGGAGGGTCGCAGGCAGTCTACAAGACCTCCCCTAACTGCGAAATATTCTTATAAACGCCAACGGATGCCTGTGGAAAACACGCGGGGCATACCCACAGTCACGGTACCGTCTGGGGCCTTGCCGGCCTCGATTGTCCGGTCGAACAAATTGTCGCCGCTGATGAAAAGCACCACACTGTCGTTTAGGGCCTGCTCGGCATAGATGTCCGAAGTCACATAGCCCTTGAGACGCCGCGTGTTTTGGTCATCGTCGAACTGACCGCTGGAGGCATGACCACTCAGTTTGAACAACGTACCCTGGCGAGGCTCCCATACCGCTTCCAACATGGCCTGGTGGTTGGCCACCTCGGGAAGCTGCAGCCCGACCAGAGACGGCCCGGCCGCATTCTTCGTGACTTTGGGATCGGTATAGAGATAGCGGGCTGTTAAATCGAACGTCGACGTGACGGCCCATTTGACTTCAAGCTCGACACCTTCGGATCGGACTCTATCAATGTTCTGCCGTTGCTGCAGACTGCCCCCCGCCGGCACAACCACGCCAAGCATGGCGTTTAGACCCGGCGTGGTTTGTATGGTGACGTTACCAACGGTATGGTCGATCCGGGCGAGGAAAAAGGTGGCCGTTGTCGAAAGTTTCGATGTGGCACGCCACGTCGCACTGGTTTCCAGCCCGTCAAGGCTTTCCGGCTTCAAGGTTGGATTAGCTTCGGTGATGACGTTACCGACCCGGAAAGGCCGATACAGTTCATTCAAGGTCGGCACGCGGAATCCGCTATAAGCGGCGGCGCGCAAAGTCACGGTATCGGTGACATCGAACTTACCGCCAAGCCGGAAGTTGCCCTTGGTCCCGTCCCGCGTTGGATAGTGATCGTCACGCAAAACGGCTCCGGTTGCGATCATGGTCTCATGGCGTATCCCGTCCGTCAGCTGCCAGTAGTCAAACCGCGCCGAGGCGGTCAACGTCACCGTAGGACGCGGCATCCACGTCGCTTCGCTGAACGCCCCGGTTATCAACTCCGATCCTCCGGCGGTGCGGACACGGGTGAATGCGGGCGCAACATACTGGAACTGTTCGTTGGTCGAACCGTCCACGCTGCGTATGTCAGCACCGGAATCGATAACGAGAGTCGATGTCACAGGGACCCGGATCAGACCATTGCCGCCGACCGCGCTCGACGGCACATGGAATTGGTTGAGTGACGGGGTCACGACGGCGCGCCCCGCACCGACGCTGGAAAAAACCGCGGGAAGGTTACCCTTGCGGCCATAGATGTGGGTTTCCCAGCCGATGCGGTCGGCACCGACAGCGTGCACGACGCTCAACGCACCGTCGGTCACCTGGCTCACCGACTTAGCGATGGCGATGCCGTTGATGAATGTATCGCTGGAGGTGGAACCCGTCAGAGTGGCCGAGGTCTCGTCGTCGATCGGCACCGAGATGCCGCCACGGATCACGCCGCCACGATCATTGGTCCGCTGATCGACTGGGCCGCGCTGATCGGCCCGGATGAGATACGGTCCGTCGCCAAAGTGACCGGCAGCGCCAAGCGTAAGATGGGCACGGCCAAGATCGCCGTGCGCTGCCAGACGTCCGTCCCCTGCCCCGAATGTACTGCCGCCAATTTCACCTTCGGCGCCGGTGCCGGATTCAACCCGGCTCTGGAGCCGAATGGTGCCGGCCAGAGCCGCATTGCCCCACGGTCCCGCGCCGCCACCGCGAGTGACGGCGACGCTGTCGAGCGCACCTGGAGGTAATCGGCTCCAGTCGATCCATCCGCCGAACGGATCGTTCTGCGGTACGCCATCCAGTAACAGTAATGTCCGGCCCGCCCCACTTGGACCCAGACCGCGAAGGGTAACGCCTTGGGTCGTCGGATGGGATGCCTGGCTGGATTGGCGGCGAAACAGGCTGAACCCAGGAATATCGCGCAAAACAGTGTCAAGCCGCCCAATCCCATATTGATCCAGGGCTGCTTGGTCGATCACTGTCGTTGAAAAAACCGGTTCGCTGGCCGCTGGGGCCATGCGCCGCGCCGTTACGCTAATCTCCGGGATTGCATCTTCGGCCATTGCCCCGGCGGAGCAGAGTCCACCGGCAATACCAACACATAAACCAGCCCAACGGCTCGTCACGCCGATCATCTACACCCCTTATAACGCCACACAATTCCGCGCCGCATCCTATGAGAGGGCATATACGCCGGGTGCGGATCGTCCAGTATCCAACCAATACGGGCGGCTGGGCCTACGGTTCGACGCTGGTTTTCCCCGCCACGGCCGGTGATAATAACACGGGTGGGAGGCAAGTCATTGAATGTCGTAGCGAAACAGACTCTACGGAGTATCCGGGCGGCTGCCGTCCTGGCGGCTGCGATGCTCGTCGCCGCCCCTAGCCACGCCGCCGCGCTGGTGGTCCATGTCACCGCCGATGGGCGCCCGCTCGCCGACGCCGTCGTCACCGCGGTCGCCGGTGATTCCACCACCGCCGCCCATAGCACCCGCGTGCGACCCAAGGCCACAATGGTGCAACAGTTCCAACAATTCGCCCCCTTTGTGCTGCCTATTCAAGTGGGAACGACCGTCGATTTTCCCAACCGCGACCCGTTCCGGCACCATGTCTATTCGTTTTCGGCAGCCAAATCCTTTGAGCTCAAGCTCTATGGCGGGGACCAGACCGAGACTGTTACATTTGACAAGGAAGGCATTGTCGCTCTCGGGTGCAACATACATGACAACATGCTGGCTTATATCTACGTGGTCGGCACCCCTTACTTTGTCAAAACGGGAGCTGATGGCGCGGGCACAATCTCCGATTTGCCGGCCGGCACCTATGCAATCACGGTATGGCACCCGGACCAGAAAGGCGGAAAGCCGCCGGAACAGCAAATCACGCTAGCGCCCGACGCCAAAGGCGAACTCAGCTTGGCAACCGACATAAAGCCCGAGCACCGGCAACGTCGGCCAGCCTCGGTGGACGAAAGCGCCTACTGATCGAGGACCTGGACCGGCTCGTCGGCGAAAACAGAATACACGTGGGGACCGAACGCGGTGTTTAAAAGCTTTCAGACGCGGCTGGTGCTTTTCTTCGTGGCGCTATTTGCCCTCGTGGAAGCGGTGACTTTTCTCGCTGTCCAAAACGGCATCATCAAAACCATATATGCGCAAGCCCAGGACCAACTCCTGACGGCCCGGGGCATTCTTGAGCGCCAAATCTCCGCGACCACGGACGATCTGGCTCAAGGTACGTCCATACTCGCCACGGATTTCGGCTTTCGCCAGGCGGTTGCCACCGCAGACCACAGCACGATCGCATCGGCCCTCAATAATCTCGCGACACGCATCAAGGCTGATCGAATCATGCTGATGTCGGTCGATGGGATCGTGACCACGGATACCGGCGCCGCCGCCGATGCCGCCGCGCGCGGCGATATCGTAACCCTGGGGAAGGCCAACGCACCCTTCCCCTTCGCCACGATGACCGAAACCGCCGAACGGGACGGCCGGTCCGCGTCCATCGCGGTTCTCGACGGCCGCATCTACCAGCTTGTTGTGGTTCCCATCCTTGCGCCGGTGCCCATCGCCTGGATCGCAATCGGCCTTGAAATCGGCAACACCTTCGCCGCCGACATGCGCAGGGGATCGACTGTCCCGGTCGAAGTGACCTTCGGATTCGCCGACGAGATGGGGAAATGGACGCTCGCCGCATCCACACTCGAGGAACCCTTGCGTGGCGATCTCGCGGCGGCCCTGTCGGCGCATACTCCCAGCGGAGCGCCCGAGACGATCAAGATGGAAGGGGACGACTACGTCACAGTTGTCGCGCCAATTCCCGGACCGCAGCAGGGCAGCAAGGCCTACGCCATACTACAGTATTCGCTCAAACTCGCGCTCGCGCCCTATCGCACCCTATTCCTGCAACTCATCGGCATCGCGACGGTCGTGATCCTTTTCATCCTCGTCAGCGTCTCCCTGGTTGCCCGCACCATCACCAAACCGATCCGCCGGCTGGACGCCGCAGCCCAGCGCATTCAAATCGGTCAGTACACAGAGAAGGTTCCCGTCCAACAATCCGACGAGATCGGCCGGCTGTCTCAAACCTTCAACCAGATGATGGAGGGGATCGCCGAGCGCGAGGACAAGATCGCCTTCCAGGCTCGCCATGACATGGTCACGGGCCTGCCCAATCGCGTGGCATTCGAGGTTCATATCGCCACGCTCATCGCCGAGCGTGCGCCAATGGCGCAGCGGCGGTTCAGCATACTGCTGTTACAGATCGGCCGATTCTCCGAAATCAACAACACGCTTGGGCACAATATCGGCGACGAGCTCATGCGCAAAATCAGCCGGGTCCTCAAAGATCAAGTACGAATCGGCACATTTGTCGCGCGGCATGCCAGCAACATGTTTGCCCTGTCACTCGCGACCGAGGAAGAGGCGATAGAAATCGCCGTCATCGAACGGATTCTCGCGATCTTCGGCGAACCGGTCGATCTCGATGGCGTTAATGTGGATGTGACCGGATCGATTGGCGTGGCGCGTTATCCCGATCACGGCTTGATCGCCCGAACCCTGCTGCAGCACGCCGACAGCGCTATGTATGTGGCAAAGAAAAAGGGGATTACGCACGCGATCTATGACGCCGATCTCGATCCCCATCGTCCCGAACGCCTGTCGATGATGGGCGAACTGCGGCAGGGCTTGGAAAAAGGACAGTTCCAACTTTATTTCCAGCCCAAGGTCGATATCGCCACCGGGACGATCACCGCCGCGGAAGCCCTTATCCGGTGGGCTCATCCGGATCACGGCTTCATGGCGCCCGATCACTTCATCCCCCTGGCCGAACAGACAGGCAATATCGGTCGCCTGACCGCTTGGGTGCTGGATTCCGCCGTCAAGCAATCGCGCCTATGGGCCGACAAGGGAATCGACGTCAAAATTGCCGTCAATCTTTCCGCCCGAGACCTGATGAACCGGCACTTGCCGGATACGCTTGGTGCGCACCTTGCGGACTACGGCGTAAGGCATGACCGCCTCATCCTGGAGATCACCGAGAGCGCCATCATGGAGGACCCCATCAACGCGCTTGGCGTTCTCAATGCTTTCCATACCATGGGCCTGACGCTCTCGATCGACGATTACGGCACCGGATATTCGTCGCTGGCGTACCTCAAAAGCCTCCCCGTGCATGAAATCAAGATCGATAAGTCGTTCGTTACAAATCTGGCGTCCAATCCCGGCGATGAGATCCTTGTGCGCTCGACCATCGAGCTTGGGCACAATCTGGGCTTACGCGTGACGGCGGAGGGAATCGAGGACGCGGCCGCACTGGCGATTCTTGATCGTTACGGCTGCGAAACGGGCCAGGGCTACTACATCAGCAAACCGCTCGCGGTCGCCGAGTTCGAGACTTTTTTCGCCAGCTCGCAATGGTCGCCGAAACGCAATGCTGTTGGTGATTGGATCCGGCCAAGCACTGCAGCAGCTGGAGGATAGGCATGGTCCCCGCTCCGGCATTCGTCTTGCTTATGCGCAGGAGCATTGCCGTGGGTATGGCGACTGCCTGCCTCGCAAGCGGCGCCCGGGGGGCAGACATCCCAGGCCTCCCGTCGGTCGACTTTAAAGGCATCCTCGATCTTCGCGGTGCCATATCGTCGGAAACCCGGAGCATGGAAGACCGGGGACTGGGCAAGACACGCTACGGTGCCGACGGCAATGGCGACCGCCGCGTCCTGGGCCGGGTGGGCCAGGCCGCTTTACTCATTGAGCCTCGCTTCACCTGGGACCTTTCAGGCGTCATCGTGCTCAACGCGACGCAGGAACAGCGCACGGTGATCGATGTGGCGGAGGCCTATCTCCAGTACAAACCGGCGCCAACCGGAAGCTGGGGGGTAAGCGGCCGCGCCGGGGTCTTTTTTCCGCCCATCTCCTTGGAGAACACGGGGCTAGCCTGGACCAGTCCCTATACGATCACGCCGTCGGCCATTAACAGCTGGGTCGGCCAGGAACTACGCACCATCGGCGGCGAGGCCACCGTTTCTCACCGGAGCGACGAGCTGGAGATCGCCGGCACGATCGCCATATATGGATACAACGATCCCGCCGGAACCCTGCTGGCCTGGCGCGGGTGGTCGTTCGACGACCGCACGACCGGTCTGTTCGACCGCCTCAAGCTTCCGCTCGTACGTATAATCAGGCCCACTGGCATACTGGCCGAACAGGGCCCGTTCGATAGGCCTTTCCATGAAATCGACGGCCGGGTCGGGTACTACAGCAGCCTGACCATGGATTACGCCGGGTACGGCAAAATCTCCGTCATGCGATACGACAATCGCGCTGATAACCGGATCTATGGCGACGAACAGTGGAGCTGGAACACCGCCTTCTGGAGCTTCGGCTTGAGCACAGGACTCGGAGAGGGCATCGATCTGCTGGCCCAAGGTATGACAGGCACGACGACGCTGATCACAACCCGCATCGGCCCCATCGTGGATGTGGACTATCGGTCCGCATATGCACTTGTCAGCAAAGCCTGGGACAACCAGCGTGTCAGTTTCCGCGCCGACTGGTTTGACACCAAGGACCGCGACGTATTTCCCGACAACAACAACGAAAATGGCTACGCGTTGACACTAGCCTATATCCTACGGCCGAAACCGAAACAGCGGCTGACCGTGGAGTTCCTTTATGTCGACAGCCATCGGCCGGAGCGGCAGTATCAGGGTCTTCCGGTCAACGCCCATGAGACTCAATTCCAGGTCAGCTATCGATTTTTCCTGTAATTCCCCGCGTCGCTCACGCATTGTCCAGTCAAGATGATCGTCGCCTCGGACGCCCCACCGCCTGACCGTTTCCATCACACCAGTTGACGGGCCAGCCCCATGCCGAACTCCCTGCCAAATCCCAATCTCGCGGCCCTGTCGGCCGTGATCATCATAGCGGCCCTTACGATCTACCTCCTGATTGTGGGTGAGGCGATATTCGTACCCCTCGTGCTCGCGATTTTTATCGCTTATCTGATCATCGCCCTCGCCCACGCTCTGGAAATTCCGCGCCTCTGGGGCCGGCATCTGCATCCCGGATTGGCCATGACCGCGGCCATCATAATCTTCATGCTGGTGATCGCGGTTCTCGTCCAGTTGGTCGCTGGCAATATTCGGGCTGTGGTCGATGCCGCGCCGCAATATCAAACCCGCCTGGAGGGCGTGCTGACGGATACAAACAGGGTCCTCGCGGCGACATTTCATCAGCGAGCGCCCATCACCCTGGCCAAGGTCCTCAACCAAATCGACCTGCAAACGATCTTCGAGCGCATCGCCAGTGCGTTTCGATCCATTGCCGGGAATACGTTCCAGATCCTTATCTACGTCGCCTTCCTGCTTCTGGAGGTGCGGACCTTCGACCGCAAGCTCGCCTCTATGTTCCCGGACAATCACCGCGAGCGCGCCATAAGGGCCACGTTGCATCAGATCGGCCGCAAGATCGAAACCTACGTGTGGATAAAAACAGCCGTCAGTCTTATGGCGGGGCTCTTGAGCTATGCCGTGCTCGCCAGCATCGGCGTCGATTTTGCACCGTTCTGGGCCCTTCTCCTCTTCATCCTCAATTTCATCCCCTATCTCGGGCCGGTGATCGGCGTGCTCTTTCCGACCCTCCTCGCCTTGCTCCAATTCGGGTCCCTGGCGACCTTCTTGCTCGTCTTCGCCGTGCTCGCCGGCGTCCAGGCTCTGATCGGCAATGTGATTGAGCCCCGATTGACCGGCAAATCCCTCAATATAAGTCCGCTTGTGATGATGGTGGGGTTGTCGGTTTGGGGATCGATTTGGGGGATCACCGGCATGATCCTGAGCGTACCGATCATGGTGATGGCGATGATCGTTCTGGCGCAATTCCCGCGCACGCGAGCCTTGGCGATCCTCATGTCGGAGAGCGGCGATATCCACTAGGGCACGCAACACTCCTGCCGCGCTTTACCCCTGCGACGTATATCAACACGATCTTCAGTCGACACGTTGACGCTTCCGGCCGGCCGATGCCGAGACCGGGGGCCACGCATCACGGTCCGCGATTCGCCCGAAACCGGGGCGGCGAGTCGCGCAATCCGGGTCCGACACCCCTCACGCGGCCCTTCGCATCCCCCCATGCGGCGATTTCTCTACCGGACCAAGTTGATCGTCAGCCTCGCACGCCCCCCCTCGTCGGCCGCCGAATTTTTCGGGCCGAGGGTGCCATCAACGCGCGGCATTTGAGAGTAGCCGCGCGATACGACGTTGTCGGCGACGAAATAAAAAGCATCGTTCGGTAACGGGAATTGAGGTGGTGCGTAGAGTCACCTCGCATCACACGGCGCGTCGATCGCCATCGCGGCACCAATGCGCACCGGCAGACGTGACGTACGGATTTATTCAATAACGATGCGGGTTTTCCATATCTTTCCAGAACCGCACACGCGGCGTGTGGCCACCCCGTCGACGATGGCACGCATGCGCGTGCCGCAGGATTTTTCAGAAAAAATATTGCGGCGTAGAGCAGCGCGGACATGTTGCGATGCGCGTCGATCGATCGACACGCGGTGCGACTGCAGGACCTCCACGCGACACCGCGCGATGACGACGAACGCGTCGATATCGGCACGCGACTGCGCGGACGGAAATCACAACGCGGCAGAAATCAAGAAAAAATTTCGGGCAACTTGCGAAAACACTTGTGAATTTTCGTCAAGTGAGATTATCTCTTTGGCGTTCGAGGAACTTTTGTTGTTCACGTTTGAGTTTCGTCGGACGAATTACGATAGACCCAC
Organism: Rhodospirillaceae bacterium; assembly: GCA_004297485.1. Classification (GTDB taxonomy): domain Bacteria; phylum Pseudomonadota; class Alphaproteobacteria; order Rhodospirillales; family Rhodospirillaceae; genus SCTM01. Next base: position 38,809 of record SCTM01000135.1, read on the forward strand.
TTCACTGAAAACAGGGGATTACGACCATGGCTGCTAAGAAGAAAGCTGCAAAGAAGGCTCCGAAAAAGAAGGCCGCGAAGAAGAAGGCGAAGAAGAAGTAGTAGCCTCTAAATAATTTCGATCCTCAGGGACAGCACAACAGAAACGGTACGGCAGTCTGCGCAGACGGAAGGTGATCGACCTTCCCAGGGTTCAGAGCCCAGCACAGTTTGTGCGACGCAAGTCCGGTTGTGATGGAAAGCCCGTCGAGCTTAGTGCTTGGCGGGCTTTTCGTTTGCCGTGATGAGGCGCATGCCGCGCTTATAATCTATTGAAATTTTTGAATATATTGAGTGCGCGCCAGCAGCGCGGACGGCTGGGCTATTGCTGGGGGACCGCATCTGGTCGCTGGCAAAACCAGGCTCCACGGGTCCCGTCGTCTAGAGCGTGTCGCGATTTAATTGAATCCAGGGATTCCCATTTTTGGGGGAATGTGATTCAAGCTGATTGCTGGGTATTGGAGGCCAGCAATCATGGCACGACCCCTATCTATGGATAT
>SCTM01000136.1 GCA_004297485.1 Rhodospirillaceae bacterium
GGCCATCGATGCTATCTGCAACGGGAGTCTTGCCGACCGTGATCAGTGGGTGGAGCGACTCACCACCCGTGATTACGTGACGGCTCCGTTGGCCGAATCTTCACTTTCCATGACGAAAGGCCGCTCCGGCAAGGAGCGGTTGACGGGTCTAGCATCGGCTGTCCCATCCGCGGACAAGGCAAGCCACATTCTCGTCTGCACCTCAGATGGAGAATGTGTTGCGCTCGTGCCGCTTGGGCAGCCGGGCGTTGAGGTTACGCTACGTTCGACATGGGACGTGACGCGGCGGCTGTTCGACGTGCGTTTCACGGATGTCGAGGTTGACGAAACGTTCATCCTGGCCCGTGGACAGGCTGCACAAGAACGCGCGAGAAATTTTTCTACGCAACGCGATTTCGCACTGGCGGCGGACTCGGTCGGCGGAGCTGCCGCTTTGCTGGAAATGACCATCGACTATCTCCAAATGCGCCGGCAGTTCGGGCGTCCCTTGGCCATGTTCCAGGCTCTTAAGCATCGCTGCGCGGACCTGAAGGTTCTCACCTCGGCGGCCGAGGCGTTGCTGCTCGACAGTTTGGGCAGGCTCGGTACTCAAACAGACGATCGTGGCGCCGAGACGATGGGCAAAATGGCGAAGTATCTTGCCTGTTCCGTGTATTCGCGGGTCGCCGAGGAAGCGCTGCAATTGCATGGCGGCATTGCAATGACCTCCGAACACCCGTGTCACTTATTCTTGAAGCGGGCTTTGCTCAACGAACACTTGGGAAGACACAACGACAGCTACGATCTCGATATCGCGGCGAGCCTTCTCAGCAAGCCGTGATACGCATGCCGATCTGCCCGGTGTTGCGATAGCGCACGCAATCACACAGGAGCGACCAGAAACACATCCGCTACTCGTGCGTGCGTACCAATTGCTTCTGCCGTGAGAGGATGCGTCGTCGCCCCAGAAAACGAAATCTGGGCGGTCAACGGGCGATATTGTCGGCGTTGGCGGCGTGTTTCGCGGCGACATAGCCCCAGGCGAATGACGGCCCAACGCTTGCACCGGCGCCCGGATAGAAACGGCCCATCACCGAGGCTGTCGAAACCCCGGTGGCGTAGAGACCGGGGATTACCGAGCCATCGCTGCGTAGCACGCGAGCATGGATGTCCGTCACGACGCCGCCATATGTTCCGACGTCGCCGGGCAGTACCGGAACCGCGTAGAACGGCGCCTCCACGATCGTACCCAGCGTCGCTGACGGCTTGTGATAAGGATCGCCGAGCCAGCGATCATAAGCGCGCTCGCCGCGATGGAAATCCTCGTCGCAGTTCTTGGCGACAAAGCCATTGAAGCGTTCGACGGTCTTCTTGAGGGTCGCCGGATCGATCTTGAGCAGTCGGGCGAGTTCCTCCACCGTGTCGGCCTTGCGTAGATATCCCTCGTCAAACCAGCGTTGCGGCTTTTTGCTGCCCGACCTGGTTCCGGCAATCGGATAATTGCGTACATACTGACTGTCGAAGATTGCCCAGCCCGGCACGGCCGGCACTGTCTTGTTCCGTTCGAGCATCCCTTTGCAATACGCCATATAGGAGCCGCCCTCGTTCATATAGCGAACGCCGCTTTGATCGATGAGAATTGCGTGCGGCGCTGCGGTCACGCCCTGCATCGACGGCTTGATCTCGACGTTTTCAGCGCCGGGCGGCAGCGTCATCTGGTGGCCGACCATCTCCTCCATCTGGGCAATGGCCGCGCCATGACGCATCATTTCCTGAATCATTTCGCCAGTATCACCCCCCGGCACAAGGGTCCACTTGGCCGAGGTGCCGGGTTGATAACGGTCGCGCATCTCCTGGTTGCGCGCGAAACCGCCGGCGTTGACGAGCACGCCAAACCGCGCGCCTATGCGCCGTGTTTGGCCGTTCACGACAGCCACCACGCCCTTCACGGCGCCGCCCTCGATAATCAATTCTCGGACCGGCGATTCGGTGCGGACGTCGATGCCGGCTTTCAACGCCGCCTGCAGCATCCGGCCCTGAAGCGCCGCGCCGGCCGTTATCCAATGTTTGCCAGTCAGCTTCGCGGCAATACCGCGTAGCACGACTTTCACAATCGTCAACTTGGCGCGCCACGAATGCTTGATGGACTTAAGCGCCATCCCTTCCTCAAGCATTGCGGGCGCATCCAGGAATCCGGGGCGGAGTTTTTTCTTCCATTCGCCCAGTTCGTTCACGTTGAACAATTCGGCCACCACTGTGCGGCCGGGGACCGAGCCACCGGGGAGATTGTCATAGTAGTCGGGCCAGGATGTGACGCGGGTCAACTTGATGCCCTGACTGATGAGGAAATCTATCATGCGCGGCGCTTCAAGCAGATAGGTGCGACGCCGCTCGCGCGAAGCGCCGGGCGTATCGCTTTGATCGCCGACAAGGCTGTCGAGATAGGCCATCGCCCTCTCATAGCTGTCCTCGACGCCGTCACGTTTCATGAACGGATTGTTCGGGATCCACATCACGCCGCCGGAACGTGCGGTCGTGCCGCCGACGAGATCCATCTTCTCGAGGATAAGAACGGACTTTCCCACGGACCTCATGACCAATCCGGCACACATGGAACCGCCGCCGCTTCCGACCACGACAAAGTCGAAGGCCTCGTCAAAATCACTCATATCCCCTCCATCTCGCGCCAACGAATGCGGTGCCGGCCTCACCTCAAGCGATGGTAGCAGGCAGGCTCGGCCGATTGAAATACCCCACGTGCGGCGCACCTCTCATATGGAATACGCTGAATCTTGACCGAGACTGCAGACATGCGCATACCTTGTCTTAGATAGCGTGCCCTTGAAGATTTAAATCCCACCGATACCTTTGCGTCCGTATACTGGCTCATCGGATGATGTTTGGACGCGAGACGAAGCCCAACTAGGAATTCCGGATCATGAAACTCAATCTGTCTGTCGATGAAGTGCTGACCACGACGCGTGCTGTGCGAAAGCGCCTTGATGTCAGCAAGCCGGTCCCCCGCGCGGTTATCGAGGAATGCCTGGAACTGGCCTTGCAAGCGCCCAACGGTTCCAACCGGAACGTATGGCGTTGGGTCGTCGTTGATGACCGCGCCATGATCGCGAAAGTCGCCGATCAATACAAAGGCGCTTTGGGCGATTTCTCGAAAGTCCGCGCCAGTGAGAGCACTGGCATTCCACGTGAGGACAAGCTGATGGAATCGGCCCTAAGTCTTGTCGGTACTCTCGATAAGGTACCGGCGATGCTCATTCCGCTAATGTCCGGGCGTGCCGATGGGAAGAGTGTTCCCGAGCAGGCTGCCATGTGGGGGTCCATCACCCAGGCCGTATGGAGCTTCTTTCTCGCGCTGCGTGAGCGTGGGCTCGGTTCGGTTTGGACGACGGTCACACTGCAGCGCGAGAAAGAAATCGCCGGACTACTCGGCATTCCTTTTGATCAATACACGCAGGTGGGCCTATTCCCCATCGCTTATACACTCGGCACGGATTTCAAAAAGGCGTGGCGAAAGCCAGTGTCCGAAGTGCTGAGCTACAACAAGTTCTGACCGCTTCACCGAAATCATCCGATCTGGATGAACGGGCAGCCTACCCGGCGGGAACCAACCCGAGGGGCTCCAGCGCCGACGCGCAGACCTCGGCGCGATAATAGACCGTGCTGGCGCGGTCGATGTACCTCGCTTCGTCCTCCACGATAAACCGTCTGAGCGTGGGATCGGCTACGATGTTTGCGTTTATCTGATCAAAACTGTCCCGGGTTGGGAGTTTCATCTCCATGATGAAGGTGTAATACGGCTCGGGGGCGTCGGGCGCTATCTTGTGGAGATAGTAGCGATCATAGGTGTAGGCGTAGCCGTTTATAAGATATTCGCCGAGCAGCCGGTGCTTGTTCTCATAGTAGGCCCGGCATTGTTCGTGGGTCATGCCGGACCGATGCCGCGCGAACCAGACCACCCTGAAAACATCATCGCTCGGGGGAAGCGGCTGGAGTTTTGAGAAGCTGTCCTGCGCTTCAAATTGCATGCATGATTCGCGGGCGATAAAATTCAACTCATCTTCGTCAATCATCTTTGCCAGTTCAGGATTGTTCCGTCGCGCCTCGCTACAGCGAGCGGATGTATCGCGATCGGGGAAGCGAAGCTGCATCACCGCGTCATAAATCGATTCCGCGCCGTCACTGGTCATGGGATAAAGATAGTAGCGTTCATAGCTGAGGCCGTAACCGTTGATCGCCTTTTCGCCGAGCAGGCGGTGCTTGGTCTCGTAATGGTCACGGAACTGCCGATGGGTAAGGCCGGGCTTGCGTTTTATAAGGTAGATCCTCCTATACATCTTCAAACCTCCCCATGCCTCGCTTCGTCCTGTTCAGCCGGTGCTCGCAGAGCGGATTCGACATGCGCTACCCAGGCCGCCTGCCGACCCGAGAGGCGAATGTTAAAATCAGACCACGAGGCGTTCTTGGGCCAGGTCGAGTTGCATCATCGTTTCGGCCAGTAGTTTCTTCAGCCGCAGGTTCTCGTCTTCCAACGTTCTGGATACATCGGCGGAAATGCTTTCGCGCGACGCGGGCCGAAGGCCATGAAGGAATATGCGCACGCTGTAGCGGATTCGGCGATCGATCGCCGCCTTGTCGCGCACGACACCCCACGCCGCCGCGTTTGCCGGCCCGCCGACGACGAGGTGAAGGAAGGTTTCCGCAGCATCCTCCGCTTCCGGGAAACCCGTCCCGCCCTGCCCAATGTGGCGGCGGAGCAGGTCGGCGAGATAGGCGATGGTGGGGTCGGTTCCCTGATGCACGTTGTATGCGCCGATTTCGGGCATGCGGCCCGATTCGGCGTTGGTGAGTCGCAAGAGGCGGAGACCGGCCGGGCTCAGGATATTGTCGACGAGGATCTGGCCGATTGCCAAAAGGCTTGCCTCGAGGTCGCCGTTTTCCACTTCCCGCAACCGTTCGACGGGGACGATCCATTCCTCAATCGCGCGCTGGAGCGCGGCCTTGAAAAGAGATTTCTTGTCGCCGTAGCGCAAGTATACGGTCCGCTTTGCTATTCCGGCTGCGGCGGTGATTGCCTCGATACTTGCTCTTTCGAATCCTTGTTCGAGAAACAAGTCGAGCGCTCTGGCCAGGAACGCTTCATTGCTGAGTGAAGGTCGTCTGGGGCGCCGCTTGGCCGACGGGCGTTTGGCGTCCGCGGCGACCTTTCCCGCCTCTTTCTTCGCGTTCATTTAAGCGTCCACACGTGCATGGTTGACCTGGTTAGGGTCGCTAAGGAGGGCGAGATGCGGCCTTAGACAAGGAAGGACGGCGATACCCCTTAATCTCACCATTAAAACGGCATAGGTGACATTATAGGCCGATAGAGCGAGGATCTGTAGTGACACGCCAGAATTTACCTGTTATTGAAACGTATTAGGTGATAGTTTAGTCTTAATAAGACGAAAAACATAGATAAATCTGCGCTTAAACCCACTATTGAAACGGTATAGGTAACATAGAGCGTTACAGACCGAGAACGCGTTTCACCAAGGGAGAGGCTGGCCATGCAAGTAGGTCTACATCTGGGATTTCAGAATCTCCATGGGATGCCCGACGCTGAATTTTTCAGGAAGGAAACGCAAATCGCCATTGAAGCTGAGGCTATGGGGTTCGACGTTGTCGGGCCGGTCGAACATCACTTCACTGACTATGCGGCGTGCCCGGACTCCTTCCAGATGCTGTCCTACGTCGCGGCCAAGACGAAAAAAATTAAACTTATAACGGCCGCGGTCATCCTGCCTTGGAACGATCCGCTTCGCGTGGTGGAAAAGGCCATCATGCTCGATATCGTCAGCGAGGGCCGCTTAATTCTCGGCATGGGCCGGGGCGCCGCGCGTCGAGAATTCAAACACTTTCGCGTTGAACTTGCCGACTCGCGCGAGATGTTCGACGAGGCCGCCATCATCGTCATGAATGGCGTCGAAACAGGTTTCGTTGAAGCCGACACCAAATGGTACAAGATTCCGCGCGTCGAAATCAGGCCGCGGCCGTTCAAGTCCTTCAAGGACCGCACCGTCATGGTCAGCATGTCGGGCTCGTCGGTGGAGATTGCGGCCAAATACGGCCTCAAGTCGCTCAGGTTTTCGCAAGGGGACTGGAGCCGTGCGCTCCCGGAAATCAACGGGTACCGGAGCACTTTCAAGCAGCTTCACGGCCGCGAGGCACCACCGTTTATCATCTCCGACTTTATGGTCTGCTTTGATAACAAGCAAAAAGTCGTTGAGTATACCGACAAGTATTTCAGCAAATTATTTTCAACGGTGGCAAATCATTACGAGTTCGGCGGGGAACACTTCAAGTCGCTGCCCTCTTACGGGACTTATGTGACATTGGGAGAGATGTCGGCCAAGGCCGGCGGTCCCGATAAGGCTTATAAGGATTATATCGGCGCCAATCTGATCGGGACGCCTGAGGAACTGTGGGAGCAGCATCTCCGCCGCAAGGAACTCGTCGGCGACTATGAAATCCTGGCGAACTTCAGCTATGGCGGCATGCCTTATGAGTTGGTTTACCAACAGATGAAGCTTTTCGCCGACAAGATTATGCCGAGGCTCAAGGGATAGGGATCGCGATTGCCGCTTCCACGCCGGGCAACCTCCACCTCGCCCGGGTAGGTTAGTTCGGCAGCGTTGTGCGGGGGTTCAAATTCGCGATGAGTTGTTCCGGAGCCGGTGCGGGCACGTCTCGCTCAGGCAGGCATGGTATCAGGAACCGCATCAACAAACCCTAAGGCGCTCCGGGTTGTTCTGGGTGAGGGAGGGCGAGATGATTCGTAATCTTCCGGCGAGATGGGATTTTGAGGCGGATGTCGTCTCGATCGGCTCCGGCATCGGCGGCTTGGCCGCCGCGATCACCGCCCATGACCATGGGGCGAGCGCGCTCGTCCTCGAGCGTTCGGAGCAGGTCGGTGGCGTCACGGCTCTATCGATGGGCGAAGTCTGGGTTGCGGGCAACCATCACGCTCTAGCTTTGGGCGTTGAGGATTCGCCCGAAAGTGGCTTCCGTTACCTCAAGCGCCTTTCCATGGATTATGGGAACGACGTTGCGATCCTCAACAAGGTGGTTCACGCACGGGCGGCTCTCAAATATTTCGAGGAGAAAATTGGCCTGAAGATGTGCGTCATCCGCGACTGCCCCGATTATTATTACGGGCACAGCAATGACGCCGTTGCCGAGGGCCGGATGCTTGAGGCCCTGCCGTTTCCGGCCGAGACCCTGGGCGAATGGCAATCCAGGACGCGTGTGTCCCAGATGCCCTATGGCCTGACCCATCACGACATGTTCGAGAGGGGCGGTGTGGCGAATATGATGAAATGGGACTTCGGCCTCATGTCCGAGCGTCTCACCAAGGATGAGCGCTGTCTCGGTGCGGGCCTGGTGGCCTATTTTGTCAAGGGCGCGCTTGATCGCGGCATTCCAATGCATACCGGCGCCAATGCGGAAGAACTTATCGGCGACGGCGCGCGCGTTGTCGGCGTTCGCGTGACCAAGAATGGCCAGGACCTGTTCGTGAAGGCCAATCGCGGTGTGGTCATCGCCGTCAGTAGTTATGAAAGAAATCAGAATTACAACAAAACCCTTGGCCAACAACTCGAACTGGGATCGATGGTGTTCTCGACCATCAATGGCGCTAACTTCCGATTGGCAGGGCCGGTTGGGGCACGCATCGCGAAGGTGCCCGATATCACCTCGCTGGGCTTCATCGTCCCCGGCGAGGAGGACGAAGAAGGAAAGCCGCTGTGGCGCAGCGCCTTGCAGGTTATCGGCCAGCCCCACACCATCGTCGTCAATCGCAAGGGCAGGCGCTTCGGCAACGAGGCCTTTTATCGCCAGTTCTATTACATGATCGATATCATCGATGGCGGGAACCAGACCCACCCGAATTTCCCCTGCTGGGCGATTATCGACAGTCAGGCGCACGAGAAATATCCCTTTGCGTCGGTCATGCCCGACCAGGACTGGCCCAAGGGTCTGGGTGCCACGGCCAATTCCATCGCCGAACTCGCGGGCAAGATTGGTGTGGACGCGCGAGGTCTCGAAGCGACCATCGCCAGCTTTAACACCCATGCCGAGAAGGGTGAGGATCCGGAATTTCATCGCGGCACGCACACCTGGAGCGCATGGATGTGCGGTGATCCGTTCCAGAAGCCGAACCCCAACCTTGGCCCGTTGGTGAAGCCGCCATTCTATGCTGTCGAGTTGCATCGAATGGGTGGTACCGCTATCGCCGCCACGGGCGTGGTGACCGATCAACACTCTCGTGCCGTCGGCTGGGACGAGAAGCCGATCGAGGGCCTTTACGTCGCGGGGAACTCAGTGGCGCGCATGGAAACCGGCGCCGTCATGCAGAGCGGCATTTCAAACGCCCGAGGCATGACCCACGGCTATCTCGCCGGCCTTCACGCTGCCGGGAAGCCCAGTGACATGTTGCAGAAAGAAATCGAGCGCTTGGGCTTGTGAGGCCATCACGTGATCGAAGCAGAACAGGCGATTGTGATCGACGCCGCGATTGAGAGCGTCTGGGACTACGTCAAGGACATGCGAAGATGGGCGAGTCTTATGCCCGGAATGCGGGAATTCGCGGTTGTCGACGCGCATGATTCCAGATGGACTCTTAAGGTCGGTGTTGGCGGTCTCGTGCGTACCGTGAATGTCCTGGTGCACGTCGACCGGTGGGACGGTCCGGAGCGGGTGAACTTTTCCTACAAACTGGAAGGCGATCCTGTCCGAGGAGACGGTTTCTACGCCGCCGCGCGAAAAGGGGCCCACGAGACTGAGATCACGTTGAAGGTACGTGTGGAGGGCACCGGGCCCATGGCGCCAATGTGGGAGGCCATGGGCAAACCGCTCATGCCGAAGTTTGTGAAGTCCTTTGCCGAGCAGCTTAAGGCCGAGATCGAGAGGATCGCCGGTGCGCCCGTACCGCCGGGTGCGATCGTGACCGCTGCGCCTTCGGTGTTTGTTGGCATTGGTCAATGGCTGCGCAAATTCTGGCGAGTGATATGCGGGATAGAGTCCCAGAAACGATCCGATCAAAAGGTGGATGCCCCATGAGCGAGCAGAAAAAGCAGATCGCTGTGGGCTTCATCGAGGCGTTTAGCAGAGGCGATGCCGAGGCGGCGAAGTCCTATCTGACCCGGGATGCGGTCACAATCGCGAAGGGTTTCGGCAAGCTGTCCGGCCCGCGCTCATATGAGCTCATCGTTGCCACGACCGGCGCGTTCCGAGAGTTGATCCCCACCGGGCTGCGACCCACCTTCCACAGCGTGACGGCGGAAGGGGATCGGGTCGTGGTCGAATTCGAGGGCGACGCAACACTCGCGAACGGCGAGCGCTATTGCAATCAGTATTGCATGGTGTTCACACTGCGCGACGGCAAGATCAGTCATGTCAATGAATATTACTGCACCATTCTGGCCGATCAGAAGATCGGCCCGCTTCTCTCCGACGTGGAGGAGCAAAGGATGAAAGCCGGTAGTTGATTGCGGTATCATGATCGCGGAGAATCTCACCAGGCTGACGGCTGTTTCGGCGGCATGACGTGGTGTGCATAATTCGCTAAGGACTTGCTATGAACCTGCCCACGACGACGCGACCCGTTCTGTCTGATTTACGCGTATTGGAAATCGGCCATTTTATCGCGGCACCTTTCTGTACGCGCTTGCTCGCGGATCTCGGCGCCGATGTGATCAAAATCGAGCCGCGTAGCGGCGATCCGGTGCGACAATGGGGTGAGATGATCGAGGGACGATCGCTGTGGTGGTCGATGCATGGACGAAATAAGCGCAGTCTCACTCTCGATCTCAAATCGCAGAAGGGCAGGGATCTCGTGGTCCGGCTTGTCGCACATTGCGATGTCGTGGTGGAGAATCTCCGCCCCGGCCAGCTTGGACGTATGGGGCTTGGCCCCGATGTGCTGCGGCGTGCGCGCCCGGACCTCATTTTCGCGCACGTCTCCGGCTATGGTCAGACCGGGCCCGGCCGCGATCGGCCGGCGTTCGGCGTGATCGGAGAGGCGGTCGGCGGACTACGGTATCTGACTAATCATCCGCCTGGGATGGTTGACCTGCCGCCGGTACGGGTCGGAGTCAGCATCGGCGATTCGATCGCGGGACTCTATGCGGCTTTCGGCATCATGACGGCGCTTTGGCAGCGCGACCGGGCCAAAGGCGATGGCCAGGGCCGGACGGTTGATGTCGCACTTTCGGAGAGCGTGCTCAGTATGATGGAAGGCATGCTTCCCGAATATGGCGCGGTTGGCAAGATCAGGGAACCCATGGGCGGTGGTCTCCCCACCGCGGCGCCGAGTAACGCCTATCCGACAGCCGATGGAAAATGGGTGCTGATCGCGGCCAACTCCGAGCCTCTGTTTGCCAGGTTGATGAAGCTGATCGGCAAACCGGAACTGATCGGTGCGGCAGGGTACGCGAATAATCCCGAGCGCGTGGCCAATGCACCGAAACTCGACCAGTTGATTGGTGATTGGAGTCGCCGCCATGAAGCTGATCGTGTGATCGCGATGCTGAATGACAGCGATATCCCCAACTCCAAGGTATACACGGCTGCAGATTGCGCCGCGGACCCGCAATATCGCGCACGCGGCATGGTGCGTGATGTCCCCGACAAGCATTTCAGCACGGTGCTGCAGGCGGGCATTGTGCCGCACATTCCCGAATCTCCAGGCACTGTCCGTTGGCCCGGACCGGATATTGGCGAGCATAATCACGAAATTCTCACGCAGCTGTTGGACCTCACGCCGGCAGAAGTCGAGGCGCTGGAGAAGGAAGGTGTTGTATGAACTCCGGCCAGCACGATGTGCAGATCGTCGAGGTCGGTCCGAGAGACGGCTTTCAGTCAGTCGAACCGCTGATCCCCACCGCGACAAAGATCGCGTTGATTGAACAGCTCTACCGCGCGGGCGTGCGCCGGATGGAAAGCACATCGTTCGTAAGTGCGCGGGCCGTACCGCAGCTTGCCGATGCGCCGCAGATCGTGGCGGCGACGGCACGGCTTTCCGGCCTCGATCCGCAGGTGCTCGTGCCGACTGCGCGTCACGCCGAGCGCGCGCTCGCGGCCGGGGCGCGTCATCTCAGCGCGGTTCTGTCGGTTAGTGAACGTCACAACATGGGCAACGTGCGGCGGACCCCTATGGAGTCGGTTGCTGACTATGGGCAAATGATCGCAATGATGCCGCCGGGCGCTACCATGCGACTCAACCTCGCTACGGCGTTCGATTGTCCCTACGCCGGCCGTATCGATCGCGAGGCCGTACTCGATCTGCTCGATCATCTCGTCGCTGTGACCGCCGATGTCGAGATCGCCTTGTGCGACACCACCGGGCGTGCCGACCCCAGGCAAGTGCGTGCGTTGTTCGCGGCAGCACGCGATCGCTTTAGCCAGGTGCGCGTGTGGGCATTCCATGGTCACGACACCTATGGCCTGGGAGTCGCCAACGCCCTCGCGGCCTGGGAAGCGGGGGCCCGGACGTTTGACGCATCGGTCGCGGGATTGGGGGGCTGCCCCTTCGCGCCCGGTGCTACCGGCAATGTCGCGACCGAAGATCTCGTGTGGACTTTTCATCACATGGGGATTGCCACCGGCATTGACCTGGACCAGTTGGTTGCCGTTTCGCGCGAGGTCGTCCACCTACCCGGGGCACAGGTCGGCGGGCGGGTGCGTGAGGCGCTGTCCGCACGGGCATGTCTAGACGCAGGGACGCACGCACTCCCCTAGCCGGCAGGGAACTTCTCAACAACCCGCTAGCGCAACCCCAGCCATGTGTAGCTCTTGTCCTTGGGATTGGCGACACCGCGTTCCGCGTCTGGCATTCCAAATGGACCAATTTTCCAATCCGCCGAGTCCGGATAGTCCCGGAACCAATCGGTCACAACCAGACGCGCCGCGATCCGCCATTCGTCGTTCCGACGCTCAAATTGATCGAGGTAACGGCCGCAGGCGACGGTATCGCGCTTGCCCTCATAGTTTAGAATGGCGACAGACCAGAAGTAAGAT
>SCTM01000137.1 GCA_004297485.1 Rhodospirillaceae bacterium
AAAAATCTTCTTTCCGTCTGGCTCATATTATTTCTCGCTGGTGGCCTTGCATTCGGCATTTTTCGCAGCTTCTTCCGCGCCAGAAAAATTCAGCCAAACGGGTTTCGGTGGCGGACTTTCCGTAACGAAATATTTTTTGCTCTTATCAATCTCGCGGTTTCCGCCGTTGTTCTCGGCTCTCTGACATCGATGTTGACGACGCGCGGGCTTGTTGTTTTTAACAAGTCTCCGGTGAGCTGGTGGGTTGTTGCGCTGGAATTTACCGGCTACTTTTTTGCATTTGATTGCTATTTTTATTGGTTCCACCGCTTGATGCATGTCGAGCCAATTTATCGCTGGGTGCATAAGGTCCATCACTATTCCACATCGCCCAATGTGCTGACGACCTTGTCGGTAACCCCGCTCGAATCGCTCGTGAACGGCGGCTTTATTCCATTGTTCACGGCGCTATTTACGATACACGAACCCACCATGATCTTGATTTCACCATTCAACATGATGATGGGGTTTTATGTGCATACGGGATACGAGTTTTTCCCCCGCTGGTGGAACAAGTCATGGGCCACAAGATGGTTCATAACGGCGACGTTTCACGATCAGCACCACAAATACTTCAACTATAATTTTGGTGGCTACACGACGATTTGGGATTGGGTTTGTGGAACGGTGCGGCCAAAATTCTTGGCGGACTTTGATCGGATAAAAGCGCGGGTCAATCAACCGCTGTCGCCCAGTGTCGCGGTGGCGAGCGATAGCTGAGCGATGAATGCGGCCCGGCCGTGTTCGCGGCCCTAGAAGGGCTTGGCGCGTCGCGGGCGCCACGGCCGTCTTGCGGGTACCGGTGCCGCGACGACAGGCGGCATTTCGCCGCTATCGCTGCCGTCTTCCTCCCCCTCGGGCAGATAGAGGACGAAGCGCGTTTGAAACGCGGCCCACCAATCGCGAAAGCCCGTTGCCAGCGGTTCGCCGAAGGCGTGACGGAATGCGGTGTCGGACATCAGCGGTCGCGTATCCTCGTTATTACCGATATCAAGCTGCTCGAGAATCGCCTTGGTCGCTATGTCGTAGGGCATTTTCTGTAGCGTCGGGCTTTGCGACATATTGATGCGGCCGATAATCTCGAACACCAGTTCCGAAACGATCCGATCCCTGCGTTTGGCGACGGTGTCCACGTGGGTCCCGATTTCGGCCAACAGCGCATCTGCCTCTGCTGGCGGATATAAGCCGCGAATGCGCGACGCTTCCAGAGCGACGATGCCGGCGAAGTGATAGTCCTCTACCGGATGGCTATCGAAAAACGCATGCCGGGCATCGTAGCTCAGGCCGCAATCGTAAAGACCTGCCCGGAGCATGCGATCCCATGCCGGCAACCTGCGTGCCGCCTCGGCGGCCATCGTACTCAGGAATGTCGCCACGGCTTCCGCCGGCGTAACGCCGTTGGGCGGGATATGGTGTTTGAACGGAAAAAAAAGCCGTGCCAGCCTGTGACGCAGCCGCTCAAACCAGCTTGTCCGTTTTTTCTTTGGCAATACGGAAGGAGCGGCCGGTGAGAAGTGTCCCTCCGGCGGTACGATCGCGCTGGCGCGCTGAATATTCACGCGGTACTCGCCCCCAAAGAACAGCTGGCGTCTTTCTCCCTCCTACGGAAGGACGCGCTCGTTATTGCTGTCGAAAAGTGTGACACGATCTGCGACTCGCGGCCAGCTCTGATGCGAAGTTCGATTCGCGTCGCCAAGTTTCGAGACCGAAGCGTTACGCCCGATGTGCCGGTTCGTCTCATCGCGATCTAAAGACGCAATCCCCGGGACTCTTCATTTTTCACCTGATTAAGACGCCGTCGGCGCATCGGCGCTTGCTTTCATGCAACCTCGCGTGCCGCATCGGTCCACGTCGTTTACCTATCTTAATTTGCCGTTAACCGAGTCCCGATACTTCCCAAGGACCTTGGAAATCTACTGCGCCTGCCGTTTTCTCCGGAATGTGGTGGGTGTCCGAACGGAGATCGGAAATGTCCAACACCTACTTGCGAATTGCCGATACCAACCTCCGTCCCCTCGCTCCGGGCGACGAACCCGCCGTGGACGCTTATCTCAATCGGCACTGGGCTTCGACCATGTTCATGCGGGCAAATCTGCGCATGGGTGGTCTGGTCGACCAGGGTCACCCGACCCAAGGCACCTACGTCGCCATGTGGGACGGCGCGACCATCGAAGGCTTGGCCGTGCACTATCGCAACGGCGCCCTGGTGTTGCATGCCGCGCGCCACCTGGGGATCGTCGTGCGTGAAGCGGTGGCCATTTCCCAGCGCCCCGTCATGGCCATAGCCGGCCCCTGGTTGCAGGTGGAAACCGCCGCGACCTCCACCGGAGTTGTCGAGCGATCGCGGATGGTGGGAACGCCGCAGGTGCTGATGACGCTGGACCTCGGCAAGCTCGCGGTTCCCGAGGCGGCGATCCGCGAGAACGTGCGCGCGCGTCTGGCGACAATGGCGGATCTTGAAACTCTCCTGCCGTGGCGCATGGCGCGCGATGCGGAAACCCATGGTTTGCCCAACACGCCCCCGCGCCGTGCGGCGGTACGCGCCGACATGGCGGAACAGATTCGCGTCCAAGGCTTGTATGTGGCGGAAACCAAGCGGCTCGTGGCCATGGCGAGCTATGACACCTGGCAGCCGGACGGCGTGCAGATTGGCGGGGTTTGGGTACCACCGGCCTTGCGGGAAAAAGGCTATGGTGCGGTTGCCGTCGCCGAGGCGGCGCTGGCGGCTTACGGCCACCATGTGCCACGAGCGACGCTATTGTTGGAAAAAGCTCACCGCAGCACCGCTATGTCCTATCGTGCCCTCGGTTTCACCTCCATCGGCGACTATGGGATGCTGAGTTATCCCGCCTGACGGCGTCGGAATCCTTTCAAGATTCCGGCAGCGGGGTGAATTCGCTCTCGTCCGGCGGCAGGGTAAAGCGCCTCTGCCATTTGTTCTCAGGACCGGATTTCCAATCCGCCTTAGCCTGATCGATCAGCGCTTGATCGCTGGCGACCATGTTCCACCAGATCAGCCGCGAACCATCCAGCGCGGCGCCGCCCAGTAGCATCAGCCGTGCGGTGGAAGCGGCAACCAGATGCGCGACAATCTCGGGCTTGAGCACGGCCATGGTCGCCGTAGCGACCGGCTCGCCGTTGATGGTGATGCTGCCTTCGACGACATAGACGGCGCGTTCCGCATGCTCCGGCGGCAGGTCGAGGACGGCGCCCTTTTCCATCTGCGCGTCGACATAAAGCGTGTCGGAGAAAACCTTGGCTGGTGAGCGGGCGCCAAAGCCGTGTCCGGCGATGATTCGCAAACGCGCGCCGGGGCGGTCCACCAGCGGCAGGGTCGCGGCCGGATGGTGGGCGAAGCTTGGCGCCGTATGTTCGTGAACGCGGGGCAGGGCGACCCAGGATTGGATGCCATGAATGGCAAACCCCGATGCGCGCAGCGGATCTGGCGTGCGCTCCGAATGAACGATGCCGCGGCCGGCCACCATCCAGTTGACGTCGCCCGGCGAAATCATCTGTACGGTCCCGAGACTATCGCGGTGGAGAATCTCACCTTCAAAGAGGTAGGTGACGGTCGCGAGGCCGATATGGGGATGGGGACGCACGTCCATGCCCCGGCCGGGTGGGAATATGGCGGGGCCCATATGATCGAAAAAGATGAACGGTCCAACCGTATGGCGTTTGGCGAACGGCAGCACGCGGCCGACATGAAAACCGCCCAGGTCGCGCTG
>SCTM01000138.1 GCA_004297485.1 Rhodospirillaceae bacterium
CTTCAACCAGGCGCCGGGCTTTGATTTTGACGTCGCCGACGAAATACGTGCGGCTGGAATCGCCGAACCACCCATCAAGGACGGGCGAGACGTCGATATTGATAATGTCACCGTCGTTCAGGACCCGCTCGCCGGGAATGCCGTGGCAGACCACGTGATTGATGGATGTGCAGACCGACTTCGGATAGCCCCGGTAATTCAGGGGCCCCGGAATGGCGTTGTGGGCCACGTGATATTCGTAGCACAGGCGATCAAGTTCGCCGGTGGTGACCCCGGGGACCACGAAGGGGGTGATATAGTCCAGGATTTCCGCTGTCAGCTGCCCCACGGCTCGCATGGCTGCGAACGCCTCGGGTCCGTGGATCTGTGCGTCGCGGGGAGGTTTGAGGGCGGCATCGCGCATCGTGCGGTCGTCTTTCGGCGGGGTTAAGGTCTCGGGGATGCCGTTGGCCGCGGCAACCAAACACACATATATGGCTTCAGGCAGGTAAAGCCAACGTCAACGGCTTATCCACCTCGATAATTTTGGGGGTGACCCGGGCACTGTAACAGACCGCGCTAACCCCCCGTTTCATAGCCAATTTCAATGCCTTGGCATATTCCGGGTCGAGGTCGGCGGCAACCGTGAAACGGTCGCAGTCACCGCGCTGGACGAAGTAAAACATCATTGCGCGGGCCCCGGCTTCCACCATATCCCCAAGTTCCTGAAGGTGCTTGGTGCCACGGCTGGTGACCGAGTCGGGAAACTCGGCTGGTCCCTGGGGGCCGCGCCGCATGGTGACGTTCTTGACCTCCACATAACACGGGGGCCGGTCGGGGGCCTCCAGCAGAATATCGATACGGGAATTCTTGCCGTATTTCTGCTCCCGCTTCAGGATGGGATACCCTGTGAGTTCGGAAATCCGTCCTGCGGCAATGGCTTCGCTGACAATCTGGTTGGGATGGGATGTGTTGATGCCCACCATGGCGCCGTTCACCTCGATGATTTCCCAGGTATAGCGCAGCTTGCGTTCCGGATTGGCGGCGGGCGAGACCCATATCCGCGCGCCGGGATCACACACGGACAGCATGGAGCCGGAGTTGGCGCAGTGGGCGGTGACTTCCTCGCCCGAGGCCAGTCTGATCTCCGCCAGGAAGCGCTTGTGCCGCTTGATCAGAATACCTTCGATCAATGGTGCGTGGAATTTCATGGACGTCCCTTACGTGTTGCGCGATGGGCCGCGTGGGACCGCATCACCCGCCGGCAGTTCAGTGCTATCCAGGGCATCGGCGAGGCGGGCCGTGGCGCTGCCCCGGCGAAGCGGCTTGGGTTGCGACTCATGGGGAGCCCAGGCCGTCAGTGTCACAATCTGGAAGGTTGCGGAAATCCGCCCGCCCGTCGCGGTAAACCGCCGTGCGTAAATCTCCGCCGCGCGCAGAAAGGTCGCGCGACGGCTGAAGGTTTTTCGCCGCTCAATTACAGCATTGGTTTCCGCCATGCGGCGCAGGTCAGTCATGAGCTTGAACATGTCCGCGTATGTCACGGTGATGACGTCAACGTCCGCCACGGGCAGGTTGAATCCCGCGCGTGTCAAAAGATTTCCGGCATCGCGCACGTCGACGAAAGGCGAGACGCGGGGCGTGACGCCGCCAGCGGTCTCCGACTCTGCTTCCATCAGCGCCGCGCGCAACTCGCGCAAGGTCTCAGTCCCGAACAGGGTGGCCAGAAACAAGCCGTCCGGCTTGAGCGCGCGGCGTATCTGCGTAAGGGCGCCCGGAAGATCGTTCACCCAATGGAGGGAGAGATTGCTCATGACGAGGTCCAGGCTTCCGGGTGCCACCGGCAGGCTTTCCTCATCAGCGACGAAAGTTGGGCACTTGCCTGAGTTGTGCGCTGTCGTCGCCATGGCTGCTGAAAAATCGGCCTGCAACAGGCAGCCAATCCGCGCATGGCCGGCGAGAACGGATGCCAGCTGGCCGCTGTGACATCCCAGGTCCAGGGCCAGCGGAAAACTGCGGGTGACGTCCAACAGCCGGTCGGCCAGGCGAACCGCAGATTCACGCAAGAGGAAATCCGCTGCGGCCAAGCCGGCGGCGGCCCGGTCGCGCCGCCTGCGCACCACCGCGCGATCAAAGACAATCATGGTGTCGGTCATGGCGCGGTTATGGCATTTTTGGCGGTGCTGATGAAGTAGGGGGATGGGGCCCCGTAAAGGTCCATATGGCATTTGAGCTTTCAGGCACGGTCGCGACGTTACGAGCCGCCGGGCGCATGGCGGTGGATGCCCTGCTGCCGCCTCGTTGTCTGGGGTGCGGTGCGGCTGTGGATGCGCCGGGTGCGTTATGCGCGACGTGCTTCAGCGGCTTCACCTTCATCGCGGCACCCATGTGCCGGGTGTGCGGGCTGCCCCTTGCGACGGTCGCGGACGATGATCTCATCTGCGGCGGTTGTCTCCGGGAACGCCCCGACTTCGACCGCGCTCGGGCGGTATTTGTCTACGACGCCACCAGCAAAGGGTTGCTCCTGCGATTCAAACACGGCGACCGCACCGACGCGGCCGTGCATTTGGCACGTTGGATGCACAGGGCCGGCAGTGTGTTGATCGAAACATGTGACGTGATTGTGCCGGTGCCGCTTCACCGCTGGAGGCTCTTGTGGCGGACCTATAATCAAGCGGCGCTTTTGTCCAATGCCCTCGGTCGTCTCACAAGCAAACCGACCGTGCCCGATGCCCTGACGCGTATCAAGGCGACGCCCACGCAAGGACACCTTGATCGCACCGCCCGCCGCCGCAATGTCAGTGGCGCATTCCGGGTGCGGCGGATACGTGCGGTGCGCGATAAACGCGTGCTTCTGGTCGACGATGTTTTCACAACCGGGGCCACGGCCGAGGCATGCACGCGAGCGCTGCTTGCCGCCGGCGCACGGGCGGTTGACGTGCTGGTGCTCGGCAGGGTTCCAGCCCTGCGATGATCGGTCTTCCCGTCACGCCTCCTCGACGTGAAAGTCCTCGGGCATGCCTTTCGTGTTGTATGTTTCCCACATCCGTCTGAATGCGGCCTCGATATTTCTGGTGAAACGCGGCGTGTCGAAGAGCGGGGAAGACGCTCCGTTCTCTAGAAGCCGTTGTTTGAGCCTTGCGAGTTTTTCCGGCCGTGTGGCCAGTTCTAATGCGATTCGTTCATACGCGGCGGCGTCCTCGGCAATAAGTTCGGGCATGCCGACGGCTGTTAGCAGACTCGCGGCCACGCGGCTGGCAAATGTATTCCCAAGCTTTGTCAGGACCGGGAGCCCGGCCCACAGCGCGTCGCTCGCCGTTGTGTGTGCGCCGTAGTAGAACGTGTCCAGAAATAAATCAGCGGCGCCGTGACGCGCTAGATGATCCGCTTGCGCCATGCGTTTGGCAAAAACGAGGCGATCAGGCGGGATGCCGCGTTTTCGCGCTTCGGCTCTGAGGTTTCCGGTCATTGTCTCATTTTCGCCGAGAAGCCAGAGCGTGCTGCCATCGATCGAGCCAAGGAGACGCACCCAGATATCGAATACGTCGGGGGTCAGCTTGTAGCTGTTGTTAAAACAACAAAAGACGAAGCCGCTCTCCGGTAGCCCGAGTTCGGTGCGGGAAGGCGCGCCGTGAGGTATTGGTCTCTTTGAGTCGTTCGCCTGATAACTGTGAGGCAGGTAGGTCACCTTCTCCGTGAAATACGGGCGAATGTGCGGTGGGATGACGACCTGATCGGCGACGATGTAGTCGATGCACGTTGTGCCCATGGTGCCGGGATAACCCAGATAGTTGACTTGGATCGGCGCGGCGCGTTGGGTGAAAATTCCCGGCCGGCTGTTGGCCGTGTAGCCATTGAGATCCACGGCAATGTCGATTTTCAGCTCACGACTAAGCTTGGCCACCTGCTGATCCGACATGTCGCTGACGTCAATAAAACGATCCATCGCCGTCTTAAGCCGTAGTTGTGCTGCATCGATAGGCCTGCGCGCCAATAAGAACCCAGTAATTTCAAATTGAGAGCGGTCATGGGTCTCGAGCAATCCCGCTATAAGAATGGCGATAGCATGATCGTGAAAGTCCGTTGAGAAGTACCCGATGTGAATCTTGTCGCCGTGCCGGTTTCTGAAATCCGGTGGGTTGGAAATTGGCGACGACGTTCTTTCCTGAAAATACCGCGCGGCAATCTTTTGCTGCTGTGCCGCCGATGACGGAGTGGGGAGCAGGAGAGGCGGAGTGCTGACCAAGCGTCCGGCGTCCACCTGATTCAGAAGCGTCGTGAATTTGTCGTCGATTCCGTTCCAGTCGCAGATCTCCAAGGTCAGAAACAGAACCGCACCCGGAACAAAGTCGATATCCGGTGTGCAGGCGATAGCATTGCTGTAGCTCGCTATTGCCTCTCGGTGGCGCTTCAACGCACTGAGGCAAGCGCCGCGGTAAGCATACGCTGTGGCGCGGTGTGGTCTGAGGGCAATAACCTGATCAAAGCTTGCGATGGCTTCTTCGTGGCGGCCAAGTTCATGGAGGGCGACTCCCCGATTGTCATGGGCGTCAACATAATCTGGCTTGAGGGCGACGGCGCGATCGCAATTCGCAACGGCTTGGTCGAAGAGACAGAAGTCAATGAGCATGCGGGCGCGGTTGCAATGGGCTTCGGCATGGTTCGGATCGAGGGCGAGTGCGTGCTCAAAGCTGGCGAGGGCTTCATCATTGCGCTTCAGCGCCCGGAGGGCCGCGCCGCGATTGTTGTGGGCCAGGGGCTGGTTGGGGTTCAGTCGTAACGCGTTGTCAATCTGCCGAACGGCTTCAAGGTAGTTGCCCTGTTGTAGAGCGACGATTCCCAGATGATGCAGACTTTTGAAATGGTCCTGATCCCCAGCTATGATTTCTTCGTAGATTTTACAGGCGTCGTCCAGGCGACCTGCTTGGTGCAGTGCCAAGGCCGTCCTGAATGCGGTGGCATTGTTCATGGCTAGAGTCCCTCGCCGGTGCTTCAGGCCGGCCAGCCGGGGTCGTCGCTCGGCATCTCGATTTGTCCGCAGGCGCGGCGCCGCCGGGCGATTTCGCTCTCGCTCATCTCGGGTGTAATGCGAGCCAATGCCAATGCTTCCGCCCGTGTTGTCTTGTGTCCGCTCCAGCCGTGAGGGAGCCGGGGCAGGGGGGCGGCGCATGTGGCAAGGTGCTTCGACAGTTTTCGGAACACGGTGGCGAGGCGGAGATACGTCTGTTTCTCGATGGTGGCAAGGTCGCTGTCCGGCGCTAGGTCGAACCATTCCACGGCGACGATGGCGCCGGAATCCACTTTCGGCGCCATTTCGTGAACGGTGATGCCGAACTGTTTGTCACCATCGTAGAGCGCGAACACGCCCGGATAGCGTCCCGGCCGGGTCGGCGGCCCGGGGTGAAAATTGTAGGCCGGTCCGGGCAATGCGGCGAGCGCGGCGGCGGGCACAATCACGGGCGAGCAAAAGGACAGAAGGCGCGTGCCCGGCGAGGCACTGGCGCAGGCGTATTCCACCGTTGCGCGGTCGTGGGCGCCGACGATCTCCAACGCCGGGCTGTGGGCACGCAAGAAGCCGCCGAGAGGCGGCGTTTCCTCGGGGCTGGTTAATAGAATGATCCGCGTGATTTGGTCTGGGGCCATGGCCGTATGGTCGCAAGAATCCCGCGGCTCGGCTACGCCATCCTTTTGCCGCCATTCTTTTGCCGTCAGCTGGCGCTACCGTGAAAAAGAGGAGCTACACCCTTGATACACGCTATTCTAACGCTCACATTAGTTTACGGGAACGGTTCGCAATGGCAAAAGTCGAAATTTATACGTCGCCGATCTGTGGCTACTGCCACCGCGCGAAGGCGCTGCTGACCAAAAAGGGCGTGTCCTTTTCGGAAATCGATGTGGTGGTGGATCCGGCGCGGCGCGGCGAGATGGTGACGCGCGCCAAGGGGCGACAGACCGTTCCCCAGATTTTCATCGACGATCAGCACATCGGCGGTTGCGATGACATCTATGCCCTGGAATCGGCGGGCAAGCTCGATCCCCTGTTGACGCCACTCTAGATCGGTCGGGCCATGTCCACGGCACCTTTCATCGCCGCCTGTGTCCAGGTGAATGCCTCCGAGGACATGAAGGCCAATATCGACGCCGCATCCGCGCTCGTCCGTCGGGCGGTCGAAGATGGCGCCGCTCTGGTGTTGATGCCCGAGAATGTTTCGATGATGACCTGGGGGCGTCAGTCAACTCTGGCCAACGCCATGGCTGAACCTGATCATGTGGCGCTGCGGGCGTTTCGGGCGCTGGCGAAAGATCTGAAGATCTGGCTGCATGCCGGCAGTCTTTCGGTGCTTGTCGGTGATGGTAAAGTGGCTAACCGAACCTATGTCATCGACCCCGATGGCAATGTTGCCGCATTCTACGACAAGATACATATGTTCGACGTCGACCTCGGCAATGGCGAGCGCTACGCAGAGAGCGCCACGTTTCATCCAGGTGCCGCCGCCGTTTGCGTCGATCTGCCCTGGGGTCGTCTTGGTCTCACCATTTGTTATGATCTGCGATTTCCCCATCTTTACCGCCACCTCGCTCAGGCGGGCGCGGACTTTATCGTCGTCCCGGCTGCTTTTACGCGTCTGACCGGCGAGGCCCATTGGCATGTGCTTTTGCGTGCCCGTGCCATCGAAACCGGATGTTTCATCCTGGCGCCGGCGCAGACGGGGACCCATGCCGGCGGCCGGCAGACCTATGGGCATGCTCTGATGGTCAATCCCTGGGGCGAGGTTCTCGCCGATGCCGGCCTCACGCCCGGTATGATTGCCGAGAAAATCGACGTGGCTGAAGTCGCCTGCGCGCGCGGGCGTGTTCCGGCCGTGGCCGTTGAGGCGAATTTCAGCCGGCTACCGCGACAAACGGGCATTGCCAGGGGCCTTGAGAAGCCTTAGATGAGCCCGACTTGCATAGGTATAGGTATCGGTGTGAGCGGATGATTCTCTACGACCTCGTTTGCGATAAGGACCATGGCTTTGAATCCTGGTTCCGTAACAGCACAGCGGCCGACAAGCTGCTGAAGGCAGGTCAATCGCCGTGTCCACGGTGCGGAAGCGTCAAAGTCAGGAAGGCGCCGATGGCGCCGCGTCTCGGTAAAGGCACGGCCAAGGATTTCGGTGCGGAGACTGCGTTAGCTTCGGCGCCCGCGGGCGTGTCGTCCGCGCCGGAGGCGAAGCTACCGGCGGTTCCCGCAAGTCCGCCGGCAGAGGTTGCCGCGGCAATGGAGAACGCGGCCCAGGCGTTGACCAAGCTGCGCGAGACCATCGAAAAGAACTTTGAGCACGTGGGCGAAAAGTTTCCCGAGGAAGCGCGCCGCATTCACTATGGCGAAGCGCCTGAGCGGGCGATCTATGGCGACGCCTCGCTTGAGGAAGCGCAAGAACTGGTTGAGGAAGGCATCAAGGTAGCGGCCATACCGTGGCCAAAGCGGCGCAATTAGCGCGCTGCATGGCGGCAGGTCATGGTTTGACCGCGAGCACCATATAGTTGACGTCGATGTCACGGCTTATCCGCCAGCTGTCGGTGGCGAGATCGAAGCTGAGTCCGGCCATTTCAGAAATCACCATTCCCGACTGACGTAACGCCGCCGCCAGTTCGCTGGGCCGGACGAACTTGCGCCAGTCATGCGTTCCCGCGGGAACCCAACGCAGAAGGTATTCCGCGGCAATCTTTCCCAGCAGAAAGCCCTTCGCCGTCCGATTTAGAGTTGCGAGGATCAGCGTACCGCCCGGCTTCACCAAGGCCGTCGTTGCATTCACGAACGCCGATACGTCGGCGACGTGTTCGACGACTTCAAGCGCGAGTACAGTATCAAAGGCATCGAGATCGGTGAGTTCTTCCGGCGTACCGGCCCGATAAGCGATGGGAAGCCCGGAACGTCCGGCATGGGTGCTTGCGGTCTTGATGTTGTCCTCGGACGCGTCGACGCCGGTGACGTCGAACCCCAGCCGCGCCATGGGTTCGGCGATGAGGCCGCCGCCGCAGCCGATATCGAGCAGCCGCAAACCCTTGAAGGGTGCATCGCCGTGAGGGTCGCGACCGAAGTGACGCGCTAACCGGTCGCGGATAAACCGGACCCGTTCCGGATTGAACTTATGCAGGGGTTTGAATGCGCCGGCCGGGTCCCACCAGGTGTCCGCCAAGCGCGAAAACTTGGCGATTTCTTCCGGCGATGCCGTCGATGGGCCGTTTCCCGGCGCGGGTAAGCTCGTGTTCAAAGGGGGCCTCAGCTTGAAACCTGAGGCCAGAGCCTATCACAAGACCAGTGAGGTGGCGGACAAACATAAGTTAACATATTGAATTTAATTCATGTTTCAGTATTGGGATCGGCCTTGTGACTGGCGAAGCCTTTGGCTATCTATACGCGCCTTTGGCGGCCCCCGCGCGGTCGAGAAAAGCAAGTCAGTCAAGTTTCAGGATGTTAGGCCCGCTCATGGCGCGGATCGTTCAGAAGTTCGGTGGTACCTCAGTCGGTGATCTCGCCCGTATCCGCAATGTGGCCTTGCGGGTGAAGGCTGAGATTGATCGCGGCAATGAGGTCGCGGTGGTGGTCTCGGCCATGTCCGGCGTGACCAACCAACTGGTCGACTATTGTACCCAGATGGCGCCGCTCCACGATGCCCGGGAATACGATGCGATCGTGGCGACCGGTGAGCAGGTGACGTCCGGCCTATTGGCGATCGCTCTGCAGGAGTTGGGCGTGCAGGCGCGATCCTGGGCGGGGTGGCAAATTCCGATCATTACCGACGATGCCCACAGCAGAGCGCGGATTGCCGAGATTCGCGGCGCGGAAATCATCCGTCGGATGGCTGAAGGCCAGGTCGCCGTTGTGGCCGGGTTTCAAGGTCTCGGTCCCGACAACCGTGTCACGACCCTCGGCCGCGGCGGTTCCGACACCACGGCAGTGGCTCTGGCGGCCGCGCTCAAGGCCGACCGCTGCGATATTTATACCGATGTGGATGGGGTCTATACGACCGACCCGCGCATCGTGAAATCCGCCCGTAAACTCGATAAGATCACCTACGAAGAGATGCTCGAAATGGCATCGCTTGGGGCTAAGGTGCTGCAGACGCGGTCGGTCGAAATGGCCATGAAGCACCGGGTGCGCGTTCAGGTGTTGTCCAGCTTCTCCGATGCACCGGGAACGTTGGTTTGTGACGAGGATGAGATCGTGGAAAAAGAACTGGTGAGCGGCATTGCCTATAGCCGCGACGAAGCCAAGGTAACGCTGGTCGCGGTCAGCGATCAGCCCGGTATCGCCGCGGGCATTTTCAGCCCCTTGGCGGACGCCAATATCAACGTGGACATGATCGTCCAGAATACGTCCCATGACGGGACCACGGACCTTACGTTCACCTGCGGCCGCGCCGACCTTGAGCGAGCGCTCAAGGTGGTCAAGGACAACATGAAGATACCCTTTAAGACCATTAACACCGATAAGTCGGTGGTGAAGGTCTCTGTGATCGGCGTCGGTATGCGCAGCCACGCCGGCGTCGCCCAGACGATGTTTAAGGCGCTCGCAGACAAGGGCATCAATATCCAGGTAATCTCAACCTCCGAGATCAAGGTCAGCGTCCTGATTGCCGAGGAATACACCGAGCTTGCCCTCCGCGCGCTTCATACCGCCTACGGCCTCGACGCCAGCTAGCGCCCTTCCCGGTGCGGTGGTTGCACCGCGCCGGATACGAAGGTCGCTCATTTAATATCTTGAGCACGTACCGGCCGGAAAACCGGCTCCTATTTTTCCGGAACGTGCTCTAACAAAGGACCGACAATGACAAAAGCGGTCGCCCCAGTGTTAGCCTCGACGACCGCCTCCGCCGCGGTCGGCGCCCGGTCGAGCGGCGCGCCGGTCCTATCGCCGCGTTTGAGCGCCTTGTGGAAGCGGGGCGCCGACTTTCTGGAGTGTCCAATCGCCATCATGGGCGGGGCGATGACCTGGGTGTCGGAGCGCAATCTGGTTGCGGCAATCTGCAATGCCGGCGGTTTCGGTGTCATCGCCTGCGGCTCTATGACACCCGCTTTGCTTGACGCCGAAATCAAGGCGACCCGCGCTTTGACCCGGTATCCCTTCGGCGTCAACCTGATCACCATGCATCCGCAGCTGCTCGAACTCGTTGCCGTGTGCGCGAGCAACCGAGTGTCACATATGGTTCTGGCGGGAGGCATCCCGCCGACCGAGGCAATCAAGCAGGCCAAGGTATTTGCCAAGGTGATGTGCTTCGCTCCGGCCCTGGTTCTGGCCAATCGCCTGGTCAAGAACGGCGCCGATGCGATCGTGATCGAAGGCGCGGAGGCGGGCGGTCATATCGGTCCGGTATCCACGTCAGTCCTGGCCCAGGAAATATTACCGGCGGTACGCAGCGTGCCGGTATTTGTGGCGGGCGGCATCGGTCGCGGTGAGGCCATTGTGTCCTATCTGGAGATGGGCGCGGCGGGCGTGCAGATGGGAACGCGCTTTGTCTGCGCCACTGAGAGCATCGCCCATCCCAAGTTCAAGCAGGCCTTCATACGCGCCAATGCGCGCGATGCCGTACCTACGGTCCAGTTGGACAAACGATTCCCGGTCATTCCGGTGCGAGCCCTTGTCAATGAGGGCACCGACGAATTCATGGAGACGCAGCGACGTGTAGCCGATAAATTCTCTCGCGGTGAAATTGAGCAAGGCGCGGCCCAACTCGAGATCGAACATTTCTGGGCCGGCGCGCTACGCCGGGCCGTGATCGATGGCGACGTGGAGCGGGGGTCGTTGATGGCCGGCCAAAGCGTGGGAATGGTGTCGCGCGAGGAGCCTGTCGCCGCGATCATCGCGGAATTGGTTGCTCAGGCCGAAGCCGCGTTGGCGTCGCGCGCATGACTGACGACGGTATCAACAGCGCGTTAGAGACGACCGCATGAGCGGCTTCAGCGCTGGCGACCTGCGGCAGATGCTCTCCCGCCTGCGCGACGTCATGGCCGGCGTCGGGGTGGTGCAGGAACGCCTCGACAAAGTCGTTGCCCTCATCGCCCAAGGGCTCAAGGCCGACGTTTGCTCGTGTTATGTGATGCGCGCCGGCGAAGTCCTGGAACTGTTCGCCACATATGGTCTGTCCCAGACCGCCGTGCACTTGACCCGATTGAGGGTCGGCGAAGGTTTGGTCGGTGAGATCGCGGCCCACGCGCGTCCGGTCGCGCTCGCCGATGCCTGGTCGCATCCGCAATTCGTGTACCGCCCGGAAACAGGAGAGGATTTCTTCCGCTCCCTGATGGGTGTGCCGATGTTCCAGGCCGGGCGCGTTATCGGCGTGCTGGTCGTGCAGACGCGCGAGCAGCGGCCGTTCAACGACTGGGAGGTTGAGACGCTTGAGACCGTGGCTATGGTCATCGCCGAGTTGATGGCGGCCACCCAGATCGTCAAGCGCGAGGAGCTATTTCAGGCGGAAGGCAACGCGCTGCTACCGCTACGGTTGACAGGCGAGACGCTTCATTCTGGCGTGGGGATCGGCGTGGCGGTCATGCACCGGCCCCACGTGCGTATCGGCCGCCTTGTGAGCGATGACCCGCGCGTCGAGGAGCAGCGTCTGCATGTGGCGCTCGCAACCTTGCGTAAGGAAGTCGACGCATTGATGGACGGCAGTCATGAGTCCGCACTTTACGGTGATATCCTCGAAGTCTACCGCATGTTCGCCGACGATCGCGGATGGATCAGCCGCATCTCTGAAGCGATTTCCACGGGACTGACGGCTGAGGCCGCGGTGCAGCGTGTTCATGACGATACCCGCGCGCGTATGATGCAGGTGAGTGATCCGATCTTGCGCGAACGGCTGCATGATCTCGACGACCTTGCCAACCGTCTGCTGAACATTCTTTCCGGCGGCGGCATGCGCGCGGAACTGCCCGACAACGCCATTCTTATCTGCCGGACGATCGGGCCGACGGAATTGCTCAACTATGACCGCCGCAAGTTGCGCGGCCTGGTGATGGAAGAGGGCTCGCCGACCATGCATGCGGTCGTCGTCGCCAAGGCTCTCGATCTGCCGGTGGTTGCCCAGGTCCAGGGCGCGTTACAGCGCATTGATGCCTACGATCTGCTCGTTCTCGACGCGACTGCCGGACAGATTATCCTGCGTCCGTCCGAAGAAGTGATCGATCTGACGACCGTGGCGGTCGAGGCGCGCGCGCGCCAGAAGGAAGCCTATGCGGCCGTGAAGAACCTGCCGTCGGTGACTCGGGACGGCGTTCCAATTGCGCTGTATCTCAACGCCGGATTTCTGATGGATATGCAGGCCCTGGATGAGACCAATGCCGCCGGCGTTGGCCTCTACCGCACCGAGATGCCGTTTCTTGCTCTGCCGACTCTTCCCGACGTACGCGCCCAACAGGCGCTTTACCGGCAGGTGGTCGAAACCGCGAATGGGCGTCCGGTGACGTTCCGTACCTTGGACGTTGGCGGTGACAAGATCGCGGCATCGACCGGTGCCATGAGCGAGGACAATCCGGCCATGGGTTGGCGGTCAATCCGTCTCACCCTCGATCGTCCGTCGCTCCTCCGTCAGCAGCTCCGCGCCCTAATCAACGCCAGTGCCGGTGGGCGTCTGCGCGTCATGTTTCCAATGATCGCGACCGTGAGCGAGTTTGATACCGCCCGCCATATTCTCGAGATGGAACTTAAACGGCAGAAAGCCAACGGCGGCGCCCCCGCCGAGGTCCAGGTTGGAACGATGCTCGAAGTGCCATCGCTCCTCTGGCAACTCGATGCGCTCGCCAGCCGCGCCGACTTTATCTCGGTGGGCTCCAACGATCTCATGCAATTTATCTTTGCTGCGGATCGCGGCAACACGCGGGTTGCCGCGCGCTACGACACCCTGTCGCCGGCGGCGTTGCGCATGTTGCGCTCCATTGTCGAGCGATGCGGACAAGGTAAGGTGGAGCTATCGGTGTGCGGCGAAATGGCGGGCCGGCCGCTTGAAGCCCTGGCCTTGCTTGCCATCGGCTTCCGTACCCTCTCCATGTCGGCGACGGCGGTGGGGCCAGTGCGGGCCATGGTGCGCAGCCTCGACCTTGCTCAGGCGGCGCTCTACGTCACTGAACTGCTGGACTCCGATGTGCCGACACTGCGGGAATATTTACGTGCGTTCGCGCACGACCGTGGGATCGCCCTGGGTTAAATGCGTTGCAATCTCATCGAATCGCGTTGACGCGAAGCGTCTTGCTAACTTTTTGTTTGAGCATGATCTTTTCAGAAAAGCGGGGTCTCAATTCAGCCGTTGGCGGGGCTATAGCGTATCCACGCACACCGTCTCGCGGAACGTTGAAGCGACGCATGCCGATGTCCGGTTCATGCGCGAGGGCTTTCATTCCCTGTTTCACGGCTATAAGTTCCTCCACGAATTACGAGCCGTGGGAACGGGTTAGGCCCGGCAAACCTGACCGCGATTGCGCCAGAGCCCTTCACGTGAATGTCTTCACCGGCGAACCGCTGTAGAACAAAGATGTCATCAGCACAGCCAGATCGAACCGGAAACCAAGGGACAGATGCGCGGCGCGGACGCAAGCGTAGCCGCGCCCAGGCTTTGTTTCATCGGGCGCTCGGCAGAAGCGCTGCCGTTGACGGCGAATTCGGAGATAGCGAGATTGGGCGGCTGCTTTGCGCGACCCGGATGCGGCTGGGCAAGGATCTCCAACAGATCGCTCAGGTCCTGCACATTCGCTACACCTACCTGGTGGCGATCGAGGACGGGCGCTATGAGGACTTGCCGGGCCAAGCTTACGCCATCGGATTTGTCAGGGCATATGCTGATCATCTGGAACTCGACGGCGACGAGATCGTTCGAAGGTACAAAGAGGACAGCACCGGCCTCAAACGTAAAGCCGCCCTGGAATTTTCCGTCCCCGCACCGGACTCCGGCATACCCTCTGGGGTTGCCTTGCTTGCGGCCATGGTCTTGGGCATGGCGGTTTACGGGATTTGGTATGGGCTGAGCGGCATGGGTCGCCAGATGGCGCCCGCCGTCCAAGAGGTCCCAACCCGGCTCCTCCCCGACCAACCGTCCGGTACCGCCGATGGGGCCCAGCCGGGGGGAGCGGAGCAGGCGGCGGCAGTTGCCGCAGCCCCGGCGGTTGACCCCACTGTTCCGGCTCAGGGAACACCGGCTGCGGAAGCCGCAGGTCCAGGTGCCGCACCAGGTGCCGCCCCCCGGTCGGCGGGCGCGGTTGCGCCGCCGAGCCAAGATCCGCAAACCACGCCCGCTGTGGCTACTCCGGCCCCTGGGGGGGCTGGTCCAGGCAAGACGGACGAGACCTCGTCCGTGCCGCCGCCCGAGCCCGTTATGCCATCAGGGGACGTCATCGAGGTCCGTGCCAAGTCCGACAGCTGGATTCAGGTGCGCGATGGCGAAACCATCATTTTGACGCGTTTGCTGCGTAAGGGTGAAACCTACAAGGCGCCGGACAAACCGAATATCAGCCTTATGACCGCCAACGCGGGCGGGATCGAGATTCTGCTCAACGGCCAGGTCATGCCCCCTCTTGGCGAGGCCGGCGCCGTGGCGAGCGGAATTATACTCGATGCTGAGCATCTGCAAGGCGGCGACTGACCTAGGTCAGGGTTTTGAACCCGGCGGAACTTGCGGTATAAGCCGCAAGTTAAAGTGCTAAACCTTCATGAGGCTGGCCATGAGCCTGAGGCCCTATCGGGATATCGACCGGCGCGTTTCGCGGCAGATCAAAGTTGGATCTGTGCTGGTAGGCGGGGGTGCGCCGATTTCGGTGCAGACCATGACCAATACACTGACCCATGACGTCGCCGCGACCGTTAATCAGGTCGAGGCGGCGGCCCGGGCCGGTGCGGACATCGTGCGCGTGTCGTGCCCGGATGAGGAGTCTACGGCCGGCCTCAAGCATATTGTAAAGCAGGTCAGCGTTCCGATCGTCGCCGATATTCATTTTCACTATAAGCGCGCGATCGAGGCGGCTCAGGCCGGCGCTGCGTGCCTGCGCATCAACCCTGGTAACATCGGCAATGCCCAGCGCGTCAAAGATGTGGTGCAGGCGGCGAAGGACCATGGCTGCTCCATGCGCATCGGCGTCAATGCCGGCAGTCTGGAAAAGCACCTGCTTGAGAAATACGGCGAGCCGTGCCCGGCGGCGATGGTGGAAAGCGCCCTTGAGCACGCCAAGATTCTTGAGGACAACGACTTCCGCGAATTCAAGATCAGCGTCAAAGCGTCCGACGTGTTCCTTGCCGTGGCGGCTTACACGGAACTGGCGGCGGCCTGCGATTACCCGCTGCATCTCGGCATCACCGAAGCCGGAGCGCTGCGCGCCGGTACGGTGAAGTCCGCCATCGGGATGGGCAACCTCCTGTGGGCCGGCATCGGCGATACCATTCGCGTGTCCCTGTCCGCCGATCCGGTGGAAGAGGTGAAGGTCGGCTTCGACATGCTGAAGTCGCTCGATCTGCGCCATCGCGGCGTGCGAATCGTTTCCTGCCCCAGCTGCGCGCGCCAGGGTTTCAACGTGATCGAAACCGTGCAAATTCTCGAACAACGCCTCGCGCACATCGCGACGCCTGTATCCCTTTCGATTATCGGCTGCGTGGTGAACGGGCCCGGCGAAGCGCGGGAAACCGACATCGGCCTGACCGGTGGCGGCAACGGCAGCCATAAGATCTATCTGAACGGGGTCACCGACCATAATATCCGCGACGAAGAGAAACTCGACCACATCGTTAAACTGGTCGAGAAGAAAGCCGCGGAAATGGAAGCCGCGAAATCCGCCGCGCAAGCTGCCGCCGAGTAGCGGCGTTTCGTCGCTCGGTTTCTTTATCCCCGCCCGCACCATCCTTACGTTTATTGCTCACGAACTTACTGGAAGCGCGACGTGTCATCTCTTCAGCCGGTTCGCGGCACTCACGATCTGATGTTCGACGATATCCGCCGCCATCGCCATATCGAGGCAACGGCGTTCGAGATCGCGCAGCGCTACGGCTACAGCGAGATCGCGACGCCTGCGTTCGAATTCACCGAAGTCTTCGCGCGCACCCTCGGCGACACCTCCGACATTGTCACCAAGGAGATGTACACCTTCGAGACCAAGGGCGGCGAGAGCATCACCCTGCGGCCGGAAGGCACTGCCGGTGTGGCGCGGGCGTTCATCACCAATGGCCTTGCCCAGCAGACGCCGTTGAAGTTTTTCTATCGTGGTCCCATGTTCCGCCACGAACGTCCGCAGAGGGGACGTCAGCGGCAGTTTCACCAGATCGGGGCGGAGTTGATCGGCGTTGCCGGACCCCAGGCGGATGTGGAAGTTATTGTGCTCGCGAAGCACATATTGAATGCACTCGGCGTCACGAACGTGACGTTGCAGATCAACTCGCTCGGCGATGCCGAGAGCCGCACGGCCTACCGCGACGTGCTTGTGAAGTTTCTTTCTGGTCGTCGTGATCTCCTGTCGGTGGAAAGTCGCGAGCGCCTGGAACGCAATCCGCTTCGGGTGCTTGATTCCAAAGATCCGGCCGATCGCGATGCGATTGCCGGTGCTCCGAAGTTTGGCGACCATCTCAACGAAACGTCGCACGCGTTCTTCGATGCCGTAAAATCGGGCCTGACGGCGCACGGCGTGCAGTTCGTCGTCAATCCGGCGCTTGTGCGTGGACTCGATTACTACAGCCATACCGCATTTGAGTTCGTGACGGACGCGCTCGGCGCTCAGGGCACGGTGCTTGCGGGTGGCCGCTACGACGGTCTCATCGGCGACATGGGTGGTCCGGTGACGCCGGGCATCGGCTGGGCGGCGGGCATTGAGCGGCTGGCAATGATGCTGCCTGCGCTTGCGCCGGCAAAGCGACCGGTCGCCGTGATTCCCGTGGGGCCGGCGGAGGAGCAGGCGGCGGATTTGTTGGCGGCAGAATTGCGGGCGGTTGGATTTGCTGTTGACGTCGGATACGGCGGCAATATGGGCAAGCGCATGAAACGGGCCAATAAAATTGCGGCGGTGGCGGCAATCATTCTCGGTGAGGATGAGATCAAGGCCAACACTGCGGCTGTGCGCAATCTTGACAGCGGAGAACAGACGATCGTGCCCCGCGCCGACTTGATCGGTCACCTCGCGCCTTATCGTTGATCGACAATGGCCTTTGAAGAAAACCTAAGCAAACTTCTGGCGCGCTATGACGAGCTGCAGGCCTTGATGGCCTCGGCCAGCGGTGGCCAAAGTTTCGCGAGCTTGAGCAAGGAATTCTCGGACCTTGGCCCGGTGGTCGAAGAAGTGAATCGCCTGCGCCAGGCACAGGTGGCGCTGGCCGAGGCCGAGGCGATGATGAATGACGCCGACCCGGAGCTGCGGGCGCTCGCGGAAGAGGAGATGCACCGCCTCAAAGCCGAGGTCCGCGAGCACGATGAAGCTGTGCGTCTCGCGCTGCTGCCCCGGGACGAAGCCGATGCCAAGAACGCCATCCTCGAAGTGCGCGCCGGAACGGGCGGCGAGGAAGCAGCGCTGTTCGCCGCCAATCTGTTTCGCATGTACGAGCGGTATGCGGCACGCAAGGGCTGGCGCTTTGAGATTCTCGATATTAACGATACCGGTCTCGGTGGGCTCAAGGAGGCCGTGGCCGAGGTGACCGGGCGGAACGTATTCGCGCGGCTCAAGTTTGAATCCGGCGTCCATCGGGTCCAACGTGTGCCTGAGACGGAAGCCAGCGGGCGCATCCATACTTCGGCGGCGACGGTGGCGGTCCTTCCCGAGGCGGAGGAAGTGGACATCCAGATCAACCCGGATGATTTGCGTATCGATACCTATCGTTCACAGGGTTCGGGTGGTCAGCACGTCAACAAGACCGAAAGTGCCGTGCGCGTCACGCACTTGCCGACCGGCGTGGTCGCGGCATGCCAGGATGAAAAATCACAGCATAAGAACAAAGCCAAGGCCATGAAGATGCTGCGCGCCAAGCTTTATGACATCAAGCGGCAAGAAGTCGATTCCAAGCGCTCTGCCGACCGCAAGAGTCAGGTGGGATCGGGTGATCGGTCAGAACGCATCCGGACCTACAACTTTCCGCAGGGACGAGTCACAGATCACCGCATCAACCTCACGCTCTACAAGATCGACGAGGTGATGGAGGGTGCCGCCGGTCTGGATGAGATGATCGACGCACTCACCGCCGAGGATCAAGCGGCTCGCCTGGCAACGCTCAATTGATCTTTATGGCCGCGCCATCTTCACGCGCCGTGTCCACCGTGGTCGCCGAACTGACGGCGGTGTTCGCGGAGGCCGGAATCGATTCGCCGCGCGTTGATGCTCGGGTGTTGGTTGCCCATGTTCTCGGTGTCGAGCCGGCAAGCTTGTTTGCGCGCGGTAACGATCCGTTTCCCGCCGCGTATCTCCCGGCGCTAACGGCGATTAGGGCGCGGCGCCTCGCGCGTGAGCCGGTGGCGCGTATTCGTGGTTATCGCGAATTCTTCGGCCATGAGTACATCATCGGTCCTGCGACCCTTGAGCCCCGTGCCGATAGCGAGACTCTGGTCGAAGCCGCCCTGAATTTGCGATCTGAGTTTCGGCTTGAACGGCCGGTACGGGTTCTCGATCTCGGCACGGGCAGTGGTTGCTTGCTGCTCTCAATTCTGGCCGCTTGGCCGGATGCTCACGGGGTCGGTGTCGATCTTGCGCCTGCCGCGATCGAGGTCGCGAACGCGAATGCGGCCCGGCTCGGCCTTTCCGATCGCACGACGTTTCTTGTCAGTAATTGGTGCGCGGTGCTCTCCGAAAAGTTCGATCTCATCGTTTCTAACCCGCCCTACATTGCCGGCCCGGATATGGATGGGTTGGAACCCGAAGTGCTTCGGTTTGATCCCCTGCTTGCGTTGAACGGCGGCAATGACGGTCTTGATGCGTACCGTGCTATCGTACCGGAATTGGCAAAATACATGGAGCCGGGTGGAGCCGCGTTGCTGGAAGTGGGACATAATCAAGCCGCGACGGTTGCGGCGTTATGTGCGGCACATGGCCTCGCGCATAAGGCGTTCCACAATGATTTGGCTGGAATCCCCCGGGTCGTGCAAGTTGCATCAATATGAGGAACCGGCAAGAATTTTCGCGGCGCTGCAAAAAAGAGTTGGAAATTCCCGCAGTTATGCCTAGCATGTCTTCCGAGAGCGAAAGACCCGTTGGCGCAGGCGATTGCGGCGCTGGGTTTCGCCGACAAGCGGTCTAGAGACCGCTTTGAACCACCCCTTATAACAGACAGTGCTGTCGTGGTGTCCCGCCACGCCACCCGCTGAGGGCGGATGCTATTGACGGGAAACATGCGTACGGAAGGTCTACGCTTTTGATGAACAACAAGCCTAACAACATGAAAAACAGACAGCGCGGTCGGAACGGAGGAGGCAAGCCACGTCCCATGGGCGGTGGCGGAGGTCCAAACCGCAATCCGAATTACGACGGTAACAACATGAGACCGCGTGGCAACGCGCAGCAACTCATGGAAAAGTTTCTGGCCATGGCCCGCGACGCCAGTGCCATGGGCGACCGGGTCGCGGCTGAGAATTATTTTCAGCACGCCGACCATTACTACCGTGTGCTCAATGCGCGCTTTGAACAGCAACAGCAGAATAATAATGGTTCTCAGAACGGCCAGCGCCGCGATCAGGGACCGCGCGGTTACGACCGTCAAGGCGGCGAAAACGGCGAGGACGGGCAGTCCGGCGGGCAGGGTTATGACCGTCAGGATTTCAACCGCCCCAACCAGGATTTCAATCGGCCGAATCAAGACTACAACCGGTCGAACCAGGACCGGCCGAACTACGGTAATCAAGGTTATTCGTCGGAGGGCCAGCAGCCCCATCAGGAGCCTCAGCCCGCAGCGGAACCCTACCAGGCCGCGCCTGTCTATCAGCCACCTCAACCCGCCGTCGTGCCACCGCCGCCCGATAGCGAAATCGGATTGCCGCCGGGTATTCTCGGGATCGAGGCCCCTGTTGTACCTCAAACCCAGGAAGAAACTGGCTTTGAAGGCGGGGCGGAGGATGGCCGGGTGCCGCGACGCCGTCGTGGCAGGGGCCATGGCGGCCCGCGTAGCGGCGGCTCGGAACCTTAGAGCCTCTTCCTGGCGCGGTGGTATCACCGTGCCGGATAGCAAGGTTTCTAATTCTTGTATTTGGAGCATGTTCCGACCGCCCCCGCGAAAGCGCGCCTTATCTAAAGGCCGGTCTTCGCCGACCGGCTGGTTCCCACCTTTCTGGAACATGCTCCGGGCCCGCGGCTAATCCCTCCCGGTACGAGGTGGTCGGCTGCCGGAACATCCTCCCGTAGCGCCAGATTTCTGCGTATTTTCCACTGCCTGACCTTGAAGGTGGGGGCAGGCGATACCAATATGAAGCCATCCTCATGAGGGGTTTGACGCTGCTGCTTGCGGGGCGTCGTGATCCTGTCAAAAGCGAAGGGTGGACATGAACCTCGAGAAGTTTACCGACCGGGCCAAAGGCTTTTTGCAAGCGGCCCAGACCATAGGTCTGCGTGAAAATCATCAGCAGATCACGCCCGACCATTTGCTGAAGGCGTTGCTCGACGACAAGGAGGGCATGGCGGCGCAGTTGATCGGTGCCGGCGGCGGCGACGCTGCGAAGGCTCTGCGCGCGGTCGAGGCGGAATTGGCCAAACTGCCGAAAGTCGAAGGCTCCGGCAGCCAGATGTATCAATCTCAGGATCTGGCGCGGGCACTCGATCAGGCGGAACAGGCGGCCGAGAAAGCTGGCGATTCCTTTGTGACCGCTGAATACATTCTGCTGGCGTTGGCGACGGCCAAAGCGGGGAATACGGGGCGCATCCTGAAAGATGCCGGTGTGACGGCACAGGGGTTGAATGCTGCGATCAAGGACATGCGCAAAGGTCGCAAAGCCGACAGCGCCTCGGCTGAGGGCCAGTATGACGCGCTCAAGAAATACGCCCGCGATCTGACCGAAGCGGCCCGTGACGGCAAGCTTGACCCGGTGATCGGACGCGACGAGGAAATCCGCCGTACGGTTCAGGTCCTCTCACGGCGGACAAAGAACAATCCGGTGCTGATCGGCGAGCCGGGTGTGGGCAAGACGGCCATTGTCGAGGGATTGGCGCTGCGCATTGTCAACGGCGATGTACCTGAGAGTTTGAAAGACAAGAAACTTCTTAGCCTCGACATGGGCTCTCTTATCGCCGGTGCCAAGTTCCGCGGCGAATTCGAAGAGCGCCTCAAGGCCGTTCTCAATGAAGTCACTGCCGCGGCCGGTCAGATCATCCTGTTCATCGATGAAATGCATACCCTCGTTGGCGCGGGCAAAGCCGAAGGGGCAATGGATGCGTCGAATCTGCTGAAGCCTGCGCTTGCGCGCGGCGAACTCCATTGTGTCGGCGCCACCACGCTTGATGAGTACCGCAAGCACGTGGAAAAGGACGCGGCCCTTGCACGCCGATTCCAGGCGGTGTTCGTCAATGAACCGACCGTGGAAGACACCATTTCCATTCTGCGCGGCATCAAAGAGAAATACGAACTCCATCACGGCGTTCGCATCGCCGACAGCGCGCTGGTCGCGGCGGCGACCCTTTCCAACCGCTATATCACCGACCGCTTTCTGCCCGACAAGGCGATCGATCTGATGGACGAGGCGGCCAGCCGTCTGCGCATGGAAGTGGATTCCAAGCCGGAGGCGCTCGACGAACTGGACCGTCGCATCGTACAGCTCAAGATCGAGCGCGAGGCGTTGAAGAAGGAGAAGGATGACGCCTCCAAGGATCGCCTGACAAAGCTCGACGTGGAGCTGAAGGCGCTTGAAGTCGACTCTGCCAATGCCACTGAGCAGTGGCGGGCGGAGAAGGCGAAGCTCGCCGACGCCACTAAAGTAAAGGAGGAGCTGGATAAAGCACGCCAAGAGCTCGAGCAGTGCCTGCGGCGCAGCGCCTATGAGCGCGCAGGCCAGCTGCAGCATCAGGTTATCCCCGAGCTTGAGCGTCGCCTTAAGGAGGCCGAGAAGCGCGGTAGCGGTACCATGGCTGAAGAAGTCACGCCGCAGAATATCGCCGGCGTTGTGTCGCGGTGGACTGGTATTCCCGTCGATAAGATGCTCGAAGGCGAACGCGACAAACTTTTAAAGATGGAACAGGAAATCGGCAAACGGGTTGTCGGCCAGAAGGAAGCCATCGAAGCGGTATCAAATGCCGTTAGGCGTTCGCGCTCCGGCCTGGGCGATCCGCATCGGCCCATCGGCTCGTTCCTGTTCCTCGGACCAACCGGCGTCGGCAAGACCGAACTCACGAAGGCGCTGGCGGCGTTCTTGTTCGACGACGAGACCGCCTTGGCTCGCATCGACATGTCCGAGTACATGGAGAAACATTCCGTGGCGCGGCTCATTGGCGCGCCGCCGGGCTATGTCGGTTATGAAGAGGGCGGCGCGCTTACGGAAATCGTGCGCCGCCGGCCGTATCAGGTGATCTTGTTCGACGAGGTGGAAAAAGCCCATCCCGACGTGTTCAACGTCCTCTTGCAGGTTCTCGACGATGGACGCTTAACCGACGGCCAGGGCCGTACAGTTGACTTCCGCAATACCTTGATCGTCCTCACCTCGAATCTGGGAGCGGAAATTCTTGCCAATCAGGCGGAGGGTGAAGACTCCAGCGCCGTGCGCGACCAGGTGATGGCGATCGTGCGTAGCGCTTTCCGGCCCGAGTTCCTGAACCGCCTGGACGAGATTCTGCTGTTCCATCGCCTCTTTCGGGCGCAGATGGCCAGTATCGTCGATATTCAAATCGTGCGTGTGGCCAAGCGCTTGGAAGATCGCGGGATCGGTCTCAAGCTCGATGCCAAGGCACAGGCCTGGCTTGCGAAGCACGGTTACGATCCGATGTACGGCGCGCGTCCGTTGAAACGGGTGATCCAGCGCAGCCTTGAAAATCCCCTGGCGATGGCTGTGCTTGAAGGGCGGGTCGGCGACGGCAGCACCGTAAATGTTTCCGCAGGCGAAGACGGCTTGGTGATCGATGGCAAGCAGGTAAAAGCGGCAGCCTAGGCTTTCGTGACTTTCTCGCGATCACCGCCAGCAGGTCGGTGATACGCCGTCGTCAATCCAGCGGCGCGCTATTTTCGGGACGGTCAGATTTATCAATCACCGTCTCCATGGTGAGGTAGCGCGACGAATGCGTGCTCGCATCACCGGCTGGATATGTTGCAAGAAATCCCCGCTCGTTGAAAAAGGCTTCGCTGTAACGGATCAATCGCCACAATCGTGCCGTAAATTCTGATGCGTATTGGCCACGATCACCGAAAAATATTTTGCAAACTTGCGTTGAGCAAACATCATCCATCGCTGCATCGGTGAACATCTCGCAACCAATCTTTGCAACACCTCACTGGTGATCGCGCGATAGCATGTTTGCGCGCCATATTTGATCACAAGCCGATTTACAGAGTTGCAACGAGACCGAATTCAAATCTCGGTCACGACATTCTGCGCACGGATTCCACACACATTTTCGCCCCAGTTGACGTTGGAGTATGCGCGTGCGCGCCTACACCGAGATGGATACGCGCGCATGTGTTACTTTTTTTTCGGAGGTCCAAATGACTGCCCCTGTCATGACGAAAAAGGCAAGATTAGTTTCCCTCGTGTTGCTGTCCGGAGCCACAATTGCGGCGCCGCCGGCCAAGGCCCAGAGCGATAACTACGCAACTCCCGTCGGTCTTTATATGGGCCTCGGCGTTGGTGTGAATCAGCCGACGGATTCCACCGCTCATGTACAGAGTTCATCCGGCGGCAGTGCTCCGACGGTGTTTGGTTTCGGCACGGGTTACAATCTGCTCGGTGCATTGGGCTACAAATGGAACCCGAACATCCGTACGGAACTTGAATTCGATTACCGGCACTCCGACGCGGACAATGTCAACGGGTTGGCCGCCAATGGTGCGCAGAAGGTCTTCAGCTTCTCCGGCAATGTACTTTACGACATTAATCTTGGCAGTGGGCTGTCGCCCTATGTGGGCGGCGGCATAGGCGTTGCCCGCAATCGGTGGAGCAACGTCAATGCCGGATTTAACACGGCGAATTTTGACGGCGCTGACACCAAGTTTCAGTGGCAACTTATCGGCGGCGTCAGTCTTCGGTTGACCCGCGCGACAGCACTGTTCGCCGATTACCGATATATCGGCGTCGGTGCCTCAAGATTTAACGGGTCCTCGGGCGAAGTCCTTCGGGATCACTATGACCATAGTCACAATATTTTGGCCGGTGTGCGCTTTTTCTTCTGATCTAAAAAGCGACGCCCCCGTTTGGAAAACCCGAACGGGGGCGTCAGATCGGACGGCGATGAGAGAATGTCACCGTGGCGACGATCTAAGCCGGTCGTTGTCCG
>SCTM01000139.1 GCA_004297485.1 Rhodospirillaceae bacterium
GGACAGTAAAGTCAGCGTCGGTAACGCGCTCGCCCCATTTCACGATCCTGGAAACGCCGGACACCGTCGCCAACAGCCGCTCCAGACCCGGATAACATTCCAGCAGCACGCACGCCCCAGCCGCCGCGAGGGGTGCGGCAAAGCGGGCGAAATGAATGGTATCGCCGAGCCCCTGCTCAAGACTCAGGAGAATGGTTTTGCCGACCAGGGATTCACCGCGCCACCGGGGTAGAAGAAGCGCCCGCTCCGCCACGCCCGGACGGCGAAAGCGCCATTCGTATTCGGCGAAGCCGCGAACGAAATCGCCGTTCGCCAGGAGGGCGTTAGCCAAGTTCCAATGGGTTTCGGCACGATCAGGTGCAAGCGTCAGCGCGTGCTCCAGACAGGCGACCGCCTCGGGCAACGCCCCCCATACGCGGTAGATCATGGCAAGATTGATGAGCGGGCGTGGATCGAGCCCATCCATGCGCGCCGCTTCATGGAACCAACGCTCCGCCGCAACGAGATTGTCCTGGCGAAAAAGCACGGCGCCGCGGTTGAGGACGGCCTCGAAGTGATTGGGGTAGCGTTCCGCCAGCCGACGATACATTTCGGCGGCGCCGGTCAAATCGCCCCGCTGTTGCAACAGAAGTGCGCGATCGAAGAGCGCCGGCGCATGATTGGGATCGACACTGAGGGCCGCTTCCATGGCCAGTATGGCTTCATCGATCTGCCCCATCACACGTAACGTGGTGCCGACCCCGTGATAGGGATCGGGGTCGGTGGGGTCGCATCGGATCGCGTCACGAAACAATTGGAGTGCCGTCGAGGTGTCGCCCCGGTTCATGGCGATCGCACCCAATTGATGTAAGGCGACGGCGTGATCGGGATTGAGTGTGAGAATACCCCGGTAGATGGCAGCCGCCTTGGCCGTCGCCGCCCCCGCCAAGGCCGCTTCGGCATCGGCAAGCAGACCTTCGACGATCTCGCCTTCATCGGGATTATTCGGCATGCTGCGCAACGAATATGACGCTAATGGAACGGGTTTGACATTCGCTGCCCAAGTCGCTGCGGGACGGCGAGACGAATGTCAAATCCAAAGCTCCACGAGATTCGAAGGTTTCCGAGTGGTCCTCTGATTCTAACATTCGCAAGACGGCTCGTCGAACCGGGATGCGAATGTTAGAATCGGATCACTCGGCCGCCCCACAGCAAGCTATCCTGCGCCAATCCCACCGACGGGCATGCGCCCGGCCGGCCCATGTTGACATTCCTGCATCCATGACAAGCACTTTTGGCATCACCCCAGATCAGGCGCGGACTATGGATCGCGCCGTGGAACACCACCGCGCCGGGCGTCTAGCGGATGCGGCGGCCATCTACCGCGCCCTGGTGACCGAAAATCCCGCGCTGCTGGCCGCTATTCACGGCCTGGGTCTGGTGGCGATTGATCTTGGACAAGCCGCCGAGGCAATCCCATTGCTGGCGCGATGCGTCGCCACGGCTCCAGACGACCCGAGCTATCGCTGCAGCCTCGGACTCGCCCTGCTGAAAACAGGGCAACCCGACGCCGCCGCCGTGGCACTCCTGCCGGCGGCCAACAGCGCGCCCGGCCTCATGCAACCTCGCCTGCTCCTCGCACGCGCCCTCGGCGGCCTCGGTCGTTGGGCGGAAGCGGAAGATATCATGGTTGGTGTCACCACCGCATTTTCAAGCGAGGCCGAAGCGTGGTCATGGCGCGCTCATTGCGAAAGCGAAAACAATCGTCCGGCCGAAGCCGAAGCCAGCCTGAGGCGGGCCTTGGACCTGAAGCCCGACGATCCGGAATTATTGAATAATCTGGGCGTCATATTGCGCGGTCGCGGACAGTTGGCCGAAGCGGCGGCCACTTATCGCGCCGCGCTTACCCGCGCGCCGGATCACGCCGTGAGCCACGGCAATCTCGGCAATGTTCTTGGACTCCTGGGCGAGACACAAAGCGCGGAATTTCATCTCCGGCGCGCCGTGGCCCTCGATCCAGGATATGTCGATGGTCACTACAATCTCGGCGCACATCTGCTGCGGCAGGACCGGCCGGAGGAAGCGTTGCCGCACTTGCGCCGCGTGCTGGCGGCCGCGCCCGAACGTCACGATGCGCTCACGAATCTCGGCGTGGGGCTGGTGGCGACCGGAGAGATCGCAGAGGCTGAAGCCTGTTATCGCCGTGCGATCCACCTGAAACCCGGCAATGCCGAAG
Source organism: Rhodospirillaceae bacterium (assembly GCA_004297485.1). Taxonomy (GTDB): domain Bacteria; phylum Pseudomonadota; class Alphaproteobacteria; order Rhodospirillales; family Rhodospirillaceae; genus SCTM01. The sequence continues at coordinate 2,216 of SCTM01000139.1, forward strand.
CTCACTACGATCTTGCCTGGCTGTTGCTTCAGACCGGCCGATGGCAGGAGGGCTGGGATGAATATGAGTGGCGCTGGGAAATGCCGTCCTTCAGCTCGCGACGGCGTCAATTCACCGCGCCGCTATGGGACGGCACGCCGCTCCCTGACGGCACACTCCTGATCCATGCTGAACAGGGATTGGGAGATGCCATCCAGTTCGTGCGCTATGCCAACCTCGCGCGTTCCCGTTGTCGCCGTCTTGTCGTCGAGTGTCCACGCCCCATGCTGAGCCTGTTCACCGCGGCAGCGGCGGCCGGCCTCATCGCCGGTGAGATGATCGCCATCGGCGATCCGCAACCCGCATACGATGCCCAGGCCCCCTTTATGAGCTTGCCGCGTCTGTTTCGCTCCACGCCCGCGAACGTTCCGGCGGCAATGCCATACCTCATCGCTCCACCGCCAACCGAGCCCCTCATCCTGCCGGAACGAGGTCGACGGCGAATCGGGTTGGTATGGGCCGGCTCGCCCTTCAACAAGATGGATTCGCAGCGATCCCTTCCGGCTGAACTTTTCATGCCGCTCCTGGAATCGACGTCGGCGGATTTCGTAAGCCTGCAAGTGGGGCCCGGCGCGGAACAGGCCGCGCTGTTGCCGGCCAGCCGCCTGGTATTTACCTGTCACGACCGGGTTCGCGATTTCGCCGACACGGCAGCGGTCATCGCCCAACTCGATCTGGTGATCGGGGTCGATACCGCCGCGGTACACCTGGCCGGAGCCCTTGGAAAACCGGCCTGGCTGTTGCTGGCCTTCGCTGCGGACTATCGCTGGCTCCAAAACCGCGCCGACACCCCCTGGTATCCGAGTATCCGCTTGTTCCGCCAATCAAAACGCGATGATTGGTCTGCCGTTATCGCCGCCCTCCGGGCTGTATTAACGACTTGGTAAGGCAATGGGTACAGGCTGCCGGATTGGAATTCCGCGTTCCTGGTGATAGGGTGAACGCGACAAGGGCTGGGCGGATATCGCTACGGCCCTTAGGTCGCGTCCGAAAGACGCGGTGTTGTGAGACGAATGTCTCCGGAGGCAGCGGTGGTCAGCGGCGTAAGCGGTACCAGCAGTTTTCCGCTAGATTTCTCAGCGGGCCTTAGTGCCGCGCAGCAGAGGCCCGCGACGAATACCGGCAGCGGCGCGAACACGAACTCCAACACCTCCAACGGGACGCCGAACTCCGCGACCGGCACGACGCAGCAGCCGGTGAACTCATCATCGATTCTGGCTGACCTCGCGTCGATCCAAAATCCTAATTTGGCGTCGGGACAATCATCTGGATCCGTTCTCGGAGCCTATACCAACGACAGCAGTTTATTCGCCGCCCCCCAGACCCAGCAGTCGCAGCTCCTCACGCAGATCGCCAATACAGCCAAGAAGCGGTTCGGCGATGCCCAGACCCAGATTTCCGCAACCTATAAGCAGGCCTCTGACAATATCACGGCGGTTGTCAATCAGTGGATCAGCGTCAAGGCATCCATCAACAATGCCATGGCCGGCGTGACCCAGGGTCAGACGTCCATCACCAACGCCAACAATACGCTGCTCGATATGCGCGGCATCGTATCCAACGCCGCTCAGGCTCCCGTATCCAATGCCAAGGCATTCGACTCAGACTTGGCGAGCATCAATCAACAGGCCGATAGGCTAGGCCCGGCGTTGAACCTCGTCGGGTCCATTAACCCGGTGGATTGGACACCTAATCAGGTTCAGTACCGCAACAATTTGGGGACCGGAGTCACCACGCTGAACGGCGGCTATATCGGCAGCACCTACCGGATAATGGCGTCCGACGGCACGGTTTGGGTGCCGGATACCCAAGCCAACACGTTGACGCATTACTCGGAGCTTCAGGGTGTGCCCCAGAAGGTCACCGTGACCGACGGCACCAATACGGCCCAGATCCCTGAAACCGCGTCATATCAGAACGGAATCCAACTGGTCAGCTACGACCCCAACACCCAAGCCATTAAGCTGCAAATCACCATCAATCCGGCGGACCCGCCGACAACCGTCACCGGAACCTTGCAGCAAACCGGCATCGGTCTAATGCCGGCGTGGTTCTACGGCGGCCTCACCACCACCGCCGGACGGCAGCAGGCATTTCAAGCCATCAACGAAGCGCAAGCGCGCCTCAGCCTTGGCGGTACGGCCGTTCAGGTGGCAGCCAACGTGACCGCGACCGACCAGAAGAACGCCGACAACGCCCTCAATGCCCTCAACGCCAAAAGCGCCGACGCCCAGGGCACTCAGCTTAAGGCGTTGCAAGACCTGCAGACGAAATACACCCAGCAGGTCCAGGCGATGCAAAACAACCTCAACCAGTTGTCATCGCAGCAACAGAACTACATCGACGCTTTCGCCAGCCAGATCAGCGACGAT
>SCTM01000140.1 GCA_004297485.1 Rhodospirillaceae bacterium
CCGCCTTCGTGTTCTTCTTCCAGATGCTCTATCCATTTCGCGCCGTGAACGACGATCGTGCAGCCACGGCCGGTGCGGCGGGTGGCTGCGTTCTATTGCGGCGGGATGCCTTGGTGCGCGCCGGAGGCCTTGCGGCGATCAAAGGCTCTCTCATCGACGATTGCGCCCTGGCCAAAGCCATTAAGACGACCGGCGGGCGCCTATGGCTCGGCCTGGGGGAGAACAGCCACAGTCTCCGTGCCGCCGATGGCTTGGGTGCGCTCTGGGCCATGGTCAGGCGGTCGGCCTTTACCCAGCTTCATCATTCCTATGCCGTGCTTCTCGGGACCTCGATCGGGTTGCTGCTGATCTTCGTGGCGCCGCCGCTGCTTTTTCTCACCTGCTACTGGCATAGCCAGGTACCGGCCGCCGCCATGGCGGGTGCGGCTTGGGCGCTCATGGGGCTCGCCTACCAGCCGACGCTGAGGGCCTATGACCTCCCCGCCTGGGTTGGTTTCACCCTGCCGATCACGGCGGCCCTTTACGGCGCCATGACGGTCGATTCCGGGCTCGCCTATTGGCGCGGGCAGGGTGGTGCCTGGAAAGGGCGCCACTATGACTCTTTGGCAACACCACCGGATATTCACAAATAGCTTTTATAAACAATAAGTTATAGTGAGGCGGTTAGGCGCTGGCGCCTCCACGTCAAGACGGGCCGACAGGTCTGCCGCAAATTCGACACGTCGATGAGCGAGGGATCACGTAGTGTTGGCGCATTCCAACGGTTGTTTTTCGCGAAGTGCTTAAGCCTATGTCGAGCGATACCCCTCTCCTGGATGGCTTAGCCTCCGTTTCCGATCTCCGTAATCTTCCCCTCGAAGCCTTGCCGCAACTCGCGGATGAGCTGCGGCGCGACGTCATTGCCGCCGCGGCTGACACGGGTGGGCACTTCGGTGCGGGTTTGGGGGTGGTCGAGCTGACCGTCGCCCTCCACTACGTTTACGACACGCCCGATGACCGGTTGATCTGGGATGTGAGCCACCAAGCTTATCCTCATAAGGTTCTGACCGGACGACGCCAGCGGCTGCGGACAATCCGCAAGCGCGGCGGCCTGCATGGTTTCACCTCGCGTTTCGAGAGCGAGTACGATGCGTTTGGGGCTGCTCATAGCTCCACGTCCATTTCCGCTGCGCTGGGCATGGCTGTGGCAAGCGAACATGGCGGCCACGGACGCCGCGCGGTCGCAGTGATCGGTGACGGGGCCATGAGCGCCGGTATGGCCTTCGAAGGCCTCAATAATGCCGGTGCCGTGAAGGCGCCCCTCACGGTGATCCTGAACGATAATGGGATGTCCATCGCGCCGTCCGTGGGCGCGCTGAGCAACTACCTCACCGAACTCGCGGCTACGCGGAAGGCCCTGACGGTCGATGAAATCGCTGCGGCGACAACCCGTCTGGCGCCGGACCATGCGCGCGCCCGCGTGAGCGCAAATGCCACCTGGTTCGAGCAATTGGGCTTCACCTATATCGGTCCCATTGACGGTCACGACGTGAAGCAGCTGGTTGCCGTGCTGCGGGCGGTGCGCAACGCGTCTGCTCCGGGTCCGGTTCTGGTCCACATACTCACGGAAAAGGGCAAGGGCCACCCGTTCGCCGGGGAACACCCGGAAAAGTATCATGCGGTGGACCGGTTCGATTCCCGCAGCGGCACCATGCTCAAGACCGTGCCGGTGGCGCCCACATACACCAAGGTCTTCGCTGCGGCCCTGATCGAGGAAGCGGAGCGCGATCCCGATGTGTTCGCCATCACGGCGGCCATGCCCTCGGGCACAGGCCTTGAGGGGTTCGCCGCCAAGTTTCCGTCGCGCTTTTTCGACGTGGGGATCGCCGAACAACACGCGGTGACATTCGCCGCCGGCCTTGCCGCCGACGGATTGAAACCATTTGCCACGATTTATTCCTGCTTCCTGCAGCGCGCCTATGATCAGATCGTCCATGACGTTGCTCTGCAGCGCTTGCCGGTTCGTTTCGCAATCGACCGTGCCGGATTGGTGGGGGCCGATGGGCCGACCCACGCGGGCAGCTTCGATATCGGTTACCTGACCTCCCTGCCTGATATGGTGGTGATGGCGGCGGCCGACGAGGCGGAACTCAAGCATATGATCGCTACGGCGGTTGCCATCGACGACCGGCCGAGCGCCGTGCGTTTTCCCCGCGGCGAAGGGGTGGGCGTTCCTCTCCCGGCGCGGGGCCAGGCCCTGGCCATCGGCAAGGGCCGAATCCTGCGGGAGGGCGATACGATTGCGCTGCTGTCCCTGGGCACCCGTCTTGGCGAGTGCCTCAAGGCCGCCAATCTTCTGGCCGCCCGGGGTTTGTCAACCACGGTCGTCGATGCGCGTTTCGCCAAGCCCCTGGATGAAGAACTGATCGCTCGGCTCGTACGGGAGCACGAAGTGCTGGTCACCATCGAGGAGGGCGCCATCGGCGGTTTCGGCGCCCATGTCCTGACGTGGCTGGCTCAAACCGGCCGTCTCGACGGTGGGCTTAAGGTGCGCACCATGGCCCTGCCCGACCGCTTCGTGAGCCACGGCAAGCCGGAAGAGCAATATGACGACGCCGGGCTCCAGGCGGCGCATATCGTCGAAACCGCTCTTGGTGCACTTGGCCGAGCTAAGGGATTGCGTTCCTTGAAGATTGTGGGGCGAATCGGAGCCGCGGCGCGGCGACAGTTGCGCTAAGGGCGCAACTATCGTTTTCTTGTCGGATGACGCTCGCCGCAGAGACCTCAGCTATGCCACGGTTGCCATTGCCGGAAGATCTCGCCCAGGTTCGTGCCCTGGTCCAGGAATCCGGCTCGTCGTTCTATTGGGCGATGCGCTTTCTGCCGCGGGCGAAGAGCGATGCATTGTTTGCCATCTATGCATTCTGCCGCGAAGTGGACGATATCGCCGATGGCGAGATGCCATTGGCCGAAAAAGTAGCGGTCCTGGGCGTGTGGCATCGGCATATCGGAGATCTCTTCGGCGGTGTTCCCGACAAACCGTTGACCCGCGCACTGGCGCCGGTCGTGGACCACTATGGTTTGAGGCGCGCCGACTTCGACGCGGTGATCGACGGCATGGAAATGGATGCGCGCGGCCCGATCATTGCGCCGTCGTTAGCGACGCTCGATCTTTACTGTGACCGTGTCGCATCGGCGGTGGGGAGGATGTGTGTCGCGGTCTTCGGTGAACCCACGGCGCCCGGTGCTCGGGTCGCGGATCGGCTCGGGCGTGCCCTGCAGCTCACGAACATCCTACGCGACGTGGCCGAGGACGCGGCCATCGGTAGGCTCTATCTCCCTGTCGAGTTCCTTGAGCGGGCCGGCGTTCCCGTGACCACCCCCAAGGAAGTTATCGCGCACCCTCATATCGGTCGCGCTCTTGCACTCCTTGGCGAGATGGCCGAGCAGGCTTTCGCGGACGCCGAACACGCCTTGACGCTTTGTAACCGCGAAGCCATGCGGCCGGCGGTGATTATGATGAAAGTCTACGACCGTACTCTCGTGCGGCTGCGCGCTGAAGGCTGGCCGGTGATCCGGTCGTCCGGATCGCTGGCGCGGTTTTTCGCGCGTACCGAGAAACTCGTGCTCGCGCTCTATTACGGGCTGGCGTGAGCCCATGACGGTTTCCGCCGCCACGTCCGACGTCACGTCTTCGCCGGGCCGCATCCACATTATAGGCGCCGGTGTGGCCGGCCTCGCGGCGGCGCTACGCCTCAGGCATTTCGGCTCCCGCGTGACGGTGTACGAGGCCGCGCCTCGTGCTGGTGGAAGATGCAGATCGTTCGCCGATCCCCAACTCGGCATGGTGATCGACAACGGCAATCACCTGCTTCTCAGCGGCAATCATGCCGCCATGGCCTATCTGGCAGAGTGCGGTGCTTCCGACCGGGTTGTCGGACCGGAAATGCCGGAGTTCCGCTTTGTCGATATTGGGTCAGGTCAACGCTGGAGCGTGCGTCCGGGGCGGGGTCCTATCCCATGGTGGATTCTGAATGCGCGGCGGCGGGTGCCCGACACGGGCATCGCCGATTACTGGTCGGTCGTGCGTTTGCTTCACGCTCACACGGATGCGACCATTGCCCAATGTGTCGATCCGGCAAGCGTGCTCTATCGCCGTTTCTGGGAACCTTTGACCCTCGCCGTTCTTAATACCGCCCCGGAACATGCATCGGCCGCGTTGATGCGCGCCGTGCTTCAGGAAACCGTGGCCAAGGGAGCCGATGCCTGCCGGCCTCTGGTGGCGCGGACAAGCTTGGCCGATGCCTTGGTCGATCCGGCAATGGCGACCTTGGCCAAGACCGGGGTGAGCGTGCGTGTCGCGACCCGTGTTCGCGCCGTGACAGCGACGGGAATAAGCATCACGTCACTTACAGTTGAAGATGAAGAGGTGCCGGTCACGCCCAATGATGTGGTGATTCTCGCGGTGCCGGCCTGGGTCGCGGAAACGCTTATCGGTGGACTTACGGTGCCGCCGCCCGGCGAGCCCATCGTCAACGTCCACTACCGGCTCCCGGCGGAATTTCTCCGTCCGGACCCGGTGGAAATCGTCGGCGTGGTCGGTGGAATGACCCAGTGGGTTTTCATGCGCGGTGAGATGGCCTCGGTAACCATCAGCGCCGCGGGCGCGGTAGAGGATCTGCCGGCCGAGGAAATTATCAGCCGATGCTGGCCGGAGGTCGCGGCTGCCCTGGCGCTTGGGACCATCCCCGTGCCCCCGGCGCGGGTCATCAAGGAACGACGCGCTACCCCGGCGCAAACCCCGGCTGCGGTTGGGATGCGGCCCGAGGCCACGACACGGTACAATAATCTCTTGCTTGCCGGTGATTGGACGGCTACGGGATTGCCCGCAACGATTGAAGCCGCCGTGCGCTCGGGCTTCGCTGCCGCGGCATTGGCGACGGCGCGGCCGGGAAAGCCGGCGATGGCTTCTTCTCACAAACGTGGCGCTGCATGACGATCAGTATCTCTCCAGCCAAGACTTCCACCGGGTCCGGTCCTTCGGCAGCAGCGCTGGATCAGGCCATCGGTGAGGCGACCGCGGCGCTGAAGCGGCGCCAACGCGAAGATGGCCATTGGGTCTATGATCTGGAGGCGGATGCCACGATTCCCGCCGAGTACATCATGCTCAATCATTTCCTCGACGAGATCGAGGATTCGGTTGAGGCGGAACTGGCCGATTATCTGCGCGCGATCCAGGGTGAGAACGGCGGATGGCCGCTGTTTCATGGCGGCGATGTGGATATCAGCGCGACCGTGAAAGCCTACTATGCCCTCAAGCTCGTGGGTGACGATCCCGAGGCGCCGCATATGCACCGGGCGCGCGACGCAATTCTCGCTGGCGGCGGCGCCGAGCGCACCAATGTCTTCACGCGCTATGCCTTGGCGCTGTTCGGTCAAGTGCCGTGGCGGGCCGTACCGGTGATGCCCGTGGAACTGGCCATCGCGCCGCGATGGTTTCCCATCACGCTTTATCGCATGTCCTATTGGTCGCGCACGGTGGTCGCGCCGTTGCTGATTTTAGCGGCGCTGAAGCCCGTCGCCAAGAACCCACGGGGCGTGACGATCCGGGAATTGTTTCGCCGATCGCCCGAGCAGATCCGCGATTGGCATCGCAATCCCACCGGCCATCCCATCGGGACTTTCTTTCTTTTGCTCGACAAGGTGCTGCGGGTGATCGAGCCGCGCGTGCCGTCATTCATCCGCAAGCGCGCCATCAACAAGGCGGTGGCATTCTTCCGCGAGCGGTTGAATGGCGAGGATGGGCTGGGTGCGATTTTTCCGGCCATGGCCAACGCCGTGATGGCCATGGAGGTTTTGGGTTATCCCAAAGACCACGCCGATCTTGTTGTCGCCAAACTGGCCGTGAAGAAGCTCCTGACAAAGGGCGAGGGCAAGACCTTCTGCCAGCCCTGCGTGTCACCGATCTGGGATACGGGTCTGGCCGCTCACGCCCTGATGGAATCGGGCGAGTCCATCGATGCGCCCATGGTGCGTGATAGCTGCGAGTGGCTGAAGCAACGTCAGGTGCTTGATGTGGTCGGAGACTGGGCCGAGAAACGTCCCGGCCTGCGCCCCGGCGGTTGGGCCTTTCAATACAATAACGCCCATTATCCCGACGTGGACGACACAGCCGTGGTCGCCATGGCTCTGCACCGTGCCGACGGCAAAACGTACCAGGAGCCTGTTGCCAGGGCGGTGGAGTGGGTAATCGGGATGCAAAGCAGCGATGGCGGATGGGGTGCCTTCGACATCGACAACAATTCGTCCTACCTGAACCACATGCCGTTCGCCGACCACGGCGCGTTACTCGATCCGTCCACGGCGGATGTGTCCGCCCGGTGTCTCAGCTTTCTCGCACAGACCGGCCATGAGCGGACTCATCCTACCGTCGTGCGCGGGATCGAGTATCTCAAGCGGGAACAGGAAGCCGACGGCAGCTGGTTCGGGCGATGGGGTACCAATTATATTTACGGCGCCTGGTCGGTGCTCTGTGCGCTCAATGCGGCCGGCGAGGACATGGGGCAGGCCTATATCCGCAAATCGGTTGACTGGTTGCTGGCGTGTCAACGTGACGACGGCGGGTGGGGCGAGGACGGCGCGACCTATTGGAACGAGCGCCGGGGCGAAGTCAAAGAGAGCACGCCATCGCAAACCGCATGGGCTGTACTCGGCTTGATGGCGGCGGGCGAGGTGGATCATCCCGCCGTGAAACGGGGGATCGATTTTCTGCTGGCCGCGCCACGGGAAGCCGATGGCCGTTGGCGCGAGCCATGGTTCACCGCGGTCGGATTTCCGCGCGTGTTCTATCTCCGCTATCATAGCTATGCAGCGGTGTTCCCGCTCTGGGCGCTGGCCCGTTATCGCAATCTCAGAGCGAGCAATACCAAGGCCGTTCGGTACGGAATGTGAGTCAGCCTGAACATCGCCTTGGCATTGTCACCGGCCTCGTGTTCGAGGCCGACATTATCAGAGCTACCGCGGTCGGACAGCATACTGCCCCGCCGTTTGTCGCCTGCGCCGGTCCGGGCACCGACCGCGCCCGGCATGCCGCCGAAGACCTGATCGCCCAGGGCGTCACGCACCTGCTGAGTTTCGGTATCGCTGCCGGTCTCGATGTCGCCGTTGAGGCTGGCGCCGCGATTATCGCCGCTGGCTTCCGGCGTCCGGGTGCTCCGGAAATGGCCAGCGATCCGGCATGGACCGATCGCCTGATGCGGGCTCTGCCGGGGGTTCGGACAGGATTCATCGCCGACAGCCGCCAGATTCTTGTCACTGGAGACCAGAAGGCCGAACTGCGCGTGGCAACGGCTGCCATTGTCGCCGATATGGAAAGCTACGGTATCGCCCAGGCGGCAGCGACGGCGGGAGTGCCATGTGCGGCACTGCGGGTGGTGAGCGACGGAGCCATGCAGGGGCTACCAGCGGCGGTTCGCGCCGGCGCAAATCCTGATGGGACGGTCAATATCGGCGCTGTGCTCGCCGCGCTCTTGAAGGCGCCGGGTCAGCTGCCGGCGCTGGTCCGCGTCGGCAGAGGAACCGGAATTGCGCGTGGACGGCTGCGGGCCCTAGCCGACGTTGGCCTTGCGCGAGGTTTTTTCGCCGTCGCTGTCGACGAATGATTTGACCTGCTTTTCGAACACGTATTCGGCGGGCCGCTGCTTATCGAGAGAAATCTCGGGCGCCATGGGGCTTTCCGTGTCGACGCCCTTCAGCATTACCTTTAGCGCCCTAATCGGATGCTTCATCGTGTCAATCACGGCCGTGGCTTCATAGCCGCTGTGGACCATGCAGTTGGCGCACTTCTCATACTTGCCGGTGCCGTAGGCATCCCAGTCGGTGGTCTCGATCAGTTCCTTGAAGCTGCTGGCATACCCTTCGCCCAGGAGATAGCAGGGACGCTGCCAACCGAAAACATTGCGCGTCGGCATGCCCCAGGGCGTGCACTCGTACTCCTGATTGCCGGCGAGGAAATCGAGATAAAGGCTCGATTGATTGAACGCCCATTTCTTGGCGCTCTTCTTGCCGAGGCGGAAGAGGTTGCGGAACAGTTCCTTGGTCTGGCGGCGGCCAAGGAATTGGTCTTGCACCGGCGCGCGCTCATAAGCGTAACCCGGCGACATGGTGACGCTTTCGACGCCCAGTTCGTTGACGTAGTCGAGGAACGCCGCCACCCGTTCCGGCACCGCGTTGGCGGTGAAGAGCGTGCAGTTTACGGTGACGCGGAAACCGCGGCCGACGGCCTCTTTGATGGCCTCCACCGCGCGGTCGAAGACGCCCTCTTGAGAAACGGAATGATCGTGTTCTTCTTTCAAGCCGTCGAGGTGCACGGAGAGTGTGAGATAGGGGCTCGGCTTGAATAGATGAAGCTTCTTCTTGAGGAGAAGGGCATTGGTGCAGAGGTAGATGAATTTCTTGCGTGCAACCAAGCCCTCGACGATCTCAACGATTTCCTTGTGGAGGAGTGGCTCGCCGCCGGGGATCGATACCATCGGCGTGCCGCATTCCTCGACCGCCTTGAAGCATTCTTCTGGCGACAGGCGCCGGTTGAGAATGGACTCCGGATAATCGATCTTGCCGCAGCCGACACAGGCGAGATTGCAGCGGAATAACGGCTCGAGCATGAGCACGAGGGGAAAGCGCTGCACGCCCTTGAGCTTTTGCTTGAGGATGTATGCGCCGACGCGAATTTGCTGAATGATAGGTACGGCCACGGGAAAACCTTTTTGGTTGAATCAGGCGGCGCCGGCGACGAAATGACGCAGTTGCGGCGGTAGCTTAAAATGGATGTTCTCTGTCACGCCGCTCATGGGTTCGACCTGAATGTCGGCAATGGTTCTGAGTTTGGCGATCAATTCGTCCACGAGGGCTTCCGGCGCCGACGCGCCAGCGGTAATGCCGACCACATGCTTGCCATGGAGCCATTCGGGCAGCAAGCCGTCAGCATCGTCGATCAGATAGCTCGGCACCGACATTTCCTCGCCGATTTCCCGCAGACGATTGGAATTCGAGCTGTTCTTTGCGCCAAGAACCAGAATGACATCGGCATGCTTGGCGAGGTCGCGCACGGCTTGCTGGCGGTTCTGGGTCGCGTAGCAGATATCCTTGACGTCCGGTCCGTGAATGTTCGGAAAGCGCATTTTCAAGGCGGCGATGATTTCTCGGGTATCGTCCACGGAGAGGGTCGTCTGCGTCACGTAGGCCAGCATTCCAGGGTCTTTGACGTGCAACCCGGGGACGTCTTCCACCGAGCCGACGAGATGGACGGTCCCATTGATTTGCCCCAGGGTTCCCTCGACCTCGGCATGACCGGCATGGCCGATCAGCACGACTTCATAGCCGTCGGCGGCGTAGCGCTGCCCTTCGGTGTGTACCCGTGAAACGAGCGGGCACGTCGCGTCCAGCACTTCCAATCCGCGGGTCGCCGCGTTCCCCACCACCTTCCGCGAAACGCCGTGTGCGGAAAAGACGGTGATCGCGCCGGCCGGAATGTCGTCAACCTCATCCACGAAGACAGCGCCCTTCGCCTTCAACTCGTCGACGACGCGTTTGTTGTGGACAATCTCATGACGCACATAGACCGGCGGCCCGAACTTCTTCAAGGCGAGTTCGACAATATCAACCGCCCTGACGACCCCGGCGCAAAATCCGCGTGGCTGGGCCAGCAGCACCTTCATTTCCATATCGTCTCCATCGGAGGTCGGAGGCGCCGACCGTCTGTGTAGGACATCATACTATAAAGTCCTCAATCGGGCGTTTGGTATCATATCTGCACTGCAATACGAACCCCCATCGGCGGCTTTTTAGGGCAACAAAAGGCCAAAAATAGGGCGGGGGAGGCTGATACATCCGTTCTGTTGCGTCGTGGCAACGGCGCCCGCCTTGAGCCCCCGCCGCGTCCGCCGTCTTAACCGTTCGGCGCAAAACAGCTTCCTTGCGCGGCTGTTGATCTCCCCGGGGACCCTCGAACCGGTTGCGATCTTGGCGGCGAAGTCACGGCGACTCTGAGGTGCACTGGCATCGGCGTGGCGGCGCGTTGGCGGTTTTTTCGCGCACGCACATCAGAAAATGCCCATGCCACGGGGCTTTTTGAGCAAGTTATCCACAGAAATGCAATAAAATAGCCTATTTCTTAAGGCTGCGCTTGCATCCAACGGTGGCTTGTGATTCTCTCCTGGCTGCGACGGCACAAGGGGTTTTCTCAATCACGCCGTCGCTTCCTAATAAAGTGGAGAGCCAAATGGCCACAAAGAATGCATCTAAGCAGACGGTCGTCACCCTGAAGCACCTCGCTGCGGCGCTGGCGGACAGTCATGAGATCCCGAAGAAGAAGGCAGTTGAGGTCCTCGGCGATCTTGTCTCGCTTCTGACCAAGCACCTGAAGAAGGGCGACAAGATCCGTATCGGCGGACTGGGTATCCTCCAGGTACGTAAGCGCGCTGCCCGCATGGGCCGCAACCCGGCGACCGGCGAAGCCATCAAAATCAAGGCCAGCAAGAAGGTGGCCTTCCGCGCAGCCAAAGAGCTTAAGGAAGCCGTCTAAAGCTCTCTTCTGCCTTGCTCCATTGGAGTGTGGGCGGAGGCGGACGAATACTGCCGCTGGATGGGCCGTTCTCGGTTTCGAGGTTAGCGGCCGAAGTTCGCAGGTTCTCGTTCGCGCGCTTGAAGAGTTAAGGAAACGCCCCACCGGCGATGCTGGCGGGGCGTTTTTTTATTCACGGCATCCGCTGGGTTGGCCTATCCGGTGGCGGTGGGTGATGTCTCCGGCGGGGCTTGCGGTATGCCGGTGTCAGCTGTGACACTTGTGGCGGTGGCCGCCACGGGGGATGTCTGGCCAAGGGCGCTGTATAGGGCTTCAAGCGTAGCCGCATCCGTCGCCGAGGTCTGGCTGTCAGCCGAGTTCAGGGCGACCCCGCTCGCGTCCGTCGTGGCCGGCGTGTTTGTGTCGATGGCATTCAGGTAGTCGAGGAGGGACTGGTTCGAGGACATCAAACTCGCCGACCCGCTCTGCTGACCGGAGGCTCCCGTGAGTTGATCCAATAGTGTCTGCGTGGGATCCGTGGTTGTGTTGCTGGAACCGCCGTCAAGATAGTCGACGAGACTGGAACCGCTGTTTGCGGTGTCGCCATAGAGAAGCGCCTGGGCGTCGGTCATCTCTTGAGACTGCTGCATTTGCAGGAGCACAGCGGTCATGTCGGAACTCATGACTGGGGCCGCTGCGCCATTCACCGGGCCGCCGCTGGCAGCGGTTGCCGCGCTGGACGGCAGATTCTGCCCAGCGGCAGTGGAAGCGGCGGCGTCCGTGGTGGATGCGCCGTTGGTCGCGGTGTCCGCCACCTGTTGCTGCGCCAGGGCAGGATTCTGTAGCAGGGACAGGAGATTAGTGATGCTCAAATTGCTCATCGCCGCCTCACATGTGAAAGCCCACGTGCGGGAAACCCGCATATGGGCGGTTATGTTCGGGCTATACGGAGCAATCGGCGGGCCAGTTACGTAACAGAGCCGGTTACGTCTCCACTGTGCCCATTCCCCATCTCCCCGTCTCCCCTGTCATTTCTTGGTCGGCTGCAACGGTCTATCGCAGCTTGCGACCCTCCAAGAGCGTTCCTGTTAAGGGTTCCTTGGATAAATGGGGTGGATTCTGTGGAAGAGTCCTTACGTAGGTCGTAGGTCCGCGCATCCGCAGTGGCGGGGCGGCGCCGCGGCCATACATAGTGGGCTGCCACGAACCCGCTGATTTAATTGTGATTCGAAACTTCTTTTACCGCCATTGAGAGGACCGACGTTGGCCGTCAGGCAGCAGAAAGTTGAAGGGCCGGGAGGTGCCGGTTCCGAAGGGTTGGCTATGGCTGCCGCCCTGCTGCGCCGTCGTGTCGGAAGTGGATGAGCGCGATGGCCGCTGCACCCGATAAAACCTCTCCGACCAAAGCCAACGGAATCGATGATCGCGACACGCTTCACACCGTGCGTCTGGCCGACATGCCCGTGGAGCATCCGACTCTCAAGCGTGCGCGCATCGTCAAAAACTCCCGCCTCATCAGCGTCATCGAATTGTTCCGTGATCGCGAGACTGGCTCCGGGCAAGTTGAAGTCAGCAAGATCCCGCAGCAGTTCAGCATTCCCATGGGGCATCCGGATATGCGGATCCTCTATGTCCTGGCCGAAATGCCGAGTTATGACGTCTATAGCCTGCGGATCGCGTTGCGGCAGGCTGGGATTCAGGTCAACAATCAGGAGGCGCTTAAGCTGTCGCCGGCGAAGGTCCAGGAACTGTCGGCGTTCATGAAGAACTTCACGCGCCCGCTTCTGATGCAGGTCTATGGCGACGAAGGCGTAAAGATGGAGACGTTTGACGACGTCATCCATTTGTTTCGCGATCCCGACGTGCAGAAAGCACGCCACAAGTTGACATTGCTGGCGAGCAAGCTGGGGATCGAGATCACGGCGATCCCCATTTTCCTTGAGGATTACGCGGACATCTTTATGTCGCTTTCCTACTACCGTCAGTGTCTGGAACGCGTCACGCCGTCGGTACACGAGTTCTTTTTGGCGCTCGACGATTTGCGCAAAAATCTCCAGATGCGCAACAACCCGACATTTCTCGCCGCGGCCAAGGATATCCAGAAAACGTTCACCGATGTTTTGACGACGGTGACCGGGCGCCTCGAAAGCTTCGACAAACGCACAAAGGATATGTGGGAAAACTTATCGGCGGAACAATTCCGTAAGATCGAAGCGACGATAAAGACCTTCCACCAAATGATGGGCGGCATTCTTTGCGCGCTAACGGTGAAGATGGATGCGTGGGTTGAGTTATTTCCCAACCGCAGCGTCGGCGGTCCGGGACGGCGCTCGGAATTCATTCTCAACGACATGCGCGCGGGCATGCAACGTGTCCGCGAGATTGCGGCGAGCGGGCCGCCGACTTGACGCACGGCGGGTTTCTGCGCGTCCAACAAAAAGCGGCCGGTTCCCATGGAACCGGCCGCTTTTAATTTAATCTCCTGCGCGGCGCGTCAGGCGCGCAAAATTGATCTTAGGCCGACTTCAAATTCGCAGCAGCGGTCTTTCCGCGCTCACTTACCAGGTCGTATGACACGCGCTGGCCCTCGACCAGGGTGTCCATGCCCGCACGCTCCACCGCGGTGATATGAACGAATACGTCCTTGCCGCCATCGCCTGGCTGGATGAAGCCGTAGCCTTTCACCTTGTTGAACCACTTCACTGTACCGACAGCCATCTTAAGCCTCCTTCGAGTACGGGATGCGCCCTGCATTGCTCCCGCGAGTTTGTCGCGCACACGTCGCGCGACCGCCGACAACCTGAGTTTTTGCGGAGACTTGAGAGGCACTCGCGGAACTCATGGCCCGGTGGTCAGAGTGCCGGTGGCCAGAAGTTCGAGGCGGAGTCAGCAAGGTCGTGCCAAAACGTCGATTGCACGGCAATTTAGGCACCGAACGGCCTAAAAAGTCAAGATTGAGAAGCAATTGTTCCGATTAATCTATATTTATCAATGGATTGTGAAAACGGACCTGGTTGAAAAAAGCCGGATTATGAGGCTATCTAGCCCAGGGGCATGCCATGAGCGAAAAGTTAATATAACTATTTATAATATATATATAAAACGTCTCTGAAAGTGTCGCGGTCCGGTCGCCCGGCCATGCGTCGGTTATTCGCTGTCGGGGGCGGCGAGGGGGGCTAAGTTGATCGGCCGGCCGGCGGCCAAGGATGCCCGTATGGCTTCGACAGTTCGCCGCAACTCCCGGTTCTGTTCGTGGGCCTGGGGATTCCAACGGTCGAAGGCTTCCAGGGCGCGGACAAATTCACCGCCGTTGATGGCGGCAATGACCAACATTTCGGAGATATTATAACGGGTCTCGGCGTTAAATCTTGCCGTGATCTCAAGGGCCCGGGCGAAACTGTCGGCGGCGGCGGCGAACTCATTCCGGCCAAAGGCAATGCGGCCCCGGATGTCCTCGATGGAGGCCAACTCGAAAAGATTGAGGGATTCTCCCGCCATCACTTGGGTGACGATCTTCGTGGCCCCATCCCAATCCTGCGCATCGATCGCATCAGTCGCCGCGGCGAATTGGGGCCGGAGGCTCTCGCGAATGGCAGTGCTATCCGTTAGAGCGAAACTGAAAACCGTATGATTGTTGTCTTGCGGAACGGCGACGCTGTTTTCGAAGCGCGGCGTATAAGTCCATTTAGCGAGGGCATTGATGGCGCTTCGCGTGAACACATGTCTGGGATATTCAGCCCTCACCCGGATGCCGGAAGTCGTGCCCTCCGGAGTTACCGTGAAGTTCAGGTCGACCCACCCTTCCTGGCCGCGCTCGATCGCTTTTGCGGGGTAGCGCGGGGGTACGCGCTTCACCAGCACGGCCGTTTTATCCGTCGTCTGGGCGTTAGCGCTCTCGCCGGCATTGACGCCCGTATTGGCGAGAACTGCCAAGAGGACGAATATGATGAAAACGCGGACGATCACGATCGATTCCTTACGCGTGGTTCGATCCCAAGGCCTCGAAAGCGTGGCTTTGGGTAACCCTTTAGGGCCAGGCCTGGAATCACACCGGCCGTGCGCCGTCACTCACTGCGTGGCGTCGCCCGGGCGATGCCGCTCAAAGGCGTACCACGAAGTATATTGCCAGGAAATTGAGGAAATCCTTGGGCAAATTACCCGTCCTTATCCTCCAGCTTTTGTGGCGCCGGCCTTGATAAATGCGCGCACGTCCCGGGCCAGGGCGATACGGGAGGGGCCGTGGGTGTACATCATATGACCGGCATCGAAGTATTTGAGCGTTACACGCTCTGCTGGTATGGCGTTGTTGGCCATGGTCAGTTCGGTGGCGAAGAACGGCGTCGCCAGGTCAAAAAGCCCGTTGGCGGCAAACACGCGAAGATCCGTATTCTGACGCATGGCTTGGCCAAGGTCTGCCGCCACATTCACATAGGTTCCGGGGCCGGGCTTATCGAGCCATTTCCATTGGTGGCTGGGTTCGCCGTCGAGGACTTTATAGCGTCGGTCCATGTTCACTTTTAGGACGCGAGTCAGATAGTCGTTGATGGCGGCGACAAACGCGCCGTCGATTGTATAAAACGCCGGGTCCGCGTCGGGACTCTCACCGGCGGAATCATAATCCTGGCCAATGATCCGTGCGTCATAGCGGCCAATGACGCGGGCCTTGTCGCGAAGAAGTTGCTTCATGAAACGGGAGGCATTGATGCGCAAATTGGTCTGCGCGATATAGTCTTCCGATAATCCGGTGTAATGGGCCAGGCGTTTGACGATGTCGGCGCGCTCGGCGTCGGACAAACTGGAGCCCTTCAACAGGGCAGTGGCGTACTCGTTCTCGGCGAAGGCTCTAACCTCGCGTAGAAAGCCGTCAAGATCGTCAGGCTTGGGCTCGATTTTGCCATGATACCAGGCCGCCGCCGCATAGGTCGGCAAGTAGGCGATATAGGGCAAATCATTGCCGGGCTGAAAACTCATGGTGTGGAAGTCGAGTACCGACGAGATCAGCACGATGCCATTGAGATAAATGCT
>SCTM01000141.1 GCA_004297485.1 Rhodospirillaceae bacterium
GGCCTACCTGCAATATACCTCGGGCACAACGCGCGCCCTGCCAGCACCGGTGGCTCACTCCCATCGTACGGTGGTCACATTGATGGTGGCGGCACTTTACGGGCTCGGCCTGCGCCGCGGCGACCGCTATTTCTGTCCCTCATCACCGGCTTGGGGACACGGCCTGGCCCACGGAACACTGTCGCCCCTCACACTCGGCGTCACCATGGGAGCTTATTCCGGAAAGTTCGACGCGCAGCGGATCTTCGAAGCGCTTGAAGAATTCCAGATCAATAACATGGCGGCGGCTCCGACAGTTTTCCGCATGATGCGCAACTCCGGGCTCCGCGACCGCTACAAAATCGACCTTCGTAAAATATCTTTTGCCGGAGAACCGCTGGACAACGAGACGGCCAAATGGATCGAACAATCCTTGGGCACGCCGGCCGCCAGCATGTACGGCTCGACCGAAGTTGGCGTCGTGATTGCCAACTTCCCGGGGATGAAAGACTTTCACATCAAGACCGGCGCGCTCGGCAAAGCCGTGCCCGGCGCGACAGTCGCCATTTTGGGACCGGACGGTGCGGCGCTCGGTCCGCGCCAGTCGGGCGAGATCGCGGTCAAGCGCAAGGACGGCTGGTTCCACATCAAAGACCGCGGTTATCTTGACGAAGAAGGCTATTTCGTCATCGAAGGCCGGTCCGACGATGTGATCATCTCAGCGGGCTGGACAATGAGCGCGGTGGAGATCGAGAATTCGCTGCTCAAGCACCCGTCGGTGCTTGAAGCGGCGGTGGTCGGCGCCCCGGATGCGGTGCGTGGCCTTGTCGCCAAGGCCTATATCGTCGCGCGCGATACGTCCGAGAAGACATCCAACGAGATCAAAAGCTTCATGAAGGAAACTCTTAGTAAGCACGAGTATCCACGGCTCATCGAATTCGTCGATGAGCTGCCGAAGACCCCCGCGGGCAAGATCAACCGCAAGGTACTGCGCGATCGTGCGCAGGCACCTGCAGCACAGTAGGAAAAAAAAGAATGACCGAACTTAAACGCGAATTTGTAGGCATCACCGATCGGGCACTGGACGATCTGCGCAAGCGGATTGGCGTGCGCATCGAGGACACATTGGAGCCGTGGTGTTACGAATCCACGCGCGACAATATCCGGCACTACGCGCACGGCATCGGCGACGACAATCCGCTGTGGTGCGACCCTGCCTACGGCAAGACGACGCCTTACGGCGACGTTCTCGCGCCGCCGTCGTTCCTGTTCTCGTGCAGCCGCATCGTCAGCGGCTACGTCGGCGGGATGCCGGGGGTGCACGCCATGTTCGCGGGCTGTGACTTTACCTGGCACAAGCCGATCCCCCGCAACATCGAGATCAGCACCAGCGCTTATCTCAAGGACTTGGTCGAGCACCAGACGCGCTTTGCCGGCCGCTCGATCCAGCAAATCTATCACGTCGACTTCTTTAATCCCTCGGGCGACCTTCTCGCCGCCGCCGATACCTGGTGTTTCCGCACCGATCGCGACATCGCGCGCGAAGAAGGTACCAAGTACAAAGAGACGAATGCGCGCGCGCCCAAGGTCTACACAAACGAAGATCTGGCCAAGATCTATAAGCTCTATGAGAACGAGGAAGTCCGGGGCGCGACACCGCGTTATTGGGAAGACGTCAAGGTCGGCGACAAGCTCCCGCCCATGGTGAAGGGGCCGATGACCGTAACCGGATTCATCGCCTATGTGCAGGGTTGGGGCGGGCTCTACGTCCGCTCACATAAGCTTGCATGGAAGTTTATCCAAAAGCACCCGGGAGCCGGCATTAAGAACCGCTTTGGTATCCCCGATTGCCCCGAGCGCGTTCACTGGGAGCCTGAGTTCGCGCTCCGCGTCGGCGCCCCCGGTGCCTACGACTACGGTCCGGAGCGCTGCTCGTGGATGAGCCACTACATCACCAATTGGATCGGCGATGCGGGCTTGCTGCACAAGCTCTACTGCGAGGTCCGCCGCCACAATCCGGAAGGCGACACGATCTTCATCGAAGGCAGCGTGACCGGAAAGTCGGAGAAAGACGGCAAGAAGCTCATCGACTTCGAGATCGTCGCGAAGAACCAGGAAGGCGATCTCTCCGCGAAGGCGACGGCTTCGGCCATACTGCCCTCGCGCGGCCGCTAGCCAGCCCACACGGAGTGCGGTCCGCCCGGATTGCGGACCGCACTCCTGTTCGCGTCAGCCGGTAAGGACCTGATTCATGTCCACACTGCTCGAAGACAAGGATGCGATCCGCGATCTGCTCGCGAACTACTGCTTTTACACCGACCGCAAAAATCCCGACGCCTTGGTGGCGTTGTTCACCGAGGACTGCGTGTACGACGGCGGTGCGTTCGGTCGATTCGAAGGCCGTGCGGCCTTGCGCGGATTTATGACTGCAGCCGGCGACGAGTCCAGGGTCCGGCATTTTACCGTCAATGAGGTCATTGCCGTCAAAGGGGATACGGCGACAGCACGCAGCTACTTCCTGGTGCTGGATAGCGCGAGCGCCCCGCCAACACCGCTCTTTACCGGGTTCTACGAAGACCAGTTCGTGAGGACCGGCGGCCGCTGGCTGTTTAAGACGCGGACCAGCCTATTAAAATAGCCCCCTACGACGCGTAGCGGGAGAGGTTCTTGGAACGCCGACGGTGGGGTGCCGTCG
>SCTM01000142.1 GCA_004297485.1 Rhodospirillaceae bacterium
CGAGCCGCCCACCGAGAGATCGCCGTACGATTCGGGCAGCGGAAGCAAGTATGTCGCACCCAGCGTAACCTTGTGCGGCAATGCATTCGGAATGGGATCTCCGACGATGACAGGACGCGCATGATTGTAGATGGAAGTCGCAGGCAGGACAAAGGCTGTGGCTGCAAGAATCTTGGTGTTCAGGTAAGCGTAGGCTGCGTCGAGTTTCAACCCTTGAAACGGAGACACTGAAAGCTCCGATTCAAAACCGTAGAGACGCGATTTGCCGACATTCGCCACCGTTGTTGTCAGGCTCGTGCCGACGCAGTTATGGGTCGCATCGACAAAGCATTCGACACCAAGCTGCAGCTGCTGATTCCGGAAATCATTATAAAAGCCGGATACGTTGAAGCTGCCCGGCAGAGACCCTCTCCAGGCAGTCTTTGCGCCCACTTCGTAGGTGTCCACCTTTTCCGCACCGTACTTCTGAAGCGTGTCGGGTGCGCCGCCAGCGACACCGCCCTGACGATAGCCGCGCGACCATTTTGCATAGAGCAACAGATCGTTGAACGGCTTGTAGTCAAGGTCGAGCAACCAAGTCGGCGCCTTGGTTGAGTTTTCAATGCTTTGCGAACAGATATTGTACCTCTGGTCAATCGTATAACCCGGAAATGCCGCTGCGGCATTAAAGCCGGGTGCCGCCGCATTGGTGCACTTGGTGAAAACACCGTTGGGTCTGAAGGATAGGCTCTCAAGCTGGATTTTATTGACCACCTTGTCATCGGTATAGCGAATGCCGGCCGTGAACTTGAGCTGGTCAGTCAAGTCATAGCTCGCCTGAGCATAGGCCGCCATGTCGCGAAAGCTGTTCTTGAATCGCGACCAGTTTCCGCTTCCGAACGATTGGCCAACCGTGAAAGGCGTGCAGACGAAATTGGCAATATCCGCGCAGGGTGTGAAGATTTGGTTTGACTGCGAGCCGTTTGGACCAAGCGGTCTGCTGTTCTCGTAATAAAGGCCAGCCTGCCAGACCAGACGGTTGTCGTGCGCGCGGCCCTGGAATTGCAATTCCTCGACCATGGTCGATTGGGCATTGTTGTGGCCGGTGGCCGAATCCGAGATGGAGGTGACGAAGCTTGTGATTTGCTGGGGTCCGGTGACCTGAGCGGCCGTAATACCGCCGATCGGATAATAGGTGCCGAAAAAGTCACCGTTCTCAGTTTGCCTGAATTCGGCATAGCTGAGGATATTCTTGACGGTCAGATTGTCGCTGGCCGTCCAGGTCGTCGTGTTGATGATCTGCCACGAGGACAGCTTGGACTGGGAATTGGGAACTGGATTTTCAACGGTCCAGGGCGTAGCTGCTTCGCGTACCATTTGCTTACAGGCACTGTCGGTCAGATCGAGGCCGGCCAGCGTGAAATCCGGATAAGTATTACCGTCGGCCGCGCGCCGGGTAACCGGATCAATAATGATGCCAACAGGTGCCGCCGCCGTTCCCTTATTGGCTGTGCAGGCAAATAGCCTCGGCGTATTGCCCGCGCTCTTCGAAATGTTGAAGGAACCGATGGTATAGTTCTCGATATCCTGCGTCACGTCGAGGACAGCGCTGGCACGAAATGCCCAATAGTCCAGGCTACCCATGTCCTTGCCATAGGGACCATTGCCCAGATTGCCGATATTTTTCTGATAACCGTCACGCTTGTTGTGATCGAGGCCGAGGCGAAGCTTGAAGGTGTTGCTGAGCGGCATGTTGACCACGCCTTGAACGCGATACATGTTGTAATCGCCGCCGCTGCCTTCGATGTAGCCTCCCCATTTATCGGTAGGTTTCTGGGGAACAAGCAGCACCGCACCACCGGTGGAATTGCGGCCGAACAAGGTTCCCTGCGGCCCTTTCAACACCTGCACGTTCTGGAGATCGAACAGGGCACCGGGTCCAGCGCCGTCACCGCCGACAGTACCGCCCGAGCCGCGTGGCGCAACAACGTCAGCGAAGTAGGTGCCGACGGTGGAAGTCGTGAACCTTTCCTGGGTAAAGCCGCGAATCGTGAAGCTGGTGCTGTTATTGCCGCTACGGTTGACGGTCGTCATACCCGGCGTGTAGGTCGCGAGATCTCTTGGCGACGTGATGTTCTCTTTGGCAAGTTTCTGCGGGTTTATCACCGTAATCGAAATCGGCACATCCTGGAGTCTTTCCTCGATGCGACGGGCGGTGACGATAATCTGGTTGTCTGAGGTGAACTCGTCGCGCTTGTTGGTTGAGTCCGCTGCAAAGGCAGATGCTGCCATGCCGGTGCTGAACGCGATTGCGGAATACAGGACGAATCCGGTCTTGCGGCTATTTCGCATAATAATCCCCCCTCCCTTTATGGAACGCTGAATCGAGCAAGCCCCTCGGTGAACCCCCCGGTTCCTGAGATCTCCTTATGAAGCGCTTATGGCGAAACCCTGGGGATCCCTACTTGCAGCTACCAGCCTGTCACACTTCTCAAGTGTGTAATTATATTGTTACGGTTGAGTAACTGGTTCGTAACTGCTGTAAGGCAGGATAAGGTCTACATTGTGAAACAATACCCACGAATAACCGTGACACCGTTTTGGTCACGACAGCGCAATACGGCATCGATGATGCCAACTGGAAGGCGGTGGGGCTTTCCACCGCCGTACAATTGGCGCTTCACACGCTTGAGTTTGGTGATCGGCCCTTCGGTCCGCTGCTCGGCAGGTGGTCAGGAACCGGGCGACGCTCCGCGCCAAAGGCGCTCGGGCCAGCGCCCCCGCGGCCATATCGGCACACGGCGGGATACATGGCCGTAGCGCTTAGAGCGACTTGGACAACCCCACGAAAAATCCGCGCCGCGGTCCGTATTGCGGCGCGCCGACGCCGACACCGGTTCCGTTGCGGATTTCATAGACGTGGTCAAAGGCATTGATGACATCGAGCCGTGCCGTGAGCCCACCCAGACGCGCAAGATCGAACGCATGGCTCACGCCCAAATTGACCTGCGTATAGTAAGGCAGATGAGCCCCATTGGGGACGGAACTGCCGTCCGGCGACACCAGCGTGGCCCGCAATCCGGATCCAACCAGAATGTCGGCACTGACCCGAGTCCCCCGCCAAAGATAGGATGTTCCGGCCGAGGCCGTTATCCGCTGCTCGTGGTCGAGGTCAATATAGTGATTAGCGATATAGGCCAGTTCGTCGGGTGCGAAATTGAATTGAGCGGCAGTGATGTTCCTGCCCTTGGCGCTTTGGAACGCAAGGTTGCCGTAGGTGGAGAACGGACCGCTGGTATATGACGCGGTGAACTCCAGACCATATTGCTTGCCATCGTAATAACTGAACGGCGTCAAAATGATCGGTGCGCCGAACTGGCCCTCGTCGATCAGATTGCGGGATTTCTTATAGTAGCTATCAATACCCACGGTCAGCGCACCAAACAGCTTTTGCGCCGCACCGACGTCGAAGGCATTGGCCTGCTCGGCCTTCGGCAAATCGGTCAGCGACGATGGGGCTGCAGCGGTCGTATTGGAAAATTTTGCGATCGTGACATTGCCCACCAGTTCGAACGGCGGCGGAGAAAAATAGCGCGAGTATCCGGCGTGAATGGCTGTGTCGTCCGCCGGCTGCCATACCATGTTGACGCGCGGGCTGAACTGACTGCCGCTTGTGTAGGCGGCAAAGTGATCATAGCGCAGGCCGTAGTTGACGGTCAGGGCCGGTACCAATTTCCACTCATCCTGAAGATAGACGCTCTCGATCCATTGGGTTCGGGCACTGTTGTCGAGAATGGAAACGGGCGTATCGCCGATTTGATTTCCGGCCTGATCCGTCGGCAGCACCTGCGACGTGGTCAGACTCGTCGCGCGATCACGCTGGATATAAAAACCTGCGCGCAGGGTGTGCGTGTCACCAAGGTGATAGGACCCATCGGTCTGAAAGCCGAGGGCCACATCGCGTTTGTATGCCTGCTGAGAAATGCCGTTGTACAATAGGTCTCCCAGAGGATCGGGCATGAACGTCAGGCTGGAGTAGCGACCGATCAACGACGATTGTACGTCCAGATTCCCCACCGAATGCTGCAGGCTCAGGATTCCGAAGTGGGTGATCTCGCGCTGGTTCTCGTTGAGATTCTGACTCGGATAGGCGGTCCGACCGTTGATGGTAAGGCCCAGAGCGGGCTGGATGCCGACGCGGTCGGGAATCTGGAAGTGGCCATGAGACGTGCCCAGAACCACCGTGACGCGATTCTCGTCGTTCGGGATGTCCTCGAAATAACCGAAGCCGTGATATTGGTTGGTTGCATCATGCCGCGGATTGGAACTGCGGTCGGGAGATTCGATCCCAAGATTGTTGTGAAGAAAATCGCCCGAGACAAAATAGTTGAACGCTCCCGCAGAGCCGCCGTAGTTGAAGCTCGGCTCAATGGTGCCATGGCTGCCGCCATAGATGGAGGCCGATCCACCCGGTGCGAACAGACCGCTTTTGGTCGTGAGATCAATGATGCCTGCGGTTCTCAGGCCGTACTCCGCCGGAAGCGCGCCGGTGATGACCTTCATGGAAGAGATAAGGCGAGGGTCTAACGTCTGTCCGAACACACTGATCCCCTCCGGCAGAATGATTCCATTCAACCGGTATTGCGCGCCGTTGTGCTCGCCACGGATGTGAATCTGACCGAAGGAGTCCTGGGCGACATCGGGCGTCTGCAGAATCACCTGATTCAAAAGTGTGTTGTCGCCGCCGGGCGTAGCCGCGATGGCCGCAGCATCGATGACATAGGTCGAAGCGCCGGTTCTATTCTCGATCCCGGTGCGGGCTTCGTCCAGGCGTTTGGCGGTAACGACAATATCCTCGATAGGCGGATTGTCCGTGATCTGGTCCGGAACATGAGATGCAGGAACGGTGGCCGCGCCGAAAGCCGGCGTTGTCGCGAAAGCAGCGAACGCCCATGCCATGCGGGCGCCGCCAAATGACGGTCGACTCATGATAAGTTTCTTTCCAGAGAGCTGCAGAGTATGCCGACACGCGCCAATCGGACGCGGCCGTCGCGGCAGAGCTAAGAGTCAGCTGGAAGAAACTGGTGGAGCACGGGGATGAAAACCGGTTGCCGGCCAGCGCTGGGTTGAAGCTTTGTCGCTGGTGGGTAGCGGATGGTTGTAGGCAACGGCGATCTGCGCAACGCCGACCGCCGGCTCAGGCGCCGGAACCTGATTTGCCGTAGCCTGGCATACAGCACATTCGTCCGATGCCGCAGCCAGGTCGAGATGAAGTCCATGCTCCAACTGGTGGAACACGAGACCCGCTTGGAGCGCCAGGAACAACGAGACAAAAAGCGCACGGACGCGCCGACGCCGTAAGATATCAAAGAGTGCCAACGGCTGAGGTTTTCTAGCGGCTTTGGTCATTTCGGCGAAATATGGACGCTCCAACTACCGAACGATCATAAATCATGAAGCCGCCGCACGCCACATCCAAGAATACTTAATTCTTAGTCACCGTTTAGCGGCGGCGAGTTGCTGCACGACGGCCAGCGATTTTTCGGCATGATCGGCGGGGCTGACTTTGTCATCCGCCGAAGACAGCCTGGCGACGATCTTGAAATCCGGCGCGATGACAAAAGTTGTCCGCTCGGTAAAAGCATGGGCAATTTCATTGCCGCGCGTGTCCTTTATGCCCGCCATTGCTCGCGATGAAAGGTCATAGGACTTGGTGATTGCGCCGTCAGCGTCGGAAGCTACCGGAAACTTGCTGGCGCAGTAACTTGGATCAGACGAGAAATCGTCGAGCCGGGCGATGCTGTCTTGCGATACACCGATGATGGTCGCGCCGGCGGCATCGAACTTGTCCTTGTCCTCGGCGAAGGTATGAGCCTCGATGTTGCATCCTCCGGTGTAGGCGGACGGATAGAAATAAACGACCACCGGCCCCCTCTTCAGCGCCGCCTTAAGCGAGAAAACGAATTCCTTCCCGGCGAGAGACGCCTTGGCGGAGAAGTCAGGCGCAGTTTCCCCTTGCTTCAGCGCAGCAAAGGCCGGCGACACAAGGATGCTCAACATCGCAACATTTGCAAGAAAGTGCTTCATGGCGCTCCTCCTTTGTTTGCCGTCATGAAATGCCCGTAAACGACGAGAGTGACGGTTGTATTCTCGATCGATGATACCGATGCCCAAAGAGTTCGATTACGTGGCGAAGATTTGACCTGGGTCCCGAAACGCCTTGAACTCAAGCGCATTGCCGGATGGGTCGAGAAAGAACATCGTCGCCTGCTCGCCCACTTGTCCGGCGAAACGAATATGGGGCTCCACGACAAACGATATGCCAGCCGCCTTCAAGCGATCCGCAAACACCTGCCACTGGTCCCATCCCAGAACCACTCCGAAATGAGGAACCGGAACATCGTGTCCGTCAACCGGATTGGAGTGACGGGAAGCCGCTTCGACGTCAGCGCCGGGTTTGAGATGAGCCACGATCTGGTGCCCAAAGAGATCGAAGTCGATCCAGATTTCGCTGCTTCGTCCCTGAGGCAGGCCTAAGAGGTCACCATAGAACGCCCTTGCAGCGTCAAGATCATGAACCGCGAAGGCGATATGAAACGGCGGGAGAATCTGACTTGTCACGGCTCTATCTCATTCAGGTATCGTATCGCACGGGGTGGTGCTGATATCTATTTGCTGGTGAAATCCAGAATAGACGGCGCGACGAGAGGCCATCTTTCGAATAGTCCCCGCCCCTCCTTCGCCGCCGCGTCGGAACGCTCGTTCCACTCAGCATCCCCCCAAGGCGGATCGATGATTTTAGACTGTGGAATCAGCTCGTGGACCCACTCGCTTGTGCGACGCGTGTGTGCGAGATCGCTCTTACCGCTCCGGAAAATCAGCGTCGGCATGCGCACGCGCGCAAAATCCTGGGGCGATACGCCGGGAACGGGCGACGCGCTTGACGGAATATAAAACATCGCCCAGCGCTCCATCGTCTCGATGAATTTGGCGGGATCCTGCGCCAGGATGATATCGCGATTGCGCGGATTGCGTTTGATCTGCTCCGCCCAACTTGGCAATTCAGCCACCCGCGCCATACCGCCCCGGCTCGCAGCGATCGCCGAATCAGCGCAATAATAATTCGCAAGGGTGATAAGGCCGATCGTGCCCCCGCTGATCCACCAGAGGATCAAGTGGGATATCGCGTCCGGATCGCGAGACGCGGCGATCAACGACACCCTCGACCCGGCCGATCCGGCAGCCAGTGCGGTTGGTCCGAGGTCGAGCGCGCGGATAAGCTTTGTAAGCGTGAGTCCGTGAAGTACGGATTCACTCTCGGCGTCAAAGCAGATATCGGACGCGCCGCAACTTGGGCGATCCCACAACAGCACGCGCCGCCCGCCGGCCGCCAGAGCTTCGCCGAGCTCTCGTAGACCCGGACTATCCTTGGAGAAGCGCCCTCCCGGCGTAATCGCGACCGCGGGAGCGCCTGGCCTCCCCAGCAGTTCATATTCGATGCCTATGCCCGAGATCGAAATGCGTGCCATGGTTCTTCTATCCCCTGTTTCCTATCATTATATTCTCGCGGGTGAGCATCGGCACGTAACCGCGCCCGACTAAGCATTCGCCTGCAGCTCTTTTTCGAACGCCTCAACATCATCGAACGCCGCCAACACCAGGTTCACATAAGTGTCCATGAAGATTTTCCGTTGATCGGAATGGTCCACTACAATGGGGCGGTTATTTCGCACGGCACGCAACACCATCGGCGCCACGGCTTCCGGTGACAGAAATGTCAGCTTGGCGTTCTTAAATGATTGTTC
>SCTM01000143.1 GCA_004297485.1 Rhodospirillaceae bacterium
GGCATAACCGATGTTGAAGTCAACCATGCTCGATGCCGCGATCCGTCCCCGCGGGTCGTTCGTTGGATCGGCCGTATAGGAATCCGTGAAGCGGTAAAGTGACGAAAGCGTCAAATCTCCGGTTGCAACCGGAACAGTGTAAGAAAGCTGCGCACTGGCGGTCGCTTTTGGTGAACGGATCGGGGTCAGATTCCTGTTGTCGGTGACCGGAAATCCGACGACAAGCGCCTTAAAGAAACTGCTGTACTTCGCATCCAGGTAGCCGAGTGAGCCATCGAAGCGCCAACCCGATCCCAGAAGGGCCGTCGTTTCCAGTTCCAGACCGTTAATGTTCTCGCCGCCGATGTTCTGAATCGCGGTCGAAGTACCGAAGGTCGGATCGCTGAAGACCACCGCCTGCTGGCGGTCCTCGTAGAACATATGGAAGATGGTCGCGTTGAAGATCAGCTTATGATCCAAAAGTTCGGTCTTAAGGCCGGCTTCGTAATTTTTCACTTTCTCAGGTTTATATGGGCCCACGTTAGAGGGATTGGTCGCGCGACCGTTGAATCCGCCCGAGAGATACCCCCCCGAATATGTCGCATAAGCAAGGACACCTTCCGAGAGCGTGTATTGCAGAGTCACCTTAGGGCTAAAGTTGTTCCAGGAGGCGTGACCGGAGACGAGCGGCCCGTTGACCGCGCCGCCGAAATTGCCATCCGTATAGGAGCGCGTATGGAGATTGAAGGTCTTAACATCATGCGAGTAGTTACCGCCGACAGTCAGCTTAAAGGCATCAGAGATCTTGTAGTCGGCTTGCAAGAAAGCAGCATAGGAGTCTGCATCCTGGAAGGAAGTGTTGCCGTTGTAGACAAGGGACGTGAGCGCACCCGCGGCGGTGAGGGCAGCCAGGGAGAATGTACTGTCCTGCTGCTGATCATAGTGATTGTGGAAGTAGGAAAGACCGCCGACAAAGTTGAACGGCCCGCTGAAATTGCTCGTCAGCCGCACTTCCTCACTAACTTGGGAGTAGTGCTGCGGGCGCTCCGCCGAGAACAGTGTATACGGTGTTGAATCGAAATCGAAGATTGTGGATTCCGAACTGCTACGCCAGCCCGTAATTGACCGGAGCTCGAGATCGGGAAACTTATAGCTCAAGTTCGCCGTCAGAGCGTTCAGATCGTAGTTCTCCACGTTGGTGGTGTTGGCATAGCTAACATCGGCGTCTTTTGTCGGCGCACAGAACCCGGGGCCGGTCGCGCCGAATTTCGCACATCCCCGGTCGCCAATGAGCGTAATCGGACCGGTCGGCGTTGAGATTGGCAGAACCAGGGGCGTCGAAGTCTGGTAGGACACGACCGGATCCGGGTTCGAACGGTCGGAGATGCGATCGTAAGTCACGACCGCTTCGAATGCATCGGACGGAGTCGCGCGCACGGTGAACGAACCGCTCTTGTAGTCCCGATCACCGTTGTTCTTCGGGTTGACCGGGTCTTTCATATAGCCGCCACCGTTCTCGGAGAATCCGGCGACTTTGACCCATAATTTGTCCCGAACGACCGGAACGTTGACCACGGCCCTGTAGTCATTGCGGCCGAAGCTGCCCGCCGTTATTCCAATCTTGCCGTTGATCGCATCGCCTGATGGCAATGACCGCTGCGCCAGGATGGCGCCGCCAGTGGTATTTCGTCCAAAGAGCGAACCCTGCGGACCGCGCAACACCTGGACACTGTCAAAATCAAAGTTGCGAAGAAGCTGGCCCGTGGTCGTGGCGAGATAGATGCCATCGAGGAATACACCGACCGGCGTATCGAATGACTTTTCGATATCCTTCTGCACCATGCCGCGGATTTCGATGTTGGCGCCGCCGGGACCAGTGGCATTGGTCGCAATGTTCAGGTTCGGGACCACGGAAATAAGGTCCTGAAGATCGCGTGCGCCTCGGCGCTCCATCTCAGCCCCACGAACGACCGTTACGGGCACCGCGACATCCTGGAGTTTCTCTTCCCGCTTTTGGGCGGTAACGGTGATTTCCTCGATTTTCTGGTCTTCCGCCTGGGCGCGATGCGCGCCGAGCAATCCGACAACACTGACGCCGACCAACAGTGTCAGACGCGAAACCTTGGCGATTTTAATGTTCTGCATGAGCCTCCCCCTGAACTTCTAATACGCGCGTCACATGCATCCCATGCGCGCCCCGTGTTCCTGCCGTCATGAGACAGTTTTGCAGAGGTACACCTGCTTCTATAAAAAATCAATACTGACTTTTTCAATCTCTATAGTTTGTCGAAAACATCATAGACGCTTTTTTCCTGCTGCGGCGCAGCAACAACGGCGCGACAATGCCGGGAAACCGCCCTCCCTTATCCCAATCCCCGTAAGTCAGGCGCCACGGAGCGCAGCGTCGATCTCTGCGCGGCGCGGATTGCGGCGCAGCGTCAAGCCGCCGTTGATCTGAAGATTCTGCCCGGTCATGAACGACTCGTCGCTGGCCAGCCAAACCGCCGCCTGCGCGACATCCTCCAAGGTACCGATGCGCCCCAGCGGATATTCTTTTCTGAACACTTCGACGAACTTCTCGCTTTGCATGCGTTCGCCGGTCATCGGCGAGGCCGTCAATCCCGGGGAAATTGAATTGACGCGAATCCCGCGCTCCCCAAATTCGTTGGCGATACAGCGCACCACATGATCGGTGCCTGCCTTCGTCCCCATGTAGGCTGCGTGATGATCCAGCATGATGGTAGCGGTTGCCGACGAAATCTGGATGATTGAACCACCTCGCGCCATCGCCTTAACAGCGGCTTGCATGAACTGAAACGGGCCGATGAATTGCAAGGCTGTCATGCGTTCCAATTCTTCGCGGCTGGTTTCCAGGAACGGCTTCAAGAGACCCCACCCGGTCGTATTGACGGCAATGTCGAGACCGCCGAAACGTGCGACCGTGCGCGCGATCATTTCAGTTATTTCAGTCTCAACGGTAATATCGCAGGTGACATACGCACCCTCGATTTTCGCAGCAAGCTCGCACAGCGGAGATTCATGGCGGCCCGCGACCATCACCTTTGCCCCTTCGCGCGCGAACCGCTGGGCAAGGACCTGCCCCATATTATCCTTCCCGGCAGCACCGAGGATGAGTGCAACTTTTCCTGCCAATCTTCCACTGCCTGCCATCATCATTCCTCCCCTTCACTGCGCCTCTCCCGTGACATGACAGAGCGCCCGAGCATCATTCTTTGACTCTCGCATCGGCCGATGGAAAGTCAATCACGGTTGCCTCTTCCCGGTACTGTAGACCGCAGGTAAGCTCCTAATCCGTTCCCGGCCCCATGGAATCAAATCCGCCATTTCCGATGTCTTGCTGGCAATGATCGACGTAACGCCTAAAAAGATTCTTGTTGTAACCAAGGGGCATCATTTCGATCGTGGCGCCTTCTTCGAGATGCTTGAGCAATTGCAAGGACCCGGCGGCGAATTCGTTTGGACACATGTGGAGCATCCAGCGGCGGCGGCACTATTCAAGCCTGAGGCCGCCGCGGCGTTCGACGCCTTTCTGATGTACGATATGCCGGGCATCACATTTCAGCCGCTCTCGCCGCCAACCCTCACTCCGCCGCCGCCTGGTTTCATGAATGACTTTGAAGCCCTTCTGGAGCGTGGCATGCCGTTCGTCTTTCTGCACCACGCCATCGCCGGGTGGCCGACGAGCGAGCGCTACGCCGAAATCATGGGCGGACGATTCCTTTACCAACCCGCCGTGCTGCGCGGATCAGCCTTGCCTGATTCCGGCTACCGGCACTTCGTCACCCATCACATCGAATCGGTCGCGCGTCACGCGGTGACGGCTGGCCTCGAGGACGGCTTC
Source organism: Rhodospirillaceae bacterium (assembly GCA_004297485.1). Classification (GTDB taxonomy): domain Bacteria; phylum Pseudomonadota; class Alphaproteobacteria; order Rhodospirillales; family Rhodospirillaceae; genus SCTM01. Next base: position 3,842 of record SCTM01000143.1, read on the forward strand.
GACATATGCGACGAAGTTTATCTGTTTGAAGTTTTCGAGAGCGATGTTGTGCCGCTGATGCGCAGCCAACATCCCTTTACCGCCGACGGATTCTATTCGGCCCACCGCGCTGTAACCGGCCAAATGTATTCCCGCGCCGGATGGAACCATAAGCCGGGCAGCAATTTGATTGCTTGGACGCGACGCGAGAAATCGAGTCCGATCGTTTATATACAGTGCGGGGACGGCCCGACAGCCTACGGCAATGCCGGGTTCCGGCGACTCCTTGCCAATGCCCTCACATGGGTGGTTAGCCCGGAAGCGAAGGATATTTCGCCGCATCTCTCTGCCGGCACATTGGACGCGCGGTGATTAAACCGAAGCCACGGCGGAGGTGGAACTATTTTGGTTCAGGGTGGCGAGCGCCCGGGTATCCCAGTAGTACGGTCGGATCTCGGCAATACGGCCGTCACGGAAGAAGAATAATTCCAGGACCGAAGTTTCGAACGCCTGCCCGCTGCGCACGGCATGACCCCGCATATGCTGCATGACGACAAATTTATCGCCGGTAGCCTCACCGATGATGAATTTCGCGGTGACCTCCAGATTCGCCCACACCATGCGAATATTCTCGACCAACTTCTTACATCCGTCATAACCACGGTAGACACCGCTGTAAGGCAAACCATCGGCTTCGTGAATCTCGATATCCGGATGCAGGAATTCCGCCTGCCGTACTGTATCACTGGAGAGAATCGCGCCCACCGCGCGCGCCAACTTCGCGCCGTTCGTTTCTTGCATCATAAGAAGACATCCTCCCTGCATATCGGACCGACGATCCGACAGGGCGATGCTGTACTCGCGCTATAATAAAATCAATCGCGATTGTTTAGGTCAAATGAGATGGCCGATGTCGGTGGCCGGCGCGATATATTTATGCGCGACGACGTTTTCTTGCCGCCGGCACGGTTTCACCGGGCGACGAGGCGGCAAGATCGCCTTCGCGAATCTGCTTAACCGCCGAAGCGATCATCCTGAGAAGCGAAGACTCGGCTTCGGGATCGTCCCAGATGTCGTGGTGAAGAACCATACCGGCGAGCGCGGCACGCACAAATTTGCGGGTGAGAATCAGCTTATCCCGCTTGTCCCGCCATTCGGGGAACACATGCAGTAATTCCTCGGTCCACGCCTGATCGTGTCGAATCGCGCATGGCATGAATATTCTGTTGAGTTCCTCGTCGGTTCGCGCCGCGACGTGCAGTTCAAAATAGGCCTTATATTCGCGTGAGAGACACACGCGCCAATCGGCCTCAATGCCGGCATTTCTGTCGATACGCTCTTCATCGGACAAAGCTCTGATCGCCCGGCTGAAACGCTCCATGTGTTTGTAAAAGGCGTATTCCGTAACCGCCGCAATCAATTCCTGTTTCGTGGCGTAGTGGTGGATCATGGCGCCGCGGGAAACCTTGGCGATCTTGGCGATCAACTGGGTCGTTGTCCGCGCGTATCCGTAGCGCGCAAGGCATTCGATCGTAGCTTCCAGGATCACGATACGGGTTTCAGAACTCTTGCGCTGCTGCCAGCCCTCGCCCTCAGGCAGTAGCCCTTCGGGCTCCAACTTCGATATGGCATCGTCGGCAGCCTTACGCATCGGTTTTTCCGACCCTCTGGGATTTTCGACCAGCCTCGAGCGCTTTTTTTTCACGTTCACAAAATCCATATCATAAAAATTGCCACCCGGACTGCGGCAAAACCGGCGTACACGCAACAAACCGGCACACCCGGTTCCAGGAAATACCTAAACCACCCACGAATTGCAACGCCGGCCAATACTAACCATGGCTTGCGGCATCTGCGAACCCGGCGGCCTCCGCCAATACCGACCACATCGTTCCTATCGACGGAGAGCCTGCACCCCGACCCAAGATAAAAATCACCTGAGTCTGTTGCAATCATATCAGACGATCTTATAGTCTGCCATCATCGCATGACTGGCCGCGTCAGGCACCGATAACACTATCGCCGAAACAGCATGAACAAGCATATCCCACACGGGCCGACAGGCAACCGCGATAAAATTACCCGCGTCTCCGTGGTACCTATTTTGCTGCCACGCGCCAAGCCAATGAAAATGGCCGGCGGTCTTATCGCCAACACCCCAATCGTCCTCGTCACCCTGGAAACCAGCGCCGGCGTCCAGGGACGATCCTACGTTTTCTCCTATGTGGATTCGGCGCTACGCCCACTCCATGCGATGATCGAGGAGATGGCGGCCATGGTTGTCGGCACCGCGCTGCAACCGCTTGAAATCGAGAAAATGCTGCGGGGAACTTATCGTTTCCTTGGCGCCACCGGCCTTATCGCGATTGCGATCGCGGCGATTGACATGGCCGTGTGGGACGCCTTCGCGCGAGCGGCGGATCTGCCGCTATTCAGGGCCCTGGGTGCACAAGGAAGACCGCTGCGTGCCTACGCAAGCTTCGGCATGGAGACACCCGAGGCGACAGCCGAACTCGCCGCACAAGCCGCCGCGGCTGGTTATACCGGCATCAAAATCAAGGCCGGGTACCCGACCCTTGCCGAGGATCTCGCCGTGGTGCGGGCCGCGCGGAATGCCTTACCGAACCACGTCAGCCTGATGCTCGACTACAACCAGTCCCTGAGCCTGTCAGAAGCGGAGATCCGTTGCGCGGCGCTCGATAACGAAGGCTTGAGTTGGATCGAGGAACCGATACTGCAGGAAGATCACCGCGGCCATGCCAAATTGGCGGCCGCGATGCGCACACCCATTCAACTTGGCGAGAATTGGTTCAGCTCACGCGAGATGGCCGATGCGATTGAGGCCGGCGCCTGCGATCTCGCCATGCCCGATCTCATGAAGATCGGCGGCGTGACCGGATGGCTGACGGCAAGTCAAATTGCCGCAACCGCCGCAATGCCTATCTCATCGCATCTGTTTCACGAGGTGAGCGCCCACGTGCTGTGCGCGACCCCCGGTGCCGATTGGCTTGAGTATCTCCCGCTCGCGGACCCTCTCCTGCAAGAGCCCCTACCCGTCATTAATGGAACCGTCACACCACACCCCGGTCCCGGTACCGGCTTGGCCTGGAATGAAGAAGCGGTAAAGGCTTACCGCGCCGATCGCTAGAATCAGCGCGGTCTGTCAAACGCCTTCGCAATCAATGCTGAGCGCGCTTGGTTATGCCGCCGTCAATGACCAGATTGGCGCCGGTGATGAAACCGGCAACCGGCGAAACGAGAAAGGCGATCGCACGGCCGACCTCCTCCGACTTCCCCAGTCGACCCAACGCGATCTTCGCAAGTGTTGCTTCGTAGAGGGCCGGACGCGCAGCCTTAATCCGCCCCCAGTCCCCCTCCTCCTCAAAGATCGGACCTGGTGAGATGGTGTTTACGCGTATCCGCTTCGGCGCCAGGCTTTGGGCGAGAGCCGCGGCATAGTTGATTACCGCCGCTTTCATCGGCGCATAAGACTGCGGACCGAAGATCGGCTCAATAGCGACTGTCGTCGCCACAGCCACGATCGCACCGCCGTCCGATTTCTCGAGATAGGGTATGGCCGCATCAATGCCGCGGTAGGTCGGAAGCAGATCGAGCTCGAACGCAGCCTTCCAACGTTCCTCGCTGGCGGGACCTCCGCTGGCGGAACTGAAACATACGAAAATATCGCAACCGCCCAGAGCTTCGGCGCTCGTGCTCACCCAATTGCGATAAACCGCTGCGTCGGTAACGTCAATTTTGTTCCCGATAACCCGCCCGCCATACCGCTTGAGGCTGGAGAGTGTTCCATCAATACCTTCTTGCCCCCGCGCGCAGAAAGCGATGTCGCACCCCTCCTCCGCGAGGACTTCGGCGGTTGCCCGACCGATTCCTTTTGTCGCGCCGGCAAGAATCGCCCGCTTGCCTTTGAGCCTAAAATCCATGTGCTTTCTCCCTGAGGTTTTTAGAATGATTGAGTATGCGGCAAGGCCATGCCGCCCATCGCGGACGACTCCCCCGCGCCAGCCCCGTTACCATCGCGACGTTATGTACCGAAGCGTGCGCCCCACTGAATTGCGTTCCGCAATAGTCACCGCCGCCGGCTTCCTTACGCGAGGCTGCAGGAGGTTCGCTCCTGAAAAAAGTCTATTGTGTCGGAATAAATACATGTTGACTGTTTTTATGTCGATAGGCGATTAACAATCGGCAGGCGTCGTCGTTGACAACAGCTGCGGGTGATATTGCGCCGCAATTCGCGGGGTTTTGCCGACGCCTGGGTCGAAATACGACCCGCAAGAGTACGTCACGGAAGAGCCGTCGGGGCGATACGGCAGAGGATTGCCCGACCCGGGCACAACATTCTTAACAGATTGAAACAGTCACGATTGACTTTTCTTAAGCGCCGCCGCACAGTGCCGTTTGAACAACGAAGGCGCTCCGCTCCTCGGGATGACTCGCACCTTCCTGCGTAATCGCCAACGCCCGGATCGGGCGCTGAAAGGCTAAGCGTCGGACACCAGCAGCGGCGCGACGCTCCCGGCGGTTGTGTGAGATGCAAAGATTTGAGTGAAAAGAACATGACCGAACAAAAACGATCTCCTCTTGGGAGTGCTCAATATCCGGCACCGAGTTGGGATACGCTTGCGGCACAGGACAGCCGAGCCATACCAGCGGTTCTGCGTGAGGATACCTACAGTTACCTAGGGTCGGAAGCGCTCGCGACCGAACGTTATACCAGCCCGGAATTTTTTCAGCGCGAAATTGATAAGATGTGGCCCAACGTGTGGCAATTCGCCGCACGTGACGAGGAATTGCCGCAGGAAGGTGATCTCGTCGTCTACGAGAATGCCGGCCGATCCTACCTTCTGATTCGGCAGCACGATGGCGCTGTCCGGGCATTTCACAACGTCTGTCTCCACCGCGGCCGGAAACTGCGCACCCAAAACGGACGCGTTAAGGATCTCGTCTGTCCTTTTCATGGGTTCACATGGAAGCGTGACGGTGCGTTGAAAGAAATACCCTGCCGCTGGGATTTCGAGCACCTCAAGGACGGCAACATGCGCTTACCCGAAGCGAGCGTCGGACGCTGGGGCGGATATATCTTTGTGAGAGAAAACGATACCGGGCCAACACTCGAAGAGTATCTGGCCCCGCTGCCGGAACACTTCAAGCTCTGGCCGCACGAGGATTGCTACACACGGGCGTGGGTGGGCAAGGTGATCCCCGCCAACTGGAAGGTGACGGCCGAAGCTTTTATGGAGGCTTGGCACAGCAACAATACGCACCCGCAGATCCGGGCGTTTACCGGTGATGTGAACACCAAATACAATATCTACGGCGACCACATCAATGTCGCGATAACACCATTCGGCGTGCCTTCACCCGAACTGGACATGACGGACCGTGACCAGCGGTGGGTACTGGATCAATACTTGAAATACAATGGACGTGTCGGCGGACCCGGAGTCAAGATCGATCTGCCAGAAGGCGCCACAGCACGCAGCGCCATGGGCGAGTTCAACCGCAAGCGATTTGGCAAGGACTTCGGCCGGGATATGAATGCGGTGAGTGATGCCGAGCTTCAGGATGCGCTGACCTATAATGTGTTTCCCAATTTTTCGCCCTGGGGTGGTTTTACGCCGAACGTCGTCTATCGCTGGCGACCGTGGCCCGATGTCGGTCATACGTTGATGGAAGTGCGGTTATTGCAACGGCTTGCGCCCGGGCAACCGGCTCCCCCTTCACCGGCCATGAATCTTCTGGGCGCCGACCAGCCGTGGAGCGCCGCCAAAGAACTCAGCGTGCTTGGAGATGTTCTGCAGCAGGATATGAATAACCTGCCCTACGTACAGGAAGGTCTCCGCGCCTCGAAAACGGGCGCCGTCAATCTGGCAAATTATCAAGAAATCCGCATCCGACACTTCCACCAGACCCTGGACAAGTATCTGGCACGATAGGCGGTGATCGCCAGCACTTTGGCGGAATCGTACGACACGAACTTCGCTGTCGCGGGAAGACATACTGAATATAATAGCGCCGTTAGCCTAGTGGGTCATCGGCGACCTCGAACGCAATCACGCATAAAGAACGTAGAGAATCTGATGGACTCAATATTCGAGCGCATCATAGCGACCGACGATATCCCTGAGAACAAAAGCAAGGCGGTCCAAGCCGGCGGACAATCAATCCTGATTTGCCATGTGCGTGGTAAATTTTATGCGCTGCAGAACCGCTGCTCGCATGCGGAGACGACTTTGGAGCGGGCCCGATTCCGCGGCGACACCATCATGTGTCCCCTACACGGTGCGCGCTTCGATCTGGCGACCGGAGCCGTGCGGAACCCGCCCGCTGTGACGCCGATCTGCGTGTATCCGTTGAAGATCATTGACGGTTGGATCTATGTTTCCACACAAGCCGCGCCACTGGCGGAGACGTAGCACTTTCTGAATTCATGCAGCGGGGGGAAGTCAATGAAAAGCGACAGCGAGCGTCTGGCGGAGCTTCTCGCCAAGAACGATATCCGAGAGGTCATCTACCGCCTCGCTCGCGCGCTTGACCGCATCGACGAAGCGCTCTTGCGAACCACCTACCATCCTGACGCGACCGACGATCACGGCCGATTCAAGGGGACGTTTCAGGACTTCGTCCCGTGGGTTCTCAAAGCGTTGAGAGAAATGCAATTCACAATGCACACCATTGGGAACGTTCTGATCGAGATCAAGGAGCAGGACCTCGCCATCAGCGAGGCCTATTTCATCGCATATCACCGGCTTACACGTCCGAACGGCGACGAGATCGATGCATTCTCCAGCGGCCGCTATCTTGATAAGTTCGAGAAACGCAATGGTGAGTGGCGGATTTCTCACCGCCACGCGATCTATGACTGGCGCCTGGTCCAACCCGCAGCCGACCAGGACTGGCGGCAAAAGCCGGCGATCGACCTCATGACCCGCGGCCAGCGCGCGCCGACCGACCTTTCCTACGCTTTTTTCGCTGGAAATTTTACGTGACGAATACAGCGGCACCGGGCTCATGCATTCATCAGATGTGATGCCGATGCCTGTGATAGACTCGCCAGCGCAGACGATCAATCATGAGATTATGGCCGGTAGCGACCACGGATCTACGACAGGGGGCTGGCAAGCAGTAGCCATCCTGTCGACGCTCTATTTGCTCAGCATTCTCGATCGGCAGATCATTCCGTTGCTTCTCCCGTCCATAAAGACCGACCTTCATTTGAGCGATTTTGAGGTCAGCCTCCTGCCCGGCTTTGCCTTCGCGGTTTTTCACGCCGCCGCAAGCATCCCGTTCGGGTGGGCCGTCGATCGCTTCAGCCGTCGCGTCGTCGTGTTTATCGGCGTGACAGCGTGGAGTATCGCTGCCACGTCCTCCGGACTTGCACGCGGTTTTACAGGGCTATTCGCTGCCCGGGCCGGGGTCGGTGCGGGCGAAGCGGCCTTGACGCCGGCAGTCTACTCACTCCGCGAGGAGTGAGTA
>SCTM01000144.1 GCA_004297485.1 Rhodospirillaceae bacterium
CCCATTCTTTTTGGTCCCGCATCTGGAGATCAACGATATCGTCTACCGCGGCAAGAAAGGTATGGGGATTGAGTTCTCACTCGCCATTGCCCAATCCGGCGGCGTGCAAATCGAGTTGGTCCAGCAGCATTGCGATCGTCCGTCCGCTTATCGGGATACGATTGCTAAAGGTGAACAGGGCTTTCACCACATTTGTTTCTATTTGGATAACTACGATGCGACCTACGATCGCTATGTGAAGCAGGGGTTTGTGGCGGCAGTTGATGGCCTCTTCGGCAACACGCGCTTCAGCTATATTGACACCAGTGCTTCCATAGGGTGCATGGTAGAACTGATTGAACATAACGAAGTTCAGACGAATTTCTTTCAGCGCATCATCGATGGCGCGAATGGTTGGGACGGCAAGACCGATCCGATCCGCCCCGGATTTCCGGCGTAATCGTCCATGTCTGGAAAAATCACAGCACGGAACGTCCACCTTCATTGTGGCGGGCGTGGTGGAGGACGTATCCGCGCGATGTTGAGGCTACATTTTCTTGGATAAGCCGGTTTAATTTGACCTCATCAGTAAGGGGAAGGCCATGAGAACGACATTTGATCGTCGCAACTTTCTAACCACCACTGCGCTGGCTGCGGCAGGTACGGCGACCGCTTCGTGCTCGAAGCTCGGCGACAACGTGAAATGGGATTATGAAACCGATGTTCTCTGCGTAGGCAGCGGTGCCGCCGCCGGTGCGGCGGCCGTTGCGGCTGTCGACAAGGGGGCCAAGGTCATGATGGTGGAGAAAATGCCAATTCTGGGCGGCACCACCGGCAAATCCGGAGGGGTGGCATGGATCTTCAATCACTTTATTTTGCGCCAGAGGGGAATTGAAGACCGGCGGGATGACGCCTTGCGCTATGCGGTTCGATACGGTTTCCCCCGGCAATACGATCCCGAATCTCCGACGTTAGGGTTGGACGAAGCGCGGTTCAAAGTGGTTGAAGCATTTTACGATAATGGCTCTCGCATGATTGACCGATTGCAGGAGCTTGATGCGGTCAAGTTCAAGGAGTTCCGCCTGTTCCAAGTGGATAAGCCCGCGCCTGACTATGCGGACCATCTCCCTGAGGACAAGGTTCCCACGGGTAGAACCTTGGAGCCCGCCATCGGTTCCGGCTCATCGCAGGGAGGCGGCAGTCTCGCGTCGCGACTTGAAAAGTGGCTTCGCGGTAAGAACGTGCCTATTCAGACGGAGACACGCGTCACGCGGATCTTACGCAATGACGAGCGCGTGATCGGCGTCGAGGCCGAGCAAGGTGGCAAGCTCATCCGCATCAAGGCGAACAGAGGCGTTGTATTCGGTACCGGCGGCTATTCGCATAACGTGGACCTTTGCAACTTGCACCAGCCGTTCGTTTACGGCTCTTGCTCGTTGCCTGGTTCAACAGGAGATTTCATCGAATTGGCCCAGGATGTGGGCGCGAAGATGGGGAGCATGGGTCTTGCATGGCGGAGCCAAGTTCTGCTTGAAGAGGCCCTTGCAAATCGGGCCATCGGGCTCGGCGCATTTGTGTTGCCGGGCGATTCCATGATTCTCGTCAACAAATATGGCCGACGGTGCGTGAATGAGAAACGTGATTATAACGACCGTACGCAAGCACATTTCCCATATGATCCGACGCACGAAGAATATCCCAATCACCTCATGTTTATGCTGTTTGATGAGCGGTCGATCGATGCATTCGGAGGCGCTTTTCCATTTCCGGTCAACAAGGCAGAACAGCCTTATTTGATCGAGGGCGCGACATGGGAAGCGGTTTTCACCGGGATTGCCGACCGCCTCGCCAAGGTCAGCGGCAAAACCGGTGGCGTGAAATTGGCGCCCGATTTTGTAGTCAACGCTAAGGCAACGATCAGTCGGTTCAGTCAATTCGCGAAGGCAGGGGTCGATCCCGAATTTGAGCGCGGCAAGGCTCTTTACGATAGGGAGTGGCACCTGCTTTTTTCCAGTCGTCGCGAAGGAACTAAGCAGCCGGAAAACCCATATCCCAACCTCACCATGCATCCATTCGCGGAGACGGGGCCGTTCTATGCCTTTATTCTTGGGCCAGGGACACTCGATACGGCCGGCGGGCCGCAAATCAACGAACATGCTCAGATACTGGGTCGCGGCGGAAAAGCGATCACCGGCCTCTATGGCGCCGGAAACTGTATTTCAGCGCCCACGGGCCAAGCCTATCTGGGCGCGGGGGGAACGATTGGTCCGGCGCTCACGTTTGGCTTTATCGCGGGTGGTCACGCTGCGTCGCAGGTGGAGGCCTAATGCTGTGGCGAGGGGTAGCTTGCGCGATATTGCTTGTTGCTCTGTGTGCGTGCGATCAGAGTAACGATGAGAGTGATGGCAAAAAAAGCAAGACCTCTGCGGTGGCTCCCACTTCACGTTTTGAAAGCGACGTAATTCCGATCCTGCGACAGAACTGCGCAACTTGTCATCTGACAGGACAGGAAGCAGGGTCCATGTCGCTTACACCCAAGGTGGCATGGCAAACACTCGTCAATGTAAAAGCGGCCGGCGCGCCTGGATTGGTGCGCGTCGTCCCTGGCAGGCCAGAAGCGAGCTATTTGCTCATGAAATTGGAGGGCACGCAGATAGAGCATGGTGGCGCGGGGGCGCGGATGCCGTTTGGCGCGCCGCCGCTGCCCCCCGATCAGATATCTATCATTCGCCAATGGATTGCCGACGGGGCTGAAAAATGATCGGTGACAAGACCTCTCTGAAAGGGCGCGTGGCGATTGTTACCGGGGGTGGCATGGGAATGGGGGCGGCGACTGCCCGGCTTATGGCCGCGCGTGGCGCCTGTGTTGTCGTATCGGACACTAATGAGAAAGCCGCCCGCGAGACCGTGGCCATGATCGCTGCCGATGGTGGGACGGCTGAAGCTGTCGTTGCCGACGTTGCTCGTGAGTCTGATGTGGAGGCCATGATCGCGCAAACGGTGGGCCGGTTTGGAAAACTCGATTGCGCGGTCAACAATGCAGCGATCGCGCCGGATAATGCGCCCATTGCAGAAGCGGACATGGCAGTATTTGATCGGCTCATCGCCGTCAATCTTCGTGGAGTCATGCTGTGCATGAAATATGAGATTCGCCATTTTCTGAAGCGGAAAGCCGCCGGCGCCATCGTCAATATAGGCTCTGTCAGCTCACAGCGTCCGCAGGCCTTTAATGCGGCCTACGTGGCATCCAAGCATGGCGTGGTTGGGCTGACAAAGACCGGTAGTCTGGAATATGCAAGCCACGGCATCCGGGTAAATGCAGTGTTGCCGGGTTCGATCGATACGCCGATGTTGCGGACTGCGCTGAATTCCACGGGAAAGAAGGAGGAGGACTTCGCGCCGATCCTGAGTCTGTTCGGTCGGTTTGGGAAGGCGGAGGAAGTAGCCGAGGCAAGCGCCTGGCTTTGCTCGGACGCGGCTTCCTACGTGACCGGCCATTGCCTCGCGGTCGACGCGGGCTACCTGTCACGATAACGGATGCCATCGGAACATTGCCGCTAGATTTGCGAAAAGCCGCCGTCGATGAGGAACTCCGCGCATGTAACGAAGCTTGACGCTTCCGAGCAAAGATAGACCACCCCGCCGCCTAATTCGTCGGGTCGCCCCAGGCGGCCAATCGGATGATGGGCACGGATTCCCGCCGCTGCAGTTTCGAACGACGGCGCTGCACCGATCTCGACGTAACGTTCCGTGATTGACCGCAGCATGCCGGTATCAATTCCACCCGGATGCACTGAATTGACGCGGATATTGTAGCCAAGCGCCGCGAACTCTGCGCCGAGGCATTTTGAGAGCATCTTTATTGCGGCCTTGCTTGTGCAATAGGCGGAGTTGAAGGCCGCACCGCGTAATCCTCCTACAGAGGAGAAATTCACGATCGAAGCGCCGCCTTTGCGCGTTCTGCCTCCTTCCTTGAGCAGGGGCAACATAGCCTGAATACCGATGATGATGGCGTCCACATTGACGGCGTTTAGCTTGTGGAACTCGGAAAGCGGCGTGTCCTCAAAACGTGTAACGATTGACACACCCGCATTATTCACCAGGGAATCAAGCCTGCCCCAGCGTTCGCGGATTTCGACTTCGACTTTCTTCCAGCCCATCTCACTGGTCACATCGTGTTGCAAATATAGATCGCAGACAATATCCTTCGGCTCTTGCATGATGTCAGAGGCAACGACGATTGCATCGGCCGCTTTCATCGCTTTGCAGATTTCCCGACCAATTCCGCCTGACGCACCTGTCACTAGCGCGACGACGCCGGTAAGCGCGATTGTCATTGCAGCTTTCTCCTGCGGTTATTGCGCGGTCCAGCCGCCATCGACGACGAGTTCGGAGCCGGTGACGTAACTGGCGTCGTCCGACGCGAGGAAGGCAATTGCGGCGGCAATTTCAGATGGCTCGGCGAGCCGCCCGTTGGGAGTCGCGGTCGCTACCATATCGATCATATCCTGCACTTTCTCGGCCGCGCCCAAACGGACCCAGTTCTCGAACCCCGTGACGAGCAATGGCGTGCGGACAAAGCCCGGATGGATGGAGTTGACGCGGATAGGTACTTTCTTCGTGGCGAATTCAATCGCTACCGATTTGGTAAGGAGGCGGACGCCGCCTTTGCTGGCGTTGTAAGGAGCCGTTTCAGAATAACCCACCAGCCCCATGATCGAACTTACATTGATAATCGAGGCACCATAGGGTGTTGTCTTTCCCGTTTCAGCCATCAGGCTCTTGCTGTGCTTGATCCCCAAAAATACGCCATCAAGATTCACGGCCAATGTTTTGCGCCACGCGGCGAGGGATATGTCCTCAATCGCGCCTGTGCTGCCGATTCCGGCATTGTTGACCAAAACATCCAATCGGCCATGCCGGCTTCGGATAGTTGAGAGTGCCTGCTCCCATTGAGACTCCTCGCAAACATCGAGGCCGATGTAATCAGCCTTTACGCCAAGACCTTGTAAACACTGTTTAACTTCGTTCGAGCCGGGTGGATTGAGATCAGAGAAAATAACGGTTGCGCCCTCGGCATGCAGACGCTGCGCAGCGGCGAGGCCGATTCCCTTGAGGCTTCCCGTGATCAGTCCGACGCGCCCTTCGAATCTGTTCATACGCCCATCATCCCCGCGGTTGTAGCGCCGTCGATCACATACTCGGCGCCTGATATGAACGCGGCCTCGTCAGAGGCGAGAAAGGCGACTAATCCAGTGATTTCGTCCACTTGCGCCATACGTTTCAGCGGCGCCATGCCCTCGAATTGGGCGCGGGCGGCGCTCGGGTTCGGGGAGCGGTCGATGACGCTTCGGATCAAGTCCGTCTCGACGACGCCGGGGAGTATCGCATTGCAGCGGATTTTATATCCCTTGTTGCCGCAGTGGACCGCGGCGGACTTGGCGAGCGCGACAACCGCGGCCTTGGTCACCGAATAGGCCACAAAGTTGCCCATCGCCCGGTGTGCATTCATGGACGAATTAATGATTATGGAGCCCACCGGCCCACCGGGGTTTTTTGCCATCGTGCGGATTGCATGCTGCACGGTAAGCATTACCCCGGTCTGATTAACGGCGATAATACTGTTCCAGCCCTCAAAGGAGATCGCCTCGACGCTATCGTCACCGGCTTCGATGCCGGCATTCGCAAAAGCAATATCGAGTCTGCCAAAATCGGCTATTATCCTCTTTATCAACTGGTCCCACGTGTCGGCTTCCTGCACACGATGGGGATGGAAGCGGGCGCCTGTTTCAGCGACAAGCGCGTTGGCCGCTGCTGCATTGGAGCCGGTGAAGGCTACCTTCGCCCCGTCGGCGACAAGCCGCCGGACGGTGCCCGCACCGATCCCTGTGGTTCCGCCCGTAACCAGCGCAATCTTGCCGTCTAACCGCTTTGACACCCGCGCCCCCATGCCTTGCACGCTATGACTGCCCGATTTCTTGGAAAAAGAAACTATGCTTTTCGCAAGGTGACACGCCCCTGGGAATGTTTCTAGGCTGGCGGTAGAGGGTGCCGACTGTTGCGGTACCAGCGGATCGGAGGGAACTCATGGCCAAGGACGAGCAACGGATCACAGATGGGACGGCCCGGTCGGAAGGCATTAGTTGGACCGAACTCATGACGGTCGATTCGCGGTCGGCGCCAGCCTGTCTGACCCAGGAAAGCTACCAATATCGCGGATCGGCGCCCCTCCCGGTGGACCGGTACACGAGCGAGGCGGTCGCAAGCCTCGAGCGAGAAAAGATGTGGCCTTACGTATGGCAATTTGCCGCTCGCGAGGAGGATCTGCCGGAACCGGGGGATTATGTCGTGTATGAAAATGCCGGCCGGTCTTATCTTCTATCTCGTCAAGACGATGGCTCTGTCCGCGCCGTCCACAACGTATGCCTACACCGCGGACGCAAATTGAGGACCACGGACGGCACGGCAGACAAGTTTGTCTGTCCATTTCATGGATTTTCGTGGAACAAGGACGGTACCTTCGCCGGCATGCCTTGCAAATGGGACTTCGCGCATCTGGTGCCCGAAAAACTCGGGTTACCACAGGCGGAGGTCGCTCATTGGGGAGGGTACATCTTTATTCGCGAAATGTTCGGAGGGCCAACTCTTGAAGAGTACCTCGCCCCGCTGCCGGACCACTTCAAGCGATGGCGACATGAAGAGTGCACCACGGCGCTCTGGATTGCAAAGGAAGTCCCTGCCAATTGGAAAGTGACGATGGAAGCTTTTATGGAAGCTTGGCACACCATCATCACACATCCGCAGATATTGCCTTTTACCGGAGATTGCAATTCCGCTTATTGGACGTGGGGTGACAACATAAACGTTAACCTCGTGCCGTTCGGGGTGCTCTCGCCGCATCTCGATCCGAAGGGGAAGTCACAACAGTGGATTGTCGACGAGTTCGTCAAATATAACGGTCGCTCTGCAGACAATTACAGTAATGATCCGTTTGCCGTCACGGTTCCGAAAGGGATGACAGCTCGCGAGGCGTTGGGTAACGCGATGCGTGCGGCCTACAGCTCATCCACTGGATACGACCATGAAAGCGCCACGGACGCCGAGCTGTTAGATGGCCTCGTCTATAACGTATTTCCCAATTTTGCGCCCTGGGGCGGTTACATGCCCAATATCGTCTACCGTTGGCGGCCGGGAAAGACACCTGACACGTGCCTCATGGAAGTACGCATTCTGACTCGCGTTCCCAAGGGCAAACCGATCCCGCGGGGCGCGCCCATGCGTCTGCTGAGCGCCGATGACAAGTGGACCGCCTGTACTGAAATTGGTGTCTTGGGTGATGTGTTCGAGCAGGATATGGCAAACCTTCCGTACGTGCAGGAAGGATTGCATTGTTCCAAGACCGGGGAAATCAATTTAGGTAACTATCAGGAAATCCGTGTCCGCCAGTTTTACGATACCCTCGACAAATATATCAAAGGCCAGCTTGGAGGCTTCAAGGCATGAGTACGCCGTCGCACCCTGCACGAATAAACTGTGTTCTTATTTGCGGTGGGGTCTGGCACGACATCGACTTCGCCCGGCTGGAGTTACTCAAAATACTTGCCGAGGATGAACGGGTTCGTACCCGCGTATTCGAGGACTACGAGAAGATACAAGCTATCGAACAGGCGGATATCCTCGTCACCTATACGTGTGATGTAGTGCCTTCTTTGGCGGCCCAGGAAGCTTTGCGTTCATGGCTGGCCAAGGGTGGCCGGTGGTATGCGCTGCATGGCACTAATTCGATTTTACGCATGTTGAGCAGCGGACTGTGGGATGCGCCACGGTGGGCGCCGCTGATGATGGATATGCTGGGGTCGCAATTCATTTCGCACCCGCCGATCAAGCCGTACCGGGTGAGAGTGGCGGATCCCTCTCATGGACTGGTCAAAGGCATCGAGCCCTTTGAAACAGCCGATGAACTCTATCATCTTGAAACTCACGGAGCATTGCATGTGCTTTTGGAAACGGATTGTACTGAATCTGGAGCGGGATTCGTTGAGGCGACGAATGCTCCAGGTACGCATCCGGTGTTCTATATCAAACAGCATGGTGCCGGAGCGGTGCTATATCTGACGTTGGGCCATTGTCGCGGTCATTACGATCTTCAGCCCATGATGGACTGGTGGCCTACCATCGACCGTTGCGCCTGGGATCTGCCGGTGTTTTACGATCTGCTTCGGCGCGGAATCGCATGGATCAAGGAGCGTCAGCGGGCCGCCGCATAACGATCAAGCGCTTTCACTGGTTCTTCGGGCCAACGTGAAAGCATGAGCAAACGCTTGTGGCCCTGACCGATAAGAAGTTCGTCGGTGATGCCCATGCCTCCATGCATTTGGATCATTTCGTGTCCAAAGACAATGCTGGTTTCTGCAATATAGGCACGAGCGCCCTGAATCACACGAGCCCAACTGGCTCCGTCGGTCTCGGCGGTCATCGCAGCGAGATCAACCAAGGCACGGGCCTTCTCCAAAACGGCATATTGGCCGACCATCCGATGCTGAAGTGTCTGAAAGCTGCTGAGAGGTACACCAAACTGCTTTCGAATTCGGAGATGATCGAGTGTGTCAGATAACATTCTATCCATAATGCCAATAGCTTCAGCACTATTGAGTAGGGCGGCTCGGTTCATCAGCCGTTCAATGTCCGCGAGATTACCGCCGAGACAGTGCTCCGGCTCGACCTCAATTTTATCTAGCTTCAGAGAAACGGCGGCGGTTCCGTCAACAAGGCGCCAGGTGCGAGTGCTTAGTCCCGGGCTGTGAGCATCGACGAGGAAAATCGAGATATCTGGTGATCCGTTGTCTCTCTGAGCTGTGACGAGATAAGCGTCGACGCCTTCGCCCGCCGGAACAACGGATTTTTCTCCCGAAAGATAAGTGCGGCCGTTATGGTTCCATGCCTTGGCCTCAACCCAACTAAGATTTTTTCGCGCCGAACGCTCGCGATGGGCCAATGCTATTCGTTTCTTTCCGGACAGAAGGTCACGCATCCACGGCGCTTTGACCGCGGGCGGGGCAATCTGCGCGAATAGTCCGCCGCCGACCACCGCGTTTTCCACAAGCGGTTCAATGGCCAATCCCTGACCAAGCGCCTTCATGATCGTGATGAGGCCAACGGCGCCGAGACCAAGCCCGCCATCATCGACGTCGTATGCGGCGGCGATCATTCCAAGCTCACCCAAAAGGGCCCAGTTCTCTTCTGAAAACCCCGTTGGTAATGACGAGTATGAGCGCCGTTGGTTCATGCTATAGCGCTCGTTCACGAATCGTTCCACCACGCCTTTCAGGATTTCTTCGTCCTCACTCAGGTCAAAATCCATGGGCGCGCGCCTATGTCCGGTCACGGAATAAATCGTCCCGAATATTTACTGCCACTGCCCTGGTTGCGCCGCTGCCTAAAAGACTAGGTGAACGTCGCCTGAGGCATCGAAATCCAAATGTTTGGTGGTTTTCGAGAAACCGGGAGGTGTGCCGACGTCACATTTCTCGAGGGGTACCGACGGAAGAGTCTGATGGAGGAATTCTCCTATTGTGCTGAATTCGCCGATTGTAGAGATTCGTCGTTTCGAAAGCGGACCATGCTGGATCCAAATAATACTGGTTTAACTCTCGCGTTCATGGCCTGGGGCAACGCTTTTGGGCTTTATGCATGCACCTTCATCTCCGGCTACGTTCACGCCATGGATAAAGGCCAGCGGTTCCAAAACGCTTCCTTAAGCCGAATGCGGCCAAACGCAGTTCGTCCGCACTTGAGGTCGCCCAGGTAGGGGCATCGCTCTCCCCAACTAAGGCATCGGTGGGTCCATACGGTGTTCAACCGGTCAAGATACGGTGCTCCTGCTCGCCGCGAGCTTTCAGGACAGATTGACCACTTGGGCCCGCCGCGATGCCGGGTAATTGCTTTTCCATTATAGGTTGCGATTCCCCGAGAGGCCGGTTTCCACCGCCGATGGGCGGATCTCACCGGTGCCGCAACTATCGTTTAGACGAGGAGCGTCGCCCGTCCAGACCAGTTTAAGTAGATGCTCGAGAGACCAAGGGGCTTCGAGCTATGCGGTTCATCGCCGAGAGATTGTTGACGGATGATACGCCACCGAGGCTGATCGGTGGGCGTAACCGCGTTAGCGGCCGCATTGTTTTTCCTTGCCCCTCAAGTGACGAATATGAGCCGCTTCCTCTTCAGCGTCACGGAACTCTTTGGTCGTATACCATTCAGCGATACAGGCCCAAGTCACCTCCATATGCGGGACCAGAGAAGTTTGAGCCATGGCCGGTAGGGTATGTGGAACTCCCTGGCGAAGTCATTGTCGAGGCGCGACTGACGGGAGTGGCGTTCGAAGACATAAAGATCGGTATGGCACTGGAACTTACTCAAATCCCACTGGATTCCGAAGCGCATGATCCGGTGATGATATTTGCTTTCCAGCCTAAGGACCCGGGAGATGAATGACGTATGCGTCGTTGGCATCGGCATACACCGATTCGGGCGAACCGACGGCGTGTCAGGCCTGGAGCAGGGTGTCGTCGCCGTCCGCCAGGCACTTTGTGATGCCGGTGTCGAATGGAAAGATATCCAGTTCGCCTATGGGGCGTCGGACGCCGCGGGCAACCCAGATACCATGGTTGAATGGCTTGGGCTGACCGGAGTGCAGTTCATCAATGTCCGGAATGGATGTGCCGCTGGCGGATCAGCACTTTTTTCGGCTCAGATGGCGATTAATTCAGGTCAATTCGATTTAGGGCTAGCCGTAGGATTCGATAAACATCCGCGCGGCGCCTTCAATGCCCTGCCATCGGAATTCAATCTACCAGATTGGTATGGTGAAGCGGGCTATATGATCACAACGCAGTTCTTCGGTACGAAGATTATGCGCTACATGTATGAGCATGGCATTTCATCGATCACCCTCGGGCGTGTAGCCGAAAAGGCGTTTCGCAACGCTGTCCACGCTCCCCATGCCTGGCGGCGTGAGCCGGTAGATTTGGCAACGATCATGTCTGCGCAAATGGTAAGCGATCCCTATACCAAATTTATGTTCTGCTCGCCGGCGGAGGGTGGCGTCGCGCTCATTCTCGCCAGCGAAAAGAAGGCCCGGGAATTGGGCAAGCCGATCATCCGCCTCCGGGCCGCAACAATGCGTACGCGTCCGCCGGGCTCCTTCGAAGTATTTGCCCCATCGCTCGACATAAATCGCGGCTGGTCGGCGACTAAACTCGCTGCGTCAGATGCGTTCAAAATCGCGGGCATCGGTCCGGAGGACATCGACGTAGCGCAGCTTCAGGATACGGATAGTGGCGCTGAAATCATGCATATGGCTGAAAACGGCTTCTGCAGGGACGGCGAGCAGGAACTCTGGTATGCCAAAGGGTTCACCGAAATTGATGGAAAGCTGCCGGTCAATACAGACGGCGGATGCCTCGCGTGCGGCGAACCCATCGGTGCTTCCGGCCTCCGTCAAGTTTATGAGAATGTCGTCCAGCTACGGGGAGATGGCGGTGGACGGCAGGTTCCGGGAAAGCCGAAGACTGCTTATTCGCATGTCTATGGGGCGCCCGGTGTTTCCGCTGTCACGATTCTGGAACGCTGATGGATCTTGCATTATCCTCCAGCGAGCTCACCTTCCGCGACAAGATCCGGACTTTCCTTGCCGAGCATTTGCCCCAACATGTTCGCGACGCTACGGCTGCGTCACCAACGGTGTTCGTTGAGCCAGAGATAGATCGCCAGTGGGGCGCACTGCTTCACCGGAAGGGCTGGCTTGCCTATCAGTGGCCTGAAGATGTGGGCGGACCCGGTTGGAGCGCGATACAAAGGTACATTTTCGAGAAAGAGTGTGCCCTCGCCGGTGCTCCGAATTTAACGGCACTGAGTTTAAAACTTGTTGCCCCTGTGATTTACACCTTCGGCACGTCTGCTCAAAAATCGTTTTATCTTCCCCGCATCCTGAGTGGTGAAGACTATTGGTGTCAGGGGTTCTCAGAACCAGGGGCCGGCTCGGATCTTGCTTCGCTTCAGTGCAAGGCGGTTCGGCAAGGGAACAAATACATCGTTAATGGCACGAAGATGTGGACGACACATGCGCATCACGCCAACAAAATATTCTGTCTCCTGCGAACCGGGACAGGGGACAAACGACAATCGGGTATCAGTTTCATCCTCATGGACATGAACCAGCCCGGCATTGGCGTCAGGCCCATATATACGCTTGCCGGCGACCGTGAGGTAAATCAGGTATTTTTCGACAATGCTGTTGCTCAGGCTGATGATCTCATCGGTGAGGAGGGAGATGGCTGGAAAATAGCCAAGTTTCTTCTCGAGAATGAGAGGGGCGGTTCCTGCCATGCGCCTAAGCTGCTTGCCGATCTCAACGCTATTGAGGTCGCGTCGACGATGGAGCCCGATGGCTATGGTGGCAAGTTGTCCGAAGATCTTCAATGGAAGCGGCGCGTGGCGCGCGTTCGCCTTTCGGTCGAAGCATTGGAAATTATCGAACTTCGAATCCTGGCCAATATTTCAAAGGGACGAGCACCTGGAGCGCAGACGTCCCTCGTAAAACTCCTGGCTTCCAACCTGCGGCAAGACATCGATCTGCTAGCTGTCGATCTCTATGGCGATTTCGGACTGCAGTTGGAACCAATCCGCCCGCTTTACGGCGACAATGCACCGCCACCGCTTCACTCTCGCGCCGCTCAAATCGCCGGGCCGCGATACCTGAATAGCCGTGCCTGGAGCATATTTGGTGGCACCAACGAAGTACAAGCCAACATCATCGCGAAGTCCGTCCTTCGCCTCTAGGGAATATCCGCGGAGAACAGCATGCAATTGAGTCGTGAAGCATTGCTACGCGCCTATCGCCAGATGAGAGTCATCCGCGAATTCGAGGAACGCCTACACGTCGAGATCATGACGGGCGAGATCGCTGGCTTTACGCATCTCTATAGTGGTCAAGAAGCTGTGGCCGTGGGCGTTTGTGAGCATCTCGACCATGAAGACAAGATCATCTCGACCCACCGTGGCCACGGGCATTGCCTGGCCAAAGGTTGTGACGTGGGAATGATGATGAAAGAGATATGGGGTAGTCGCGAGGGTACGTGCAAGGGAAAGGGTGGCTCCATGCATATCGCCGACGTCGCTCAGGGCATGCTGGGCGCGAACGGCATCGTTGGTGCTGGTGCGCCGATTGCCGTCGGGGCTGCTCTTGCAGCCAAGCTCGACGGCGGAGGTAGGGTGTCGATTGCCTTTTCAGGTGATGGCGCCTGCAACCAGGGAACAACTTTCGAAGCAATGAATCTCGCGGTTGTAACAAAGGCGCCGTGTATCTTTGTGTTCGAGAATAATCACTATTCGGAACACACGGGTTGGAAATACGCCGTGGGCACAGGCTCGGATATTGCTGGTCGGGCAGAAGCGTTTGGTATGCGGGTCTGGCGTGGCGACGGAACCGATTTCTTTTCGGTCTATGAAACGATGCGCGACGTACTAGAGCACGTGCGCGGGGGCAATGGTCCAGCCGCAGTTGAGTTCGATACTGAGCGTTTCTTTGGTCACTTCGAAGGTGACCCGCAAAGGTATCGTGGTAAAGGTGAGATAGATCGCCTTCGCAAGGTGCGAGATTGTCTCACAAAATTTCGCACCAGAGTAACTGGAGCGGATCTGTTGGCGGACGGAGATTTCGGACGCATTGATGCGGAGGTTCGGGATCTCATTGAGAAATCTGTCAGCGAGGCGCGTTCAGCAGCGCGTCCAACCGCCGATGATGTGCTTTCCGACGTCTATATTTCGTATTAAGCCGCAATCGGGGGCGACCATGGCTAAGATGATGTATCGCGAAGCCGTGCAGAACGCGCTGTTCGCGGAGATGGAGCGTGATGAGAACGTAATTTTGCTGGGCGAAGATATTGTCGGCGGCATGGGCACCGACGGTGGGCCGGAAGCGATTGGCGGCATCTGGAGTACGTCCGTGGGGCTTTTCGGGAAATTTGGTCCGGATCGTGTCATTGATACGCCGATTTCGGAAAGTGCAATCATTGGAGCGGCGGCGGGGCTTGCCTTATCGGGGAAGCGGCCAGTTGCTGAACTCATGTTTGCGGACTTTATTGGCGTATGCCTGGACCAAATCTGGAATCAGGTCGGAAAATTCCGCTACATGTTCGGAGGTAAGACAAAATGTCCGATGGTCATTCGCATGGCCTATGGTGCCGGCTTCAACGCGGCGGCTCAGCATAGCCAATCGGTTCATCAGATTCTAACGGGCATGCCTGGGCTTAAGGTGGTGATGCCGTCGACGCCCGCCGACGTAAAGGGACTGCTCACACAGTCTATTCGTGATGACGATCCTGTTATCTTTCTGGAACACAAAGCCCTTTATGCCTCAAGCGGTGAGGTTCCCGAAGGGGACTATACCATCCCCTTCGGGCACGCGCGGCTCGCGCGGGCAGGGCAGGATGTGACCATCGTTGCCACTGGGCTAATGGTGGGTTTTTGTGAAAGCGTGGCCGATCGATTGGCACCGGAGGGGATAGGCTGCGACGTGATTGATCTGCGCACGACCAGTCCCCTGGACGAGGAGGCGATTCTCGATTCTGTCGAAGTGACCGGCCGCCTTGTGGTGGTCGATGAAGCGCCTCCGCGCTGCAGTCTTGCGACGGATATCGCCGCGTTGGTGGGCCAAAAGGCGTTTGCCAGTCTTAAGGTGCCCCTGACCATGGTGACGCCACCACACACGCCAATTCCATTCGCCCGTGAACTGGAAAGCGCCTATTTGCCTTCAGCCGACAAGATTGAAGCTGCGGTCCGTAAAATAATGGCCTGGCGTTAAGGGACGGCGTCATGGCCAAAATTCACCCATTCTTTATGCCCAAGTGGGGCATCGAAATGACCGAAGGCACCGTCGCCGAATGGATGGTGGCGGAGAATGATACTTTTAAACGAGGCCAGACCCTCTGTCTTATCGAGACGGATAAGATCACGAACGAAGTCGAAGCGGAATACGAAGGTATAGTCAGACGTGTGCTCGTTCCGGCAGGAGGTGACCCGCAGCCTGTCGGGACGCTACTAGCGGTATTTTCTGATGCCGATACGACCGATGCGCAGGTGGGGGAATTCATTGCCGGTTTTAAGATTACCTCCACCGGAACTGGATCACGGGCATCGGAAGTGGATGCGCAACGACCGGCGGCTCCCGGGTCATCATCTATGAACGAAGGGATAAAATCCAAACGCGCGATAAGTCCCCAGGCGCTCCACTTAGCGAAAGACTTGAATATTGATTTGGAGGGCGTGGAGGGATCAGGCCGGGGTGGAAAAATTACATACCAAGATGCACTTCAGGCCAGCCGTCGATCTGTGATTCCGACCTTGAAGGGAACGGCTGAATTGGCCGAACAATTGGATGGTTTCTATGCTTCGCCCTTGGCCAAAAGGCTGGCGTCCGTGCACGGCGTGAATCTTAGCCTCATCGTCGGCACCGGCCCCCGTGGCCGTATATCTAAGTCAGACGTCATGGCGATGGTAAGAGCGCCGACGTTGCCCGCAAAGCCAGTTAATAAGGCGGATGTGGTCCCGATGGACAAGATCCGCAAAGTAATATCTCGTCGACTTACTGAAGCAAAGCAGAATATCCCTCATATATATCTGCGGACGAGTGTCAAAGTGGACGCACTATTAGCTCTGCGTAAGAGCGCGAACTTGATACTTGGAATCCAGGCGTCGATTAACGACTACCTGCTTCTCGCCACGGCCAAAGCATTGGCGCGCCACCGTGACGTGAATGTTCAGGTCCACGATGGTGCTATTCACCATTTTCCTCACGCGGATGTTGCAATTGCGATTGCATCGCCGAAGGGACTGGTAGCCCCCATCGTGCATTCAGCAGATTTGATGCGAATTGATCAGATAGCGCTGACTACGCATTCGCTCATCGAAACAGCGCGATTGGGCAAACTGAGTTTTGAAGATTTAAACGGGGGAACTTTCACCATTTCAAATCTTGGCATGCATGGAATCGAGCAATTCGACGCCATTATCAATCCACCGCAAGGGGCCATATTGGCGGTGGGTGCAATCATGCGAGTATTATGCGAAGTCGAAAGTGGCAAGGCATGTTTTGAAAGCCGCATGACGTTGTGTCTGTCCTGCGATCATCGGGCGATTGATGGTGTCGCCGGCGCTCGATTTATGACGACACTAAAGCAGTTGATTGAAGAGCCAGAAAGCCTATTCGCGCATTCGTGATTGGGCGCTGCCGCGATGATCAATGGCATCCTATTCAAAACAGCAACAGGCAATATGATTTTTGTTCCATGCTCTGTGGTCCGCCAGCGGCGCATGCGGGTATGACTGCTTTGATGCAATGCCAAATGCGATCCAGGCAACCAATCGGGCCTGGGCGCCTGATGCCGCGTAAGGCGGCTCCTTGAAACCGAGGCTTCATCTCCGCGTGTAAAGGCTTGGTATAATCAGTCTATATAAGAACAGGTGTATACTAACGGTTCAACCCGATGTAACCGAGTTGCGCTGCCTTAAATAACGTTTGGGCGCGATTAACCGCATCAAGTTTTACCGAGGCCTCGTGCAGGTGGAAACGGACCGTTGCTCGGGTGCGTGACATAATAAGCCCGATCTCTCGGTCCGTCTTTCCAACTGCGGCCCAGCGCAGGCATTCTACTTCCCGCTTGCTTAGTCCCGCGTCGACCGGCAGCCGCTCGGCATTGCACATCGCGCGCACATAACCGGCGACGAAGGTGCGTGTGAGCAGGCCGAGTAGGTCTCCGTAGGTCTCAAACTCGGCTGACAGGTCGTGCTTGGATCTGTCCGGTGATTCGAAGCTCGCTGCACCAATTTGGCCGAACGGCAAATGAACGGGAACCGCAATCGCGGCCGTCGTTAGGCTACGTCGTTCGAAATCGGTGAGATCAATTGCATCAAGTAGTGGATTAGGTATCGACGTCCGGAAGCCATCGGCATTGCACCAAAATGGCTCGCTTTCATATCGGCACGCTGTCGGCAGTGGGGAATCTAGTGCTAGGTGGGGCGTGCGCCACCAGCGGTCATTCTCATCACCTGTCCAGCCGAACACGCTTGTGGCGAGGATATTGCCTTGCGCGTCATGCATTGGCTTCTTGACGGCGATGTTGTGGCAAATTGCGACGCGGAAGCCCATTAAATCCGCCACTAGATCACGCAATCGTATGGCCACCTCCCGGACGTCCAGAGGCGTTGCAATGCGAAAATCGCTCAAATCTACCTTGTTGAGATTAACTTTACGCATGCCAATCCCCCCCCCTGGGCTGGGCCACGCTATCTCCTCATGACTGAGGATGCTACGCTTTGCCCTGATCTGGGGCAAGGTTGTCACATTGACGTTTGGCAACGGCACCCTTGATCTATTGAATTCCCAGACGGAGTAAGGTGGCCGTTATCGGCGGGCCCCAGGCAGAGGCGCCTACTGTCCGCCGCCATTCCATGATTGGCCAATTGGCCGGAGATCGTAGTGGCCGCGGCAACGGCCGGTGCCAAACAGATGACCTCGCTTTGTCCCATCCGGCGGACAAAGAGGACAGGATGATTTACACGAGGCCAGTTCTCGTCGATAAAACCGTCGGGAAACGGGTCTCCAAAGACGGCGTGGGTTCCGCCGCGGTGACCACGTCGTGCGATCGGCAGGCGTGTAATGAACTGCCAAGCGTGCCCATATACGGTGGTGCCCGGCGCGGCGCATTAACAGACCGTCCGCGCCTCAACGAAGAATGACGTTCATTCCGTGCAGCGGGCGCCGTACCTACATTTCAATTTATACGCGCATATCCTCGTGCACTGGTAGTGAAGGTATTACATTGCAAATATGATTTATGAGAAAATGGGCTGCGGCAATTGCCGCGAAATTCCCGTAATCATCGAGAACGCAGCCCGGATGCCGGCCGTCGTATGATCCCCTGACAAGCGGCCATAGTTCTGCGGCTCGCCTTACAAAACCTATTCATTCTGCTAGGCACCCTAATCGCGCGACTCTGTCACCTTAGCCATAGTAGGCGGTGCATGGCATGATCGAGTGGATAGGCGACAGCGGGGGATGATGCGGGGCTTAGAAGGGCAGCTTGCTCTGAAGACCGACGATGGCGCGAGAGTGCGGCCGTGGCGGTCACGGGCCGCGGTTCTGCTGGCCCCGATTCGACGGTCGCCCGGGCTATGCTTGAAAGCATGTCGCAGATGATGCCGATAGTGAAGGACGGCAAGGTTGCAGAAATCTGGCTTGCGACGTGCTTCGTTCGTTGACGGCGCCGAGTATCTTTTCGATGTCGGTTCATCTGCAGGTCTCAAGGGAATCTAATGACAGTAGATAGCGGGCGCGTCGCCGGTTCGCACGCGCCCTGGTCATGGTTGATACCACCAGCCGCACACCATCGCCGCTACTATGAGGCTCACGTATGGCGCAATAGGACGCTGGCAGATTGGGCGCGTGTTCGTGCCGCAGATGAACCCGACGCGGTCGTTTTTCCCAATGATCCGACCCAGCCTACCTATGGGGAACTGCTGACCGATGCTGAGGCGCTGGCCACTTCGCTCGCCAAAGACCTTGGCATTAAACCTGGCGAAGTGATCAGTTTTCAAACTCCCAACTGGATCGAGGCGGCTGTCATAAATATCGCGGCAACGATTGGCGGATTCGTTGTAAACCCGATTATACCCATCTACCGCGATGCCGAAGTTCGTCAAATGCTCGCAGATAGTGGCGCGCGGCTATTATTTTTTGCCGAAAATTTCCGGGGATATAACTATGCGGCGATGGTTGAGCGCATTCGCGGCGATTTGCCGGCACTCTCGCACGCCATACCAGTGCGAGGTAGCGCCCAGGGCGCCAACTTCAGTGCGCTTGTTGCTGCCGGCCGCGGTCGACCTCCAGTAGGGCCGCGCGTCAGCCCGGACGATGTGAAACTGCTGCTATATACTTCGGGGACGACCGGGAAGCCGAAGGGGGTCCTCCACAGCCACAATACGCTCGCGCGCGTTATGGATGTCAGCGCGGCACAATGGAAAATCGGCGCCGGAGATGTAATCTTGATGCCGTCGCCAGTCACTCATATTAGCGGCTACTGTAATGGCTTGGAGCAGCCGTTTCTCATAGGAACGCGGACCGTGCTCATGGAAAACTGGCACGCGGCTACAGCCGTCAATTTGATTTGTCAGCACAAGATTGTCGGCACCGTGGCCGCCACGCCATTCCTCAAGGAACTTGCCGATGAGGCCCGGTCCCGGCATGTCACTCTGCCAGGTTTTCGTATTTTTGCCTGCGGTGGCGCTGCCGTTCCCGCCGATCTTATTCGTGAAGCAAACGCTTCTTTCGATCAGCCCTGCGCATTTCGTGTCTATGGTAGCTCGGAAACACCGCTCGTTACATTGGGCTACGAAGCTCGAGATCTACCTGAACTGGCTGCGGCTACGGACGGTGCCGTCGTCGACTATGAAGTGCGCGTCCTTAACGATGACGGTGCCGATGTGCCCTTAGGACAAGAGGGCGAGATTGTCGCGCGGGGCCCGGCCATGTTCATGGGTTATGCCGATGAAGAGCAGACACGCGACGCCCTCACCGAGGATGGTTTTTTCCGCTCGGGTGACATTGGCCGGCTCACAGCAGAGGGCGCGATTATCGTCACCGGCCGAAAGAAAGACATCATCATCCGCGGCGGTGAGAACATCAGTCCTAAAGAAATCGAGGACGTTCTCAATCGCCATCCAATGATACGAGAGGCCGCTGTCGTCGCCATGCCTCATATTCGACTGGGCGAGGGAATATGCGCCTATATTGTGCTTCGCAATGAAGAGGCGCCAACGTTTACAGATATTGTGGCGTTCGTCACAGCCTCCGGAATCGCAAAACAAAAATGTCCCGAGCGCGTTGAATACATCGATGATCTTCCGCGAACTGCATCCGGCAAGGTCCGTAAAGATTTTCTGCGTGCACGTATTGCGGAGAAGATGGCCCGCGAAACCGCCGCTCTCGCCAATGATCAATAGCGATATTTCTAATGCTTGGTGGCTTTCGCCACCGCCGCACCTATTTCCTCCCTAGTAGGATTTCGGCGGAGTGTGAGTCCTCCGTTCACCTGGAGATTCTCGCCGGTCATAAAGCATTCATCGCTCGCCAGCCAGACGGCGGCCGCGGCGATATCATCCGATGTGCCAATGCGACCAAGCGGATATCCAGGAAGGAAACTATCAAATACTCCCGGCGTCTGCTTGGCTCCGGCCGTCATCGGCGTTTCAGTCAAACCAGGTGAAATCGAATTGGCTCGAATTCCGCATTTGCCGAACTCATGTGCGACACAGCGAACAACATGATCAATCCCTGCTTTCGTGCCCATATAGGCTGCATGATCGTTCAACATTATTGTAGCGGTTGCAGAGCTGATCTGAATTATCGATCCGCCACTGTTCATTGCCTCAATCGCGGCCTGAAAGAAATAGAAGGGGCCCTTAAACTGCAGTGCAGTCATCTGATCGATTTCGTCCTGAGTGGTGTCCAACAGCCCCTTGAGTAAGCCCCACCCGGTTGAGTTAAGCGCGATGTCGAGATGCCCCTGCCAATCACGGGCGGCATGCATCATCGCAAACACCTGTGCCCGATCGGTTATGTCGCAGGTGAGCGCGAGACCGGAAAGTTCGTTGGCAATTGACTCAAGGATCGGGCGATTTCGCCCTGCCACAATCACCTGGGCGCCCTCAGCTTTGAAGCGGCGCGCGATCCTCTGTCCCATATTGTTAGCACCTGCAGCACCAAGCACAAGCGCAACTTTCCCTTCGAGTCGTCCCATGCCGTGTTTCCTGCAACAAGTGTGGCGACAACGGTACGCGGACTGCCCCACGGTATAAACTAGCCTGAAAGCTAGGGGAGATCCCCCGTACGCTATAGTAGGGTCCCCACCAGATTTGGATGGTACACGGAGGATAATATGGATCTTGGTCTCAAGGGATTGAAAGTCATTCTTACCGGCGGTAGTCGCGGTACCGGCCGCTCGGCACTTGAGATATTCGCCGCCGAAGGGGCCGACGTTGGTTTCTTCTCGCGAAATCAGGCACAGGTTGACGAAGCCGTTGCTTCATTGAAGCGTCATGGCGGGAAGGTCGTGGGACGTACGGGCGACCTGCAGAATCTCGATGCCTATCCCAGCTTGCTTACGAGCATCGCCGAATCTCTCGGTGGCTGCGACATTTTCATTCCAAGCGCGAGTGCTTCTGGTTCAAAGCTCATACAGGACTGGGAAGCTTGTTTTAAGATGGACGTTCTCGGGACTGTCAGGGGCTGTGAAGCGCTTTTGCCTTATCTCGAGAAATCGGCACATGGGTCGATCGTGATTCTTGGGAGTACGGCTGCAACCGAGACATTTGTGGTTCCGCAAGCGTTCAATTCAATCAAAGCAGCGCTGCTCACGTATTCGAAACAACTTGGTCAAGCATTGGGCGGTAAGGGTATTCGCGTTAATGCTGTCTCGCCAGGTCCGGTCTGGTTTAAGGGCGGTAACTGGGACGACATTAAGCGTGACCTGCCGGAATTCTATCAGGCGACGCAGGCGCAGATGGTGCTTGGTCGGTTCGGCGTTGCCGAAGATGTCGCCAAGACGATCGTGTTCGTCGCAAGCCCAGCATCATCGTGGACGACAGGCACCAATATCATCGTCGATGGCGGTTATACCAAGCGGGTCCAGTTCTGACCTACCGTGTATTTTTGGAGGTGTGTGTTCCGCATGCGCGCTGTCGGCCGTATAACTCCTATCGTTAAGGCGATTTCAGGAGCACGACCTCAATGCGAAGTCTTGTTATCATCTTTCTGACCGTAGGAATTGCGGCAACTTTCGGGTTTGAACTGCAAGGTAATGCGTCGTCGGTAGGAGAGGAGCAGTCTAATCATCACTGCCGGATGCCCGACCGGAGTCAGGTGCGCATTCCCGCAGGAACATTTCTGATGGGGTCAGAAGAATATAACACTGAGGAAGGCCCCGTGCGATCGGTCAGCGTTGCGGCATTCTGGATTGACCGATACGACGTTACCAATCATCAGTTTTCCGAATTCGTTGCGGCTACGCATTATGTGACAGATGCGGAACGGAAGCCGAAACCCGCAGACTATCCGGATATTCCGCCGGATAAATTGACGGCGGGCGCAGCAGTATTTAATGCGCCTCAAAGTAAACCGGCCGAAATGGATTTGAGGTGGTGGCAGTTCAGCAAGGGGGCAAACTGGCGTCACCCTCATGGCCCTGGGAGTACAATCAAGGGGCATGACGACGAGCCGGTTGTTCAAGTGAGTTATAA
>SCTM01000145.1 GCA_004297485.1 Rhodospirillaceae bacterium
CGACAACGTGCCGGGTGTGCCGGGCATCGGCATCAAGACCGCGGCGGACCTCATCAACACATACGGCGACATGGAAACCCTGCTCGCCCGCGCCGGGGAGATCAAGCAACCCAAGCGCCGCGAGAACCTGCTGCAGAACGCGGAACTGGCGCGCATTTCCAAGCGGCTCGTCACGTTGAAGGACGACGTGCCGGTATCCGTGCCGTTCCATGACTTGCACTGGCAGGTGCCGGACCAGGAAACGCTGCTTGCCTTCGTCGCCGCGCAAAATTTCAAGAGCCTGATTACGAAATTCACCGCCCGCACCGGCGCAGCATCGCCGGGAGCGAGCCCGGCGCCTGTGACCAAGCCCAACCCGGACTCCGCGCAACCCGCAAGCGGCAGCACCTACGAAACCATCCAAACCACCGCCGATCTGGAACGTTGGGTGAAGGCCGCCACAAACAACGGCTGGGTCGCCGTGGATACGGAAACCGACGGCCTCGACCCGGTGCGAGCGCGTATGGTCGGTGTATCTCTGTCCATCGAGGCGGGCAGTGGCTGCTACATTCCGCTGCGTCACGGCGGCACCGCACCCCAGGGTGCGTTGGATCTGGACAATGTCACCAAGGACGCGCCGCCGCAGATTCCGGTGAAGGATGCCATGCGCATCCTGAAACCGATGTTGGAAGATCCGTCGGTGCTGAAGATCGGACACAACATCAAATTCGACATGCACATCTTCGCGGGCGAAGGCATCGACGTGTCGCCCGTGGATGACACCATGGTGATCTCTTACGTTCTCGACAGCGCCCTGCATGGGCACGGCATGGACGAACTGGCCGAGTTGCACCTTGGTCACAACACCATCAAATTCTCCGACGTATGCGGCAGCGGCAAGAACCAGATTACCTTCGACAAGGTGCCCCTGGACAAAGCCACCGCCTACGCCGCCGAGGACGCCGACATCACGCGGCGGCTTTATGATGTGTTGAAGCCGCGCTTGGTCGCGGATCATCTGGTGACGGTATACGAAACCCTCGACCGCCCGCTTATCCCCGTCCTCCAGGGCATGGAGGCCAAGGGCATTCTGGTGGACGAAACGGTGCTCAAACATCTGAGCGCCGACTTCGCCGCGCGCATCGCCACGCTTGAGATCGAGATTCACAAGCTCGCCGGGGAAACCTTCAATGTTGGTTCGCCCAAACAGCTGGGCGAGATCCTGTTCGAGCGCATGAGTTTGCCCGGCGGCAAGAAAGGCAAGACCGGCGCCTATGGCACCGGCGCCGACGTGCTGGAGGAACTGGCGGCCCAGGGCCACGATCTGCCCGCGCGAGTGCTGGACTGGCGGCAACTGTCCAAATTGAAAAGCACCTACACCGACGCGCTCCAGGCGGAGATCAACCCCACCACCGGCCGCGTGCACACGTCATTCGCCCAGACCATTGCGTCCACCGGGCGGCTGTCGTCCATCGATCCCAACCTGCAGAACATCCCTATCCGCACCGAGGACGGCCGCAAGATCCGCACCGCGTTCGTGGCACCAAAAGGCAAGGTTCTGCTGTCGGCGGACTACAGCCAGATCGAACTGCGACTGGTGGCGCACGTGGCCGACATCAAGGCCATGAAGCGCGCCTTCAAGGACGGTGAGGACATTCACGCCGCCACGGCTTCGGAGATGTTCAACGTACCCATCAAGGGCATGGACCCCAACATCCGCCGCCGCGCCAAGGCCATCAACTTCGGCATCATCTACGGCATCTCCGCCTTCGGCCTGGCACGTCAGCTTGGCATTCCCCGCGGCGAAGCCCAGGCCTACATCGAGGCCTACTTCGCCAAGTTCCCGGAAATCCGCAGCTATATGGAACGCACCAAGGCCGAGGCGAAGAAGAACGGCTATGTCATGACGTTGTTCGGACGGCGGTGCTGGACGCCCGGCATCGGCGACAAGAATCCCGCCATGCGCGGCTTTGCGGAACGCGCCGCCATCAACGCGCCGATCCAGGGCGGCGCCGCCGACATCATCAAGCGCGCCATGATCAAACTACCGGCAGCCTTGCGTACGGCAAAACTCAGCGCCGATATTCTGCTGCAGGTTCACGACGAATTGGTGTTCGAGGTCCCCACCGGCGAAGTGGACGCGACCAAAGCGCTGGTGAAAAAAGTGATGGAGGGCGCTGCCCATCTCGACGTACCTCTGGTGGTGGACACGGGCGCCGCCGCCACCTGGGCCGAGGCACATTAGGCAACCGGCGCGGAGCACAATGCCGTTCCGCTTTTTCACATTGTCAGGGTTGGCGTCTCTAACGGCGCTCGCCTTCGCACCGCCCGTCCACGCCGCCGCGCAGTCCATGGCGTGTTTTACCGCCACCGCCGAACCGGCCGCACGGATCGTCGCCTGCGGCGTTGTTGCGGCGGACGATTCTCTCCCGGCCGCGATCCGCGCCAATGCGTTGGCGATCCGGGCCGGGATCAACACAGCTGACGGCAAACTCGCGCATGCCCTGGCGGATTACGACGCCGCCCTCACGCTCAACCCACATGACGGCGCGGCCATGCTCGCCCGCGGCAAACTGCGTGAAATGCAAGATGACACCTCGGGTGCAATGGCAGACTATTCAAGTGTTCTCGCGGTTGATCCCGCCTCGGCCGAAGCCTACGGCCGGCGCGGCGCGCTGCGCCTCAAGAGCAGCGATAACAAGAGCATCGACCAGGCTCTGGCCGATCTCACGGAAGCGCATCGGCTCAATCCAGCCGACGCAGCAGTTTCCCAATTGCTCGGCATGGCGCAGCTACGCGCCAATCACAGCGCCGACGCCATTGCCACCTTTAGCACCCTGCTGGCGACATCTCCCGACAATGTGGATGCGCTGCACGGCCGGGCTACGGCTCTCGGCCGCCAGGGAAATTTCACCGCCGCCATCGCCGATCTCGATGCGCTCTTGAAATTGCGGCCCGACGATAAGGAGGCCTTGAAAGCACGCGGTGTGGCCGCATTGCAGGCCGACAAATTACAGCCTGCCATCGCTGATTTTACCCGCCTGCTGACCCTGACGCCGGGTGATGTGGAAACGTTGTTTTTTCGCGCCACCGCGCGTTTTCGCGCCGGTGACATCGCCAATGCGGAATCGGATTTCGATGCGGTGCTGGCCAAGCGGCCCAGGGACCCGGATGCCTTGGCCGGGCGTGCTTTGGCACGGATGACAGCCGGCCGGCTGGCGGAGGCGGAGACGGATTTCTCCATCGCCCTGACCATCGCACCCCATGCGGGCACGCTTCTTGCCGATCGCGGGCGATTGCGGGTTCTGCGCGGGGATTATTCCGGCGCCGCGCAGGATCTCGCGGCAGCCATGGAAACAATGGCGGCAACCCCCGACGTGGCGGTATGGCGTTTTATCGCCGACGGTCGCAACAATCAGGATGGCGTCAAAGCCCTATCGGCCGCGCGGCGAAAATTTGCAGCGGACATTTCGCGCAAAGCGTCATGGCCCATGGCGGCGGTGCGTTATTTTCTGGGTGAGATCCCCGCGGCGGAGATGATCACCGACGTCGGCGATCATCCGCTCCAGCAATGCGAGGCCGCGTATTACCTCGGTCAGGCAGCACTGGCACGCCGCGATCGCGCCGAGGCTATGCGCCAGTTCGCAACGGCCACGTCCACGGACGCACGCGGCAGCTTTGCGTTTATCGGCGCCAAGATCGAACTGGCGAAACTCCATAAGAACTAATGGCGCGGATTTGATATTCGCTGCCCATATGGCCGCGGGACTGCGAAGCAAACGTTAGAATCAGACCACTCGGTCCTGTTGACAAAGCATAGCCAGATTCCGAGTAAACGGAACCTCATCGGAAGGAGATAACACGTCATGCATGATAAGCGGGCTGCGACTCCAGACAGCACGGCGGTTCGAGTTGCTTTGTGGCGGGCCATACATGTCCAAGTCGATCCGCCACCGCATGTCCTCGAGGATGAGATCGGCCTACGCCTAGTGGCTCCCGACGAAGGCTGGCGCCACCGTCCGGATATGGACCCGCAGTTCACGCGCCCCTTCCGCGCATCCATCGTGGCTCGCGCCCGCTTCATCGAGGACTTGGTCGTGGAGCAGGCCGGCCGCATCGGCCAGTACGTCATTCTCGGCGCCGGCCTGGATACTTTCGCCCAGCGCAGGCCGGAGATCGCCGCCAATCTAAAATTGTTCGAAGTCGACCGGCCCGGTCCCCAAGCCTGGAAACGACAGCGTCTGATCGAACTTGGTTTCGGCGTCCCGGCGTGGCTGCGGCTCGTGCCGGTGGATTTCGAGGTGGACGGGTCATGGTGGGACCGGTTGGCGGCTTCAGGCTTCGATGCGGGCAAGCCCGCAATCGTAGCCTCCACCGGGGTCAGCATGTACCTCACCAAGGACGCTATCGCGGCCACGTTGCGCCAGGTGGCGGCGCTCGCCCCGGGATCCACCTTCGCCATGACGTTCCTGCTGCCGCTGGAGTTCGCGGATCCTGAGGTGCGTCCAGGACTTCAACTTGCGGAGAAAGGGGCGCGCGCAAGTGGGACGCCTTTCATCAGCTTCTTCACGCCGATAGAGATGTCGACGCTAGCTCGTGAAGCCGGCTTTAGAGAAGTCCAGCATGTGTCGGCAGCCACACTTACCCGGCGCTACTTTGCAGGCAGGACTGATGGCCTTCGTCCGCCGAATAGTGCAGAGGAACTGCTCGTGGCGACGACCTGACGATGAACTCGCCGCATGCGCCTTAATCGCGAAGTAATCGTGTAAGCAAAATACAAAAGGCCCGGCATTTTCACGCCGGGCCTTTTTACGGATAGGAGTCGTAGAGAGTTACGCTGCGGCGCGAATCGCGGCGGCCTTGACCTTGTGATCCACGTGTCCGTGGAACTGTTCGAAGTTCTTTTCGAAGCGCCGCGCCACGTCCTGAGCGGCAACGTCGTAAGCCTTTTTGTCCGGCCATGTCGCTTTAGGCTGCAAGACTTCCGGCGGCACGCCGGGGCACGCGATCGGCACCAGAAGACCGAAATTCGGATCGGCACGGAACTCGGCCTCCGCCAGAACGCCGTTGAGGGCGGCGTGGATCATGGCGCGGGTATAGGCGATCTTCATGCGGTTGCCGACGCCGTAGCCGCCGCCGGACCAGCCCGTATTCACCAGCCAGCAGTCGGAGCCATGGCGATGCATCATCTCGCCCAGAAGCTTGGCGTAAACCGTCGGGTGACGCGGCATGAACGGCGCGCCGAAGCAGGTGGAGAACGTCGCTTGCGGTTCCTTCACGCCCTTCTCAGTGCCGGCGACACGGGCGGTGTAGCCCGAGAGGAAGTGATACATGGCCTGGTCGGGCGTCAGTTTGGAAATCGGCGGCAGTACACCGAATGCATCAGCGGTGAGCATGATGATGTTGCGCGGGTGCGGTCCCTTGCCGGTCGCCGAGGTGTTCGGAATGTACGACAGGGGATAGGACGCACGCGTGTTCTCGGTCAACGACCCGTCGTTCAGATCCAACTGCCGGCTGTGAGGATTCATCACCACATTTTCAAGAATGGTGCCGAAACGTTGCGTGGTGGCGTAAATCTCCGGTTCCGCTTCCGACGATAGATTGATCACCTTGGCGTAGCAGCCGCCTTCGAAATTAAATACGCCGTTGGGGCCCCAGCCGTGCTCGTCGTCACCGATCAGGGTGCGAGAAGCATCCGCCGACAGTGTCGTCTTACCGGTGCCGGAGAGGCCGAAAAAGATTGCCGAGTCTCCTTCCGGACCGATGTTCGCGGAGCAGTGCATGGGCATCACGCCCATCTCAGGCAGAACGAAATTCAGAATCGAAAACACCGACTTCTTGATTTCGCCGGCATAGATGGTGCCGCCGATGATCACTACCTTCTTCGTGAAATTGAGCACGACAAAGCAT
The DNA here is from genome assembly GCA_004297485.1 of Rhodospirillaceae bacterium. GTDB lineage: Bacteria > Pseudomonadota > Alphaproteobacteria > Rhodospirillales > Rhodospirillaceae > SCTM01. The sequence goes on from SCTM01000145.1 coordinate 5,890, forward strand.
TCGGAAGCGGTGCCGTGCTCGTTCGGCACGGCAAGACACGACGGCGCATGCAGCACGGTGAATTCCGGATCGAAGGCGTGCAGCGCATCGCTGTGCGGTTGAATGAACATGTTACGCGCGAACAGGCTGTGCCACGCGGTTTCGCCGACGACACGCACCTGGAGGCGATACTGCGGATCGGCGCCTGCGTAGACATCCTGAACGTAAAGCTCTTTGGCGGACAGGTGCTGGAGGACTTTCTTGTGCAGCTTGTCGAAATGTTCCGGGGTCATGCCGGCGTTGGTCTTGCCCCAATTGACGGAGCGCTCGGTGACGGCATCGCGGACGATGAACTTATCGTTGGGCGAGCGGCCGGTATGATGGCCGGTGAGACAAACCAGGGCCCCGTCCGCCGAAAATTTACCCTCGGCGCGGCGCACCGCATGTTCCGCCAACTCAGAAGCACCCAGATTCCAGTGAACCGCCGCCGCCGGATGAAGCCCATGCTTGTCTAGGCCGACGACGCTCTTGAAACTACTTGTCTGGTGCACCCTGCTCACTCCTGGATATAATGCGTTGATCCCCAGCGTTTTTCCGGGAAAAGGACGCCGTTGCGGCGCGCGAGCCGTAATTAGCGCCCTACATATCGTTTTGGAGATGCAGGTGCAACGGGGGCTATGACCAAGCCCATACCATCACCATATGACCCCCAAGGTCTTGTTTGCATTGCAATATCCGCATACGGGCATGACCGGAATGCGTGGCTGGGATCGTGAGGCCGATCTACCCTCGAGCGACCACAGGCACACTATTTCCGCCATAATGCACCGCTGCAATTACAATATTCGGGCGGATATCCCGTCCGGTGCGACTAAAGAATGAGGATGCCGTGGCCAACCGTATCGTACTGGTCGATGACGATCGCAACATCCTGACTTCCGTATCGATGATGCTCGAAGCGGAAGGCTTCTCCGTGGTTACGTACCGCGACGGCGCGGAGGCCCTCCGCGGGCTCCTGGCGGAACCGGCGGACCTGGCCGTGCTTGACATCAAGATGCCGCGCATGGACGGCATCGAACTCCTGCAACGGTTGCGCGAGAAAAGCGCCATCCCCGTCATCTTCCTGACGTCCAAGGACGATGAAGTGGACGAGCTGATGGGCCTGCGCATGGGGGCGGACGATTATATCAAAAAGCCGTTTTCCCAGCGGCTGTTGATCGAGCGCATCCGCGCCGTGTTCCGCCGCATCGAGGCACAGAAATCGATGGCGCCGGGTGCGGCATCGGCGGCATCCGTCAAACGCGGCGAATTGGTCCTCGATCCCGCCCAGCACCTGTGCCTGTGGAAATCCCTGCCGGTCAATCTGACCGTCACGGAATTTCTGATCATCCAGGCCCTGGCCCAACGCCCCGGGCACGTCAAAAGCCGCGACCAGTTGATCGACGCGGCCTACGGTGAACACATCTATGTCGATGACCGTACCATCGACAGCCACATCAAGCGGCTGCGCAAGAAGTTCCGCGAGGTCGACAAGGACTTCTCGCACATCGAAACCCTCTACGGCGTCGGCTACAAATACAACGAAGCGGGCGGGCCTTAAGCCGCGTCAACCCCACCACTCGCGCGAAGGAGCGACGTTGCGTGCCGGATGATCTGAATCTCGCGCGGCAGCCTGCTTCCCCGTCCGAGGGCATGGAAGAGCATTTGCCTCTTGCCGCGCTGCGGCCCCCGCGCACCGCGAACTTCAAGCGCGGTGGCGGAACGTTCCGGCGACCAATCGTTTCGCCGCTGACCCGGCGCATCCTGGCGGTCAATCTTGCCGCGCCGGTGCTGCTTGTCCTCGGCCTTTTGTTTCTTGATCGATACGCCGACACCTTGATCGCCACTGAGCTCGACGCCCTGCGCATTCAGGGCGACTTGATCGCTGCGTCCATCGGCGAGGGCGCCGTGGTGGTCGACACGGAGAACGCGGATTTTCCGGTCTATACACCTAACGGCGCGGTGCGGATCATCGACCAGGACAGTGCCAAGCCGTTGGTGCGGCGGCTGGCGGTTCTTGCCGCCGTGCATGCGCGCCTGTTCGATCGTAACGGCGCCATGATCGTCGATAGCCAACTCCTGCAGGGTCCCGGCGGCGTCGTGCAGGTGATCGATCTGGCGCCGGCCACGAGCATCGTGACCCGCGTGCTCCGGCGCGTCTACAACGCAACCATCGGGCATTTCTCCTATGAGCGGCGCCTGCAGCCCTACCAGGAATCCGCCAGCCCCAGCGCCACAGATTATCCGGAAGTGGGTCACGCATTGGAGACCGGCGAAAGCGCAAGCGCCCTGCGTCGGCGCGCCGACGGGCAGAAAGTGCTTCTGGTCGCCGTGCCCGTGCAGTTCTACAAACAAGTGGTGGGCGCGGTGCTCGTGTCGCGCAACGGACACGATATCGATGAGCGCCTGTTCTCCGTGCGCCGTTCCATCCTCAGCATGTTTGCATGGGTGTTGGGCCTGACCGTGCTGACATCGGTCTATCTGGCGGGAACCATCGCCCGTCCGGTGCGGCGGCTGGCGCAGGCCGCCGAAAGCGTGCGTTCGAGCAAGCGGCGTCAACACACGATCCCGGATCTTACGCACCGGTCGGACGAGATCGGCGATCTGTCGGCTGCGTTGCGCGACATGACGGATTCGCTTTGGAGCCGGATGGACGCGATCGAACGGTTCGCCGCCGATGTCGCCCATGAGATCAAAAATCCCCTCACCTCGCTGCGTAGCGCGGTCGAAACGGTGGCGCGGCTGAAAGACCCCGAACAGCAAAAACGTCTGCTCGCCATCATCGTCGACGACGTCGGGCGTCTGGACCGGCTGATCTCCGACATTTCCGACGCCTCGCGCCTGGATGCGGAATTGTCGCGGGCGGAACTTGGTGCCGTGCGCCTGCTGCCGCTGCTGCGGGCCCTCGCCGACGTGCAGAACGCCACCGACTCCGTCGAAGCACCCCGCGCCCAAATCATTGTTGGAGATGGAAGCGCACCATCGCCGACGGCAGAACCATCAGACATCCCAGCCGCCGACGCTGACCAGTTTGTCGTACCGGGCCTGGAAGGCCGGCTTGGCCAAGTCTTTCGCAACCTGATCGGCAACGCCGTGTCGTTCAGTCCACCCGGCGGTACGATCACCATCAGAATCACGCGTATGGGACAGCGGGTTGAGATCGCTTTCGAAGACCGGGGTCCGGGTCTGCCGGCGGGCAAGGAGCGGGCGATTTTCGAGCGCTTCTACAGCGAGCGGCCGGAGGGCGAGAAATTCGGAACCCATTCCGGCCTCGGACTGTCCATCTCCAAGCAGATCATCGATGCCCATCAGGGCGTGATTTATGCCGAGAACGTCGTCGATGCCGACGGTGCGGTGCGCGGCGCGCGTTTCGTCGTGCGCTTGCCGGCGGCGTGAGATCGCGATCCAGAAATTCAAATCGACGAAAGCCCGGGCGCATTGTCCTGTTGCATCAGCATCCCGGCGGTATCGAAGAACCCTTGGTGCTCGACAATCTTGTTATTCCGCACGACCCAACGTATCGCCAAATCTGATTTCACGGTTCTGCGCGTGGGGAGATGAATCACTTCGCATTTGAAAAGCCCCCAAAGCGTATCGCCCTCTGCAATAATTTCTAGCGCCTCAACCTCGCGAAAATGGTATGTGGCGAAGATGAATGCCGTGACCTCTTTAACGCCGAGACGTTGCGCATGAACGCCGCCGAACCTAAAAAGCGCGGTCGGTGACATGGATTTCCAAATAATGTTGTCGTCAATGGAATCGAATAACGGCCGCAGGTCGCCTTCCTTGAATCCGCGAGCGACTGACACCATCAGCGCCTTATTCGAGATTTCCGTTTCTTCGCTCATGGCGTTCCATATTTCCGCTGGACGGAGGTAACCGACCGTCGCCGACGAGAAAGCAAGTCGATTCGGCAAACGGGCACGGTAGACAACAACGACGGATTATATATGGGAACCCGTCGAACCTAAAAGTTTAAGGTGGATTTGCCGTCGCGTGCAGTGTCGATACGCGACCCTTGGCATCAAACGAGCACCAAATGGCGTTCTCAACGACCGCATTCGCAAAACTTAGTACAAAGGAGCCGCGCTGTTCCTAGAGACACCGTGCGTTATCCACTGGTTCCCCGCGCCATGCCTTCCGGCACGCCGCCCCAGAAACACACCGCCTCACCCCATTGACAGGGCGTAACCGCCGCTCACCCGCAATGTCTCGCCGGTCATGAAGCCCGACCGTGCCGAGACGAGGTACAGCATTGTATCGACAATATCCTGCTCCGAGCCTTCGCGGGAGAGAAGCTGCTGACCCACGATGTTTTTGACTGTTTCCGGCGACAGCTCCGCGCGGATCGTGTCGGTGAGAATGAGGCCGGGCGAGATGGCATTCGCGCGAATACCGTCAGAAGCGAATTCCCGCGCAAGCGTCATGGTCAGCCCGCGTACGGCAAGCTTTGACACGCCGTAAGCATTTCCGCTGAGGTAAGAGGCCGAGGACGAAATACTGACGATGGCCGCGCCCGGACGGCCGCGCATCGCCTGCCTTGCCGCAAGCGAACAAATCACAACGCCCATGACATTGACGTCGAACAGCCGGCGCAAACCCGCCACGCCGATGTCGGCCATCGGCCGGTTGTATGCATGGGAATGAAGCCCCGCGTTGTTGATCAAGATATCGATGCCACCGTGCTTTCCGACCACTTTGTCGACCATTGCCGCCACTTGTTTTTCATCGGCGACGTCGCAGGTAATGGCACTCGCAGAACCACCGGCCGCGGAGATCTCCGCAGCGGCGTCTTGGCCTGCCTGCGCGTCGATGTCGGTCAGCACGACTGTGGCGCCGCGCGCCGCCAAGGCGTGGCCGAACGCCTTGCCAAAGCCGCGCCCGCCTCCGGTGACGATCGCGATGCGGCCCTGAAACTCCTTGTCGTCCATACTCTACTCCTTTGCTTTACCCGGCGGTGGCCGCAATGATTTGTGCGTCTCGTCGAGCGGATTTGACAATCGCTATCCAGATTGCGGCCGAACAGCGAAGCGAATATGAGAATCGGACCGCCAACTCATTTCCCGCCCATGACGTCCTTCGATGCGGCGTCCAACGCTAATATGCGCGCGCGACGCGCAGCGGCAGAATTCGGCGCGTACCCCGACATGTCTTCATCCTGTCCCCAATTGTGCACAGGGCCATGCGGAAGCCGGGCAAGCCCGACCTCGGCCACATCGTCGGGCGAGGCGAGGCCGGACGGAACCGGCAGCCCCTTGCTCTGCAACAGCGCGCGGAATGCGGGCGTGTCGGTCCGCCCCAATATCAGGTTCAACACATCGACGCCGTGCGGGCGCAATTCCGTCCAGAGCCCCTCGCCAAAGCACAGGTCGAACGCCTTGCTTCCGCAGTAGACCGCTATGCCGCCCATACCGCCGTAACAGGCACCCGAGCCCACCAGGATGATCCCACCCCGCCGCCGCGCGCGCATCCGCCCGCCGAAATGGTGGCAGCTGCGCATGGTGTTCATGACGTTGAGATTGACCAGGTCGATCCAATTGCCGATCTCGCCATCTAGGAAACGCGTGCCGTTAGGATCCGCGCCGGCATTGGTGATGAGCAGCCCGACTTCGCGCGCACCGGCAATGTCGATGAGACGGTCAACGGCGTCATTGGCGGCAAGATCAACCGAGGCCGTGATGCATTCGACACCATATTGAGCGCGAACTTCCTCGGCCAGCGTAACCAGCGGCCCCTCCCGCCGGGCAATCAGGATGCAATTGAGCCCCTGCTTTGCAACTTTGCGGGCAAAGGCGCGGCCTGTTCCTTCCGAGGCCCCGGCGATGAGCGCCCACGGCCCGTAGCGTTCGGCGAAGTCCATCCGTCCTTCCCAATCCTGATATGCCCGCCCGGAAGTGTCTACGGCGTCAGGCTCTCCAGCCGATGGTCTTGGTTTCGAGATATTCCTCGATGCCTTCGACGCCCCACGCGCGGCCGATGCCGCTGTGCTTGTAGCCGCCAAAGGGCAGATCGCCGTTGATGGGGGCGCCACCGTTGACGCTGATTGTGCCAGTGCGAATGCGGCTGGCGACACGCATGGCGCGGTCGAGGTCGGCCGCGACAACCCCACCGGAGAGGCCATAGACGCTATCATTGGCGATGCGGATTGCGTCCTCTTCGTCCTCAAAGGGAATAACGACCAGGACCGGGCCGAAAATCTCCTCCTGGGCGATGCGCATATCGTTCCTGACATCGACGAAGCAGGTCGGCTCGATGAACCAGCCGCTGCCCTTGTCGGGACGCAGATTGCCACCGGCGAGAAGCGTAGCACCTTCCTGTACGCCAAGATCGATGTAGCCCTTCACACGATCCATCTGCTTCTTCGAGATAACCGGACCCATGGGGCATGCCGGGTCGTCGAAATGGCCCCATTTGTCGGCAAAGGCATTGTAGGTGGCCTTCAGTATCGCGACCGCCTCGGCATAGCGCTTCTTCGATACCAGCAGACGCGACTGCACCGCACAGCCTTGTCCGGCATGAAAGACCAGGATCGACTGCGCCACTTCCATCGCGAAATTTGGCGCGTCATCGAGAATGATCTTCGCCGACTTGCCGCCCAACTCCAGGAACACCCGCTTCAGCGTATCGGCGCCTTGCGACATGATGCGTTTGCCGATGGCGGTCGAGCCGGTGAAAGTGATGAGATCGACACGCTTGTCCTTCACCAGCATCTCGCCCGCCATAGCCGGATCGCTGCTGGTGATGACATTGAGCACGCCCGCCGGGAAGCCCGCCTCGGCGGCCAGTTCGCCAAAGATGGTGCCGGAAAGCGGTGTGTCCGGTGCGGGCTTGAGGATTACGGTGCAGCCCGCGAGCAGGGCCGAGACAACTTTCTCCGCGTTCACGTAAATGGGAAAGTTCCAGGGTGTGATGGCGCCGACAACGCCGATCGCTTCCCGGACGGTTTTGCGGTGCGTGGTGAATCCCATGGTCTCGCGTGCGCCCATATCTTTTTCCCAGGCGAGTTGAGGCGCGACATCGAAAAGATCCTTCCAACTGCCGAGCGCCAGTTCGACTTGGGCACGCTGGACAGCAACCAGCGCCGCGCCCACTTCATGCCTGGCGATGTCGACGAGCCGACTCCGATTGGCGACGAAAAGATCATAGAGCTTCTTCACCAGTTCAAAGCGCTTCGTGTGGTTGGTGGACCAGTCGGTCGTGTCGAAGGCGCGCCGAGCGGCGGCGATGGCCTCGTTGACATCCTGGGCCGTGGCATCCGCCGCCACGCCGACCGGTGTGCCAGTCCACGGACCGATATTGTCGTAGGTCTTCCCGTCCGATGCACGGCGGATCACCCCGTCGATATAAAGCTTGGCTTCGGGCAACACTGTCGACCGCACTGGTTTGATCACGGACATCTCTCACCTCATCCAATACTATAAGGGCCGATTGACCCTGGCTGCCGTCGGCATGGCTCAAAGGGCGCTTGATCGGGAATTCTGCGGCCGATCGATGGCTCTGGGCAAGGGAGGCTGGACCGGGCCGTCGAGATAACGCTCTGGCGGTTTTCGCACGCGCCCGCGCGCCGTCCGCGGCTTGACCCTCAACCCAATACAAATGCCAGCAACAGCGGCAAAGTCAGAAACGAAATCAACGTCGATATGATAACGATGGCCGCGACATCTTCGGGCCGGGCACCGTAACGCAGGGCGAACAGATAGTTGAATACAGCCGCCGGCATGGAAGATTGGATCAACACGGCACCCCGGGCGGCCCCGGTCAGGCCAAACAAATGGACGACCCCAACCCCGATCGCAAAGCCGATCACGAGTCTGACCAAGGCAAGTCCGGCAAGGCGCGCAGCACCGGTAACTCTGAGCCGCGCAAGCGACGTGCCCAAGGACAGGATCATCAGTGGAATGGTCATGCCGGCGAGAACATTTACGGTGTTCGCAACCCATACCGGCAGGGCAATGCCCAGTCCCAGCAATGCGAGAACGAGCGGCATGGCCCAGACCACGGGCGTCGACAGCGACTGCCGCAAGCTGAAGTTGCCGGTGGTGATGCTTGGACCCAGGCTGAATTGAAACAACGCAACGGTCGCGAAAAACGCCACGGCGGCGGCCAGCCCCGCATCACCGAAAGCGAACAAGGAAAGCGGGATGCCCATATTGCCGGTGTTGGGAAACATCAGCGCCGGCAGATAGACGCGAGCGGACAAGCCCCTCGCCCGCAACACGGCAAATCCAAGCACGCCGCCGCCAACGACCACGCATGTGCCGGCGGCCAACATCCGCAGCATTAGATGCGGATCAGGATGCCGCACCATGAGAACCGACACCAACAGACATGGGGTGCCGACATTGGTCGCCAAGTAGGACACCATGGCGTTGTCGAACGGCAAGCCGCGCTTGTCCCAGAAATAGCCCAAGCCCGTTATCAGTAGCATCGGTGCGGTGGCGGCAAAGATCTGCGCGATCATGGAAGCTCCGGCGATTCCTTGGCGGACCTGGTCCCCAGACCACTCCCCGGTTCGTTTGATTCGGGAAATGGTCTAGATTCCGTAGATTAGCGACTTCCTATCGGGCGACCGGAAGGCCACTTTCCCAGGAAGCGCGCTAGACATACGATAAAGCGCCGACCATGGCCATGACACGCCGGTGCGGATTGACAGAGCAACAGCCCACGCCCACGCTGGTGGTCTTAATGAAGCCAATCCCCACGGCGGTACGACGACGATGACCCTGTTGCACGCGACATGTGTGGCGCTTGACGGCACCGGCGTTCTGCTGCGCGGCGCCTCCGGTGCCGGGAAATCCGATCTCGCCCTGCGCTTGATCGACGGCGGGGCCGTGCTCGTCGCCGACGATTATTGCGAGGTAACGGCGACGGCCGGACATCTCACCGCCACCGCCCCGACCGCTATCGCCGGCAAGATGGAGGTGCGCGGCTACGGTATCGTGGCGCTGCCGGTAGCCGCGAGCGCCACGATCGCTCTGGTGGTCGACCTCATGCCCGCGGACCACATTCCGCGGCTTCCCGAAACAACCACATGCGTCGTCGCCGGTGTGACGCTTCCCTGGCTATGTATTGATGCCGCCGCGCCATCCGCCGCCGCACGCGTTCGCCTTGCAGCCCGCTTGACCGTGCAGCCAAGTGAGATGGTCCGCCCATGAAGCGCCAACAGAAAAACCCGCGCGTATCCAAACCATCGCCACGCAAGAAAGCCGCCCCCGCGCGGGTGATCGTGGTAACGGGCATGTCCGGCGCGGGCAAGAGTTCAGCTCTCCATGCGCTGGAGGATGTGGGATTCGAGACGGTCGACAACCTGCCGGTGGCGCTGTTGCGGGCCGTCGCCACCGCCAGCGACGGCACACAACGCCCCGTGGCCATCGGCATCGACGTCCGCACGCGGGACTTTGATGCGGCTCAGTTGTTGGCGACACGGGATGCCATGCGCAAACGCGGCCTGTTCGACGTCAGCATCGTCTTCCTCGATTGCGACAACGAAGTTATCGGCCGGCGTTATACGGAGTCCCGCCGCCCCCATCCCCTGGCCGACGACCGGCCGGTAGCGGTCGGCGTGGGAATAGAACGCCGGCTTCTCGCGCCTCTGCGGGAAGCCTGCGACTTGATGATCGACACGTCGCGGCTGACGCCCACCGACTTACAGCGCATTCTCGTCGGCCAATACGGCGGCGGGCATCAACGCACCATGCACGTTTTTCTCATGTCGTTCAGCTATCGCAACGGCCTGCCGCGAGATGCCGACGTGGTGTTCGACGTGCGCTTCCTGAAAAATCCGCATTATGTGGCTGAGTTGCGCACACAGACCGGTCTCGATCTGGGCGTAGGGGATTACATTTCCCGCGATCCGGCGCTTGCGACTTTTCTCGACCGGGCCACGGCCATGCTGTCGCCGCTGCTTCCGCTTTATGCCAACGAAGGCAAAAGCTACCTGACGATTGCGATCGGCTGCACCGGCGGCCAGCATCGTTCTGTCTATGTGGTCGAGCGTCTGCGCGCCTGGTTATCCGGCCAGGATGTGGCATTTGATGTGCGCCACCGTGACCTGCCGGGCTCGTCCGCCCGCCGGTCCGGGCAATAAAAGGCCATCCCCGACCCTGTTACAAAGAGTACCCATGGCGATATTTCGGCGCAATATCATGAAATATCAAATGGTTAATTCCCTACCGCGCGGCCCTCGCTTTGCGGGTGCGAATTAGCTAATCTCCGCCGCCGCGCGCCGGGGGGCCCGGCCGGAACGCCTCCGGCAACAGCAGCCTCAGGTCGCGCGCAACGAGTGGTCCTTTGATTCTAACATTTGCATCCCGGTTCGACGCGCCGTTTTGCGAATGTTAGAATCAAAGGACCACTAGCAAAATTATCGATCTCGTGGAGCTTTGGCTTTGGCATTCGCTTTACAGTTTCACGGTTAGGTAGGTAGCGAATGTCAAATCCGCTCCACTAGACAACAATCGTGTTCATACTCTGATGTCACAATCAAAACCGTTGATCGGCATGGTCCTGGTTACCCACGGCCGGCTGGCGCTTGAACTTGTCGCCGCCCTTGAGCATGTGGTCGGGCCGCAGCCGCAGGTGATGTCCGTCTGCATCGGCCCCGAGGACAATATGGAGCAGCGCCGCGCCGATATCATGAACGCGGTGAAGGCCGTGAACGCGGGCGAAGGTGTCGTGGTTCTTACCGACATGTTTGGCGGTACACCGTCGAATCTGGCGATCTCGATCATGGAGACGGCGCCGATTGAGGTGATTGCCGGAGTCAACTTACCGATGCTGATCAAACTGGCATCGGTGCGGGGAACCGAGAATTTGAAAACCGCGGTCGCCCAGGCTCAGGAAGCGGGCCGCAAGTATATCAATGTCGCCTCGGCCCTGCTGGCGCAGGACCGGTAAGGAGCCGCACCGTGACTGACGTACTTCACGGCGAGGCGGAAATCCGGAACGCCAAAGGCCTTCACGCCCGTGCCGCCGCCAAGTTCTGCAAAACCGTCGAGCGGTTCGACGCCGAGGTTCGCGTTTCCCGTAACGGAACCGAGGTGGCAGGTACGTCCATTATGGGCTTAATGATGCTGGCCGCCGGTCGCGGGTCCACCATCGAGATCAGTGCATCGGGCGCCGATGCGGCGGCGGTCTTTGAGGCCCTGATGCTCTTGATCACCAACAAGTTCGACGAGGACTGACATCGGGACATCTTGCGGCACCGGAAATTACGGTAGCGCCTACGGCAACATCCAAGCCAATCAGCGGAAGAGCGTGAGTTAATGGTTAAGTCTCGCACACGCACGCAAGGCCGGGGATCCGAAGCCAGCCCGGAACGCATCTTCACCGGAAGTCCCGTGGGACCCGGCGTGGCGATCGGCATCGCCTACCGCCAGGACAGCCGGGCGGCCTTCAATGTTCACGAGCGCGCGATTCCGCCAAACAAAGTCCGCGGCGAACAACAGCGCCTGCTTGAAGCAGCCGCGAAGGCATCAGCGGAACTCGAGGGCCTGCAAACCGAGGTCCGCCGCATGGGCAACGCGGCCGGCGAGGAACTGGGCTATCTGCTCGACGCCTATCAGCAAATGCTCAGCGGCTCGCGCTTGATCCGCGGCGTCGAGAAGCGAATCGCCGCCGACTGCATCAATGCCGAGGCCGCTGTCCTCAAGGAAATCGGTTTGATGTCGGAAGCGTTCGCGTCAATGGACGATCCCTATTTATCGGCGCGGGCCGCCGACATCAGGGACGTCGGGCGCAGGCTGGTGGCAAGTCTCGCCGACGATGCGCCGAAAGAATCAAAGAATCTGCCCCGCAATGCGGTGATCATCGCCGACGAACTTTCGCCGGCCGATGCCGCCCTGCTCGACCCGCGGGAAGTCATCGGCCTCGCGACCATGCTCGGCGGCGTCGAAAGCCACACCGCCATTATCGCGCGCTCCTTGGGAATACCGGCGGTGGTTGCCGCCGCGGACATGATGGACGGCATCGATAACGGCGACATCGTCATTGTCGATGGCACCCGGGGACAAGTGATCGCGTCGCCCACGCCGGCGACATTGACCGTCTATCGCAAAGAACGGGCGAATTTTCTCAAGACACAAAAGTCGCTGAAAAAACTCAAGACCGTTCCCGCCGTTACCCAGGATGGATTTGCGATCAAGCTGCAAGCCAACGTCGAACTGCCGAGCGAGATTGACGCGGTGCTCGCCGCGGGCGCCGAGGCGATCGGTCTTTTCCGCAGCGAGTTCATGTTCATGAACCGCCCCGACCTGCCCGGCGAGCAAGAACAGTTCACTGCCCTCGCCAGCGTTGTCCGGAAGATGGCTGGCCGCACCGTCACGATCCGCACCCTTGATGTGGGCGCGGACAAGCTGGGCTCGGCGATCGACATGGAACCCGGTCCGAACCCCGCCCTGGGGTTGCGGGCGATTCGCTTTTCGCTGAAACGGCGCAAACTCTTTCTGACGCAACTGGCCGCCATCTTGCGCGCCGGGGCCCTGGGACCGATCCGCATCCTCCTGCCCATGGTCAGCGTGGTGGAGGAGGTTCGCGAGGTGCGGCGGATTCTCACCCGTCTGAGCGGACGACTGAAGCGCAGCGGGGTAAAGATCGCCGACCCCTTGCCACCCCTGGGCATCATGATCGAGATCCCCGGCGCCGCCCTGGCGGCCGATGCCCTGGCGGCGGAGGCGGATTTTTTTGCCATCGGCACCAACGACCTGACCCAATACACCCTCGCCATCGATCGTTCCGACGAGCAGGTGTCATACCTCTATAATCCGCTGCACCCGGCGGTGCTGCGCCTGATCCAGTTCGCGGCGGAAGCCGCGCTGGCGGCGGGAATTCCGGTCTCGGTTTGCGGCGAGATTGCAGGCGACGACCGTTTCACCCCTCTCCTGCTGGGATTTGGGATCAGCGAACTGTCCATGGCGCCCGCCAGCCTGCCGAAGGTCAAGAAACGCATCCTCGAACTCAACCTGACCGCCGTGACGGGAAAAGTTCGGCGCATCACGGCTGAATCCGATCCGGCGCGGATTCTGGCCCTGCTGGAGGCGATTGGGTCGCAGCGGTGATCTGTCGTGTCACTCGTTCCTTAAACGCCCTTAGTTCCGAGGACGACATAACAACGTCTTGATCCATAATGATCTCATCTCGAAAATCAGACCGGGAACAATAAAACCCGTTCTTGCGGTTCAGGTGATGGATCCGGCCGTTGCGATTTGCCGATCGAAGCATCGGTCAGGAATATCTCGGGACAGCTTCGCCGACACGACAGCTGAGCAAACAGCAGATCTGTGCACACCTCATGACGGCAGCTCTGATGTAAAGTATAGAGCTTCCATACCGATTCCCCAGGCCAGGACCATAATGAGTATCGTCGAGAACAAAACACTCATTCGCATTCGCTCCGAGGTTTGCAACACAGTGCTGGTTTGGCTTCTGGCATGCTCGCTCTTCGCTTTGGGGATTGTGATTTTCCGGCAGCCCGCGTTCATCTCACCGCGCATGATTGTTGTGAGTGGCGGGCTTGTCGCTTTTCTTGCCGCTTTGACGCTGCTGAGACGGAACCTGCCCTACGGTGTGCGCGCCGGAAGCGTCATCGTATTGGGCCTGGCCGGAGGCCTCACAAAGCTTGTGTGGTTTGGCGCGCCATACGGTTTTGTTCCCCTCGCGGCCACAATCATCTGGGGGGCATTGTTTTTCGGAGAGCGCGGCGGCATCACGGTTGCCGTCATGGTATTTTCATCGCTTGCCGTAACTTATTTCAGCTTCGTGCATGGGCTTATTCCGCCACCAGGAATCTTGCCCTCGCCTCTGGCGGCGACGACGTGGTTGACCAGCGCCGCGGTACTCGCGGCGACAACGCTTGGTCCCTTGATCGCGATTTCGAGGGTCGGTCAGCGCTTGGATCTCGAGCGGCAGCATGCCGAAGCGACAAGCGCCGCCAAGTCAGGGTTCCTCGCGACCATGGGGCACGAATTGAAGACGCCCCTCAACGCAATCATGGGATTTGCTGAAGCCCTGGCGATGGGATACGCGGGGCCACCGGATTCAGCACGTTACCGCGAATACACCGGCCATATCCACCGCAGTTCTCAGCATTTGTTGACGATCGTGGATGATTTGCTGGAGCTCGCGCGCGTTGATGCGCTTCAGCGCAAAGCCGTGGTCGAAGAACTTGAGGTTGCCGTTGAGGTGAGAAAGGCGGTCGCGACCGTCGAAAGATTGTCGGCCGCGGCGGGCCTAGAGCTGCGGCAGCATCTTGACGACAACCTTCCACCGATGACCGCTGATCTGACACTGTTTCAGCAAATTATGATCAACCTGCTTTCAAATGCCATCAAGTTCACGCCCGCGGGAGGTGCCGTGACGGTGACTGCCGGGGCAAGCGCCGGCTATATCCGCATTGAGGTGAGCGATACGGGCATCGGCATACCGGCGGACCAGATTCCAAAGCTTGGTCAGCCATTTCGCCAGGTGAACCACGCGACGGTGCATCCCCAGGGAGGTAGCGGACTTGGCTTGGCGCTGGCGAAGTCCTTTACCGAATTGCAGGGCGGAAAATTATCAATTCGCAGTGAACCCGGCGTGGGCACGACGGTGGCGATCGATCTTCCAATGGCCGCGCGTCTGCCGGTTCAGCACCTTAGGTAGGTCACCCCAATATCGCAGCGGGGGACATACAGCGAGAAGTTAACACCAAAAGTCCCACAAGCGGCCGTCGGAAATGTAAACCCGAGCGTCATATTTCAATTTGTACGCTCTGTCCCTTCGCTTTCCGCCAATTGGCTTGCCGCGGCAAGGTTGCGGCCTTTAACACCCTTTCAGGGTCCAAGGTGTGCGTTTACTAAAACTAATGTCCGCCGGCTTGGCTGCCAGGCGTGCGTGGCGGGCGCGCATGCGTTAGACTCATCCCGGAATTGAGCGTTGATCTCGGCTGTCCAGGGCCCGTTAACTCTTGGCAGCCGGTAGGGGGTTGTGTGTTAGGTCAGGCGGGGATTCTGCTGACGGCACCATGGATCATGGGGATCGTCGCGGTTGTCGTGATCGTGCCGCCAGCGGCGTGGCTGCTGTGGCGTCAACACGGGCATTGGCGGCGCGCCGAGGACGCCCGCAATCACGCATTATATGTCCGCAAATCCCTGGAATGCGCCCTGGAGACTGCCCCCGAAGGCTACTTTGCCTGGTTCAGCGTCCCGGCATCAACGAAACCAGACTCCATTGCCGACGGCGCCGACGACGGTCTGCCGGCCCCATGGCGCCGGAACGGCGAGAAACGCACCGTCGAGGTCTGCTCCCGACGGCTCGCCGTGCTGCTCGATCTCTTCCGTGGCATGGCGGCGGATTTCGAGCAGGTCGTGGACGGGTTTGACCGACCCTCCCAAGAAAAGCTGCGGACCGCGATCGTCGCGTTGAGATCCGACGGCACCGGGTTTCAGATCGCGCTCGACCACAGCATCACCGGCCGGCACCTGCAGGCGCGTGGCTTGCGCGCCGTGGACGACGACGGCAACTTCATGGCCGACGTCATGTGGATGGGCGATGTCACCGAGGGCGTGGCGGCGGTCGATACCCTCACCGAGGAAACCGGCGCGCTCCGCCGCGAGCGCGACCTGCTCCGCGCCGCCATGGATGGCCTCACCGAGCCGGTTTGGCTGCGCGATGATGATCTTTCCCTCATCTACTGTAACGCCGCATACGTGCGCGCCGTCGACGGCCGGGACGCAGGCGATGTGGTGGCCCGGGGACGGGAACTGGCGCCACGGGTTTCCGTGCGCGAGGCGCGCGCCCTGGCCGCCGCCGCACGGGCTTCGGCGGAGACGCGGCGGGCACCGTTCCATATGGTGATCGACGGCAGCCGCCGCCTTATGGAAGTGACGGAAGCGGCGGTGAGTGTTCCCGAGGTGACGGCCACGGCCATCGACCGCGAGGCTGCGCCGCTGTTTTCCGACGGCAGCGGCCGCCTGACGGCGGGGCTCGCCTACGACATCACGCGCCAGGAGGAGCTTGAAGTCCGGCTCAAACGCGAAGCCGCGGCTCATGCCGACGTGCTGGAAAGATTGGGCACGGCCATCGCGGTTTTCGGCCCGGACACCCGGCTGGCGTTCTTCAACACCGCCTTCTCGCGCCTCTGGAGTCTCGATCCCGTCTGGCTCAGGGATAGTCCCAGTTACACAACCGTGCTGGACGCCCTACGGGCCGACCGGCGCCTGCCCGAAGTCGCGGACTTTCCGGCTTATAAGGAAAAGGAGTTGATGCGCTTCAACTCCCTGATTGAGCCCCTTGAAGATGTGCTGCATCTGCCTGACGGCGGAACCTTGCGCCGGGTCGTGGCGCCCCATCCCATGGGCGGACTGCTCACCACCTATGAGGACGTCACCGACAAACTCGCGCTGGAACGCTCCTACAACACCCTGATCGCCGTGCAGCGGGAAACCATCGACAATCTTCAGGAAGCCGTGGCGGTGTTCGGCGCCGACGGCCGCCTGCGCCTCGCCAATCCGGCGTTCGCGAGCCTGTGGGACTTAAGCATCGCCGCGCTGCGTGAGAGTCCGTCCATGGCCGAAGTGATAGAAGCATTCCGTCACTTCTTCGAGGACCCGAACATCTGGGCACGCCACCGCGGCGTCATGCTCACGGCGCTGGACGCGGATCGTGAGCGGGCGACGCAGCAGGGGCGCGTCATCCGCAGCGACGGGTCGGTGCTGGAATTCGTGTCCGTGCCCCTACCCGACGGCGGCGTGCTGTTCTGCTACAACGATGTGTCAGCCCCCGAGCGGATTGCTCAGACCCTGCGTGGCAAAGCCGAAGCCCTGAGCATCATGGAAAAACTGCGCACGGCCTTTATCTCGCACGCCGCCGATGAACTTCAGGGCCCGCTGGGAGCGATCGCGCGGTCGGCGGGCAAGGTCGCCGCCCGAGCGGAGCCCGGTCTGCGCGGCACCGCCGCCGAAATTCTGGCCGCGGCCGAGGACATCAAGGCGTTGCTCGCGGACATCAACGACATCGCCGCCCTGGAAGCGGGGCAGCAGACCCTGCGTCTGGATACGGTGGACATGGCCGCCATTGTGACACGTGTCACGGCCATGACCCGGGAAGCCGTGCGCCATCGCAACGTCGTCCTCAACGTGGCGTGTCCGGCCAATATCGGGTGGATTGTCGGCGACCCCCAAAGGCTGAAGCAGACCTTGTTCTATCTCGTGACCACGGCCGTGACCGCCGCCGGCGAAGGTGACGTGTTCCTCAGCCTGGATCGTTCGGGCGGCGACGGTGGACAGATCGACATCACCCTGCGCTATGTGGCGGCGGCGGCTCTCGATCATGGCGCGGGCGCGCTTGAACTTCATTTCGCGCGACGCATGGCGGAGTTGCACGGCGGTAACGTTGAGGTGGAGACGAGCGGGCCCGATGCCCTGGTGGTCTGCCGCCTTCCCGCCGGACCGATGCGCGCCGCGTCGGTCGGCTAGGGCTAAAACGCTAGAGCATGATTTGATGAAGTTGCATATCCCCCTCACCGCCTCGCCCATTCTTGATCCGGGCGACATTGTCGCCCGGTTGGGCTCGGCACCGTCTGCCCGCTGGGGAGAGGGTTGGCGCGAGGGAGAGAACACGCTTCAACGTGAAGCGATCAGGCCCTAGCGCATGCGGCGTTTCCGGCTGGAGACTGCGGAACAGACCGAGGCCCTGGGCGCCGCCCTGGCGACGTTGGCCCGTGCGGGCATGGTGTTCACCCTCGCCGGCCCCCTGGGCGCCGGCAAAACCTGCCTCGCCCGCGGATTGATCACAGCCCTGAAACCCGCGATGGCCGAGGAAATCGTCAGCCCGACGTTCACGCTCGTACAGACCTATGATACCGCCGCCGGACCGGTTTGGCATTTCGACCTCTACCGCGTAAAACACGCCGAGGATGTCATTGAACTCGGTCTCGAGGACGCCCTCGGCGATGTCGCCGTGATCGAATGGCCGGATCGCCTGGGCCGGTTTCTGCCCGCCGACCGTATCGACGTGACCCTCACTCAAGCCGGCGATGGGCGCGAGGCCGAGATCAGCGGTCAGGGGAAATACGCGGAGGCTGTGGAAGCTTGGAAAACAAAACTGCGGGAGACGAAGTGATCTCCATGGCGCATCGCACCGAGCTAGAAACCCTGGACCCTCGGGTCAAGCCCGAAGGTGACGGTTGTGTTTTGCTGAATGGCTGGTCGACCACCGCAACGCCCGAGCGTCGCCCATGACCACCGACCGCGATTCCCAGATCGCCACTTTTCTCGCCGCCCATGGCTGGGACAACGCGGCCCGGCGCCGAATTGCCGGCGACGCCTCGTTCCGCAAATATGACCGTCTCGAGGGTCCGCGCGGACGCGCCGTACTCATGGATGCTCCACCGCCCCACGAGAACGTACGGCCGTGGATCGCAATCGCGCGCCATCTTCATGGTTTGGGCTTTTCCGCGCCCGCGATCCTCGCCGAGGATGTGGCCGCCGGGCTGTTGCTGATCGAGGACCTGGGCGACGACACCTACACCCGATTGCTGGCGCGCGGAGCGGATGAGAAGAAACTCTATGCGCTTGCCGTGGATGCCCTGATCGCACTTCATAAACAGTCCGGCGCCGTACCGCCAAGCGTCGCGCCCTATGGCACAAGCCGGCTGTTGGAAGAGGTCAACCGGTTGCACGTATGGTACCTGCCGCTGGTGGATGCGCCGGCTTTAGCCGCCGATGTCCGCGCCGAATACGAAACCATCTGGCAAACACTGCTGCCGGCGGCCTGGAAAACACCCACGTCCCTGGTGCTGTTCGACTATCACGTGGATAACCTGCTGGGCTTGTTCGATCGGCCGGGCGTCAAGGCGTGCGGCCTGTTGGACTTTCAGGACGCGGTTGCCGGGCCGGCGACCTACGATCTTATGTCCCTGTTGGAAGACGCCCGCCGGGACATCGATCCCACACTGGTGGCGGCCATGAAGCAGCGTTATCTCGCCGCCTTTCCCGCCATTACGCCTGAGGACTTCGATCTTTCCTGGGCGGTGATGGCGGCCCAACGTCACACGCGCGTGCTCGGAACGTTCGCGCGGCTGAAGGTGCGGGACAGCAAACCCCAGTACCTCATCCATATCCCGCGCCTGTGGCGTTACATGGACACCTGCCTCGCCCATCCACATCTCGCACCATTGAAAGCGTGGCTTGACCGCCATGTACCGCCGACCGCGCGGACAATAAGCGCGTGACCACGATTCCCAACACAGCCATGTTACTGGCGGCAGGTTTGGGCACGCGCATGCGCCCTATCACCGAGCGCATGCCGAAACCGCTGGTGCCCGTGGCGGGTAAAGCCCTCATCGACTGGACGCTCGATCCACTTGCCGCGTCGGGTGTCACGCGAGCGGTCGTAAACGTGCATCACCTTGCCGAACAGATGCGCAATCATCTTGGCACCCGCACAAGGCCCGCCATCGCGATTTCCGACGAAAGCGCAGCCCTGCTCGATACCGGCGGCGGCATCGTCAAGGCACTGCCGCTGCTCGGGCCCGATCCCTTCTTCGTGTGCAATTGCGACGGCATCATTGTCGACGCGCCGGGGCAGCCGTCGGCATTCCGCAAACTCGCCGCCGCATGGAATCCTGAAAAGCTGGATGTGATCATGCTGGTCCATCCGCTGGAGACAGCCCACGGTTTCGACGGTCCCGGCGATTTCTTCGTCGCATCCGACGGCGTCATGAGCCGGCGTCACACGGCAGCGCGCGCACCGTTCGTCTATGCAGGCGCATGGATCGTGCACCCCCGCGCCTTTGCCGGCGAGCAGGCGATTCCTTTCTCCGCCAATAGAATCTGGGACCGGGCCATCGCCGCCGGACGCATGATCGCCGTGGTCAATGACGGCGACTGGTATCACGTGGGCACGCCCGAAGCCGTGCCGGCCACTACGGCGCTTCTCGCCGGAACCGCGCCATGAGCAGACCGGTTCCGTCGGCAACATGGCGGAGTCTGATCGCTCGCGGCCGTCCCACCGTATTCACCATTCCGCCCGGCGCCGCCTTTGTCGACGCCCTGGCCGGCGGTCTGCTGGATGACGCAGGCGACGATCCCATGGCCTTGGCGGCGGTGACGGTGCTGTTGCCCACCCGCCGCGCGGCGCGGAGTTTGCGCGAAGCGTTCTTGCGGCTCACCAACGGCAAGCCGTTGTTGCTGCCGCGCATGATCCCCCTCAATGACGTGGACAGTGATGAAGCTTTGTTCGGCGGCTTCGCCACCGGCGCGACGGTGGAATTGCCCGCGCCCATCGCACCACTGCGTCGGCAACTCATGCTCGCCCATCTGATCGAATCCCTGCCCATCGACGGACATCTCCCGAGCCCCGAGCAAGCCGTGCAACTGGCGGAAGCCCTCGCCCAGTTGGTGGATCAGGTGCAGACCGAGGGATTGGAGTTCGCCGCGCTGAAGAATCTGGTGCCCGACGAATATGCCGCGCACTGGCAGATCACCCTCAAGTTCCTGGCCTATGTGACCGATCACTGGCCGGAGATTCTCCGTGAAGACGGCGCCATCGATCCGGCCGAACATCGCAATCGGGTGTTCGCGGCCCAGGCGGCAATTTGGATGCGTACCGCGCCCGGCCCCATTGTCGCGGCGGGATCGACAGGCAGCATTCCGGCGACGGCGGCCTTGCTGGCGGTTGTCGCCGGATTGCCGGAAGGATGCGTTGTGCTTCCCGGCCTGGACACGGACCTGGACGACACGGCTTGGACCGCGCTTGACGAGTCTCACCCGCAGTTCGGTCTCAAGCACCTTCTGGAACGGATCGGAATCGAACGAGAGAACGTGGCGAGTTGGCCCGCCGTGCCGATCGACAGCCTGAACGCCCGCCGCCTTTTGGTATCCGAGTGCATGCGCCCGGCGGCGACCACGGACACCTGGACCGATAGTCATGGCGCGCTGGCGGGTTTGGACAAATCCGCCGTCGCCGGTGTGACGCGCATCGATTGCCCCGGACCACGGGAAGAAGCCGAAACCATCGCCTTGATCATGCGTGACGCCGTTCAGACTGAACAGCGGACGTGCGCCCTGGTGACGCCCGACCGCCGTATCGCCGAGCGGGTGGCGGCAGAGTTGGAACGGTGGGACATCGTCATCGATGATTCCGCCGGGAAACCCCTCGACCGCACGCCGCCGGGAGTCTTCCTGCGCCTGACCGCCGCCATGGTGACGGAGGACTTCGCACCCGTGGCAACCCTTGCCGCCTGCAAGCATCCCTTCGCGTCCGCCGGACGCGATCCGGTGGCGTTCCGCGACCTGACCCGCGCGGCGGAGATATCCATCCTGCGCGGTCCGCGTCCACCGGCAGGGTTGTCGGGCCTCGCCCAACTGGCGAAGCTGGAAAAAGAAGACGACGTGCGGGCATGGCATGCGCTGCTCACAAACACGTGCGCGCGCTTTGCCGCACTCATGAGCGGCGACAAAGTCCCACTCAGTGTTCTGCTCGCGGCGCATATGGAGATGGCCGAAGCCTTCGCGGCCACGCCCGATACGCCGGGACCGCTGCGCCTGTGGGCGGGAGAGGCCGGCGAAGCAGCCGCTGCCTTCGTGGCCGAGTTGGCCCAGAACGGCGATGTGCTGAAGCCCATCGCACCCTCGTCCTATCTGGCGCTTTTCGAAACATTGATGGCAAGCCGCGTGGTTCGGCCGCGCTACAGCCGCCATCCACGCCTGGCCATTCTCGGCCCGCTGGAAATGCGGTTGCAGCGATTCGATGTGTTGATCCTCGCCGGCCTGAACGAAGGCACATGGCCCGCCGACGCAGCACCTGATCCATGGATGAGCCGACCCATGCGTGCGCAATTCGGACTGCCGTCGCCCGAGCGCCGCATCGGCCTCGCCGCCCACGATGTAGCGCAAGCCCTCTGTGCGCCCAAGGTCGTGCTAACGCGCGCAGCGAAAGTCGACGGCACGCCCACGGTGCCGTCGCGCTGGCTGATGCGTCTTGAACGGGTGATCGCCGCCGCCAAACTGGAAAACGCGTGGCGCGACGAGCGCGCGCCATGGCTCGCCTGGGCTCATGCGTTGACGCGTCCCGCGGCGATCAAGGCCTGCGATCCGCCCGCGCCGAGGCCACCCGTGGCGGCACGGCCGCGACGGTTGTCGGTGACAGAGATCGAAAAATGGATGCGCGATCCCTACAGCATCTACGCGCGCCACGTGCTTGGTCTCGAACCCCTCGATCCGCTGGAACAGGACCCGGGTGCGGCCGACTACGGCCAATTGATTCACAGCGCGTTGCACCGGTTTATCGCCGCATATCCCATGGGCCCTCTGCCCGAAGACGCGCTTGCGCGCTTGCTGGACCTGGGACGTGCCATGTTCGCCGATCAAGCCTTGCGGCCGGGTGTGGCGGCGTTCTGGGAGCCACGCTTTGAGCGGGTCGCCGCATGGTTTGTGGAGACCGAGCGCGAACGCCGGAACGATCTTGTCCAGGCTCATGTGGAGATCAAGGGCGAGATGACGTTGAAGGGACCGGCAGGTCCGTTCACCTTGACCGGACGCGCTGACCGCATCGATCACACCAAAAGCGGACTGGTCATCATCGACTATAAGACCGGCGCCCCACCCAGTTCCAAGGAAGTGTTGGCGGGATATGCGCCGCAATTGCCCCTGGAAGCCGCCATGGTCGCGAAAGGTGGTTTCACGGGCGTGCCGCCCAAGATCGCGTCGGCACTGGAGTTCTGGCGACTGCACGGCCGTGACGAGGGCGGCGAGATCGTCGCCGTCAAAGGCGATCCGGCAAAGATCGCCTTGGATGCCGAGGAAGGTCTCGCGCACCTCATCGCAACTTTCGATCAGGCCGCCACGGCATACGAGGCACGGCCCAATCCCGACACCGCGCCCACGTACAGCGACTATCTGCATCTGGCGCGGGTGAAGGAATGGAGTGCCATCTCAGGTGAGGACGGATCATGACCGCTCCTCGCCTAACCGGCATCACATACACCAAGGCCGCGCGCCTGAGTCAGGCGCGGGCCATACGGCCGAAGGCGAGCGTGTGGGTCAGCGCCTCGGCCGGTTCGGGCAAGACCATGGTCCTGACCCGGCGCGTGCTCGCGCTGTTGCTGACGGGCACGCCCGCCAATCGCATCCTTTGCCTCACCTTCACCAAGGCAGCGGCGGCGGAAATGGCCAACCGCATCGCCGCGCAATTGTCCGGCTGGGTGACGGCGGACGAAAACGCGCTCATGGAAGACTTGGCACAACTGCTCCCCGACGGTCTGGATCGCGCCACGTTGAAACGCGCGCGCCGTCTGTTCGCCGAAGTTCTCGACGCGCCCGGCGGATTGCAGATATCGACGCTGCATGCGTTCTGTCAGTCGCTGCTGCGGCGGTTTCCCTTGGAGGCCGACGTCGCGCCCCACTTTGCCCTGATCGAGGAACGGGATGCGGACGAGGCCCTGGCGCGGGCACTGGAAGCGACCCTGGCGGAAGCCCGCGACGGCAGCGACCGCGAACTGGCCAAGGCCATGAAAGTCATTACCGATCGCGTGCACGAAACCAGCTTCAGCGATCTTATGACGGAGGTGCTGGCGGCGCGCGGGAGGATCGCGCGCCTGCTGGCGGCAACGCCGAACGGCGTCGACGGCGTTACGGCGAAGATGGCCGCCTACCTTCGGGTTCCCGCCGGAGCGACACCCGATGACATTGTTACCGCCGCGAGCGGGGACAGCGCATTTGCGCGCGTCGATCTTCGGCGCGCCGCCGATGCGCTGCAGGCCGGCTCCGAGACGGACCAGGAGCGGGCCGCCGTCATCGCGCGTTGGCTTGCCTCTGACGTGACGACACGGGTGATTATGTTTGCGGCTTACGCGTCGGCGTTCCTCACCGCCAAGGATCAGCCGCGCAAGACACTCATCACCAAGGCTGCCGCGAAGACCGCGCCCGATGCCATCGACATCCTGAGCCGGGAAGCCGCGCGGCTTGAGACACTTCAGGCCACGCGCAAATCGGCGGCCATTCTCCAGGCGAGTGCTGCGCTTCTGCGCATCGGCGGGTGCGTGCTCGCCCGCTACCGAAAGGAAAAAGCCGACCGCAACTGGCTCGACTACGACGACCTGATCCAAACCACGCGGCGACTGCTCGAACGGCCTGGGCAAGCGGCATGGGTTTTGTACAAGCTGGACGGCGGCCTCGATCACGTTCTGGTGGACGAAGCCCAGGACACCAATCCGGACCAATGGGCGATCCTGCGCGCCCTCACGACCGAATTTTTCGCCGGTGAAGGACGTCACGAGGACAAATCGCCCCGACCCCGCACGGTCTTCGCTGTCGGCGACCGCAAGCAGTCCATCTACAGCTTCCAGGGCGCGGCACCTCGCGAGTTCGACGCCATGCGGCACCATATGGAATCGCAGGTGAAGGCGGCGGGGCGGGATTGGGAAATGGTGCCCTTGAACGTCTCTTTCCGCTCCGTGACCGCGGTGCTGGATGCGGTCGACGCGGTGTTCGCCTTCGACAATGCACGACGCGGTGTGGCCGACACGGACGAGACCATCGCGCACTTGCCGTCGCGCGAAGGCCATGGCGGGCTGGTGGAAATCTGGCCGACTGTGGAACCGGCCGCACAGGACGACCCCCCGCCATGGAAACCGCCTGTGGAACGGGTCGCGGGCGACGTGCCGGAATTTCGTCTGGCCGGGCTCATCGCCAAGCGCATCAAGCTGATGGTCGACACAGGCGAGAAACTGATCTCCAAGGATCGCCAGATCCGTCCCGGCGACATCATGGTGCTGGTGCGGCGGCGTACGGGCTTCGTGGAAGAACTGGTGCGTCGCCTGAAGCAGGCCAATATCGCTGTGGCCGGCGTGGACCGTATGGTACTGACGGAACAGCTGGCGGTCATGGACATGATGGCCCTGGGGCGATTCCTGCTTTTGCCCGCCGACGATCTAACCTTGGCGACGGTGTTGAAAAGCCCGCTGGTAGGTTTGAGCGAGGAGGAACTCTTCGCCCTCGCCCATGGCCGCGGCGACCGGACCCTGTGGGAAGTTCTCCGGGATCATGCCGGTGCGGACTCCCGGTTCGGTGTGGCGCACGGTTGGCTTGCGGACCTGCTGGCCCGCGCCGACTTTCTAACCCCGACGGAATTGTTCGCCCATGTGCTCGTCACCAGTGATGGCCGGCGCAAGCTGCTGGCGCGCCTCGGCGAGGAAGCGGATGACCCCCTCGATGAATTCCTGCGCCTGACCCTGGCCTATCAGGAGACTCATCCGCCGTCGCTGGAGGGCCTGCTGCATTGGCTTGAGCGCGGCGAAACTTCCATCAAGCGCGACCTCGACCAGACCGGTGCCGACGCCGTGCGCGTCGTGACCGTCCATGGCGCCAAAGGCCTGCAAGCACCGATCGTGTTTCTGCCTGACACAACCCAACCGCCGACCACGCGCGGTCGTCTGCTCTGGACGGACGATGAGACACCGCTGATGTTGTGGGCGCCACGCAGCGATGACATGGACAATGCGTGCCGGACTTTGCGTGACGCCGCCGATGCCGCCCGCGACGAGGAATATCGCCGCCTGTTGTACGTAGCCATGACCCGTGCCGAGGACCGGCTTTATGTATGCGGCTGGCATACCCGTAGACCGGCTTCGGCGGACAAAACCTGGTACGGCATGATCCGGGAGGGATTGACCGAGCGCGCGCAGATCATCACCGATCACGCGCTGGCGGCCGACAAGGATTTTCCCGAGGGCGATGTGCTGCGGCTGGAAAACGCGCAGACCGCATCCCCGGACAAAATCAGCGCCGCGCCGGTGGTTGCCGAGGTCATGCCGCTGCCCACATGGGCGCGACAAGCCGCACCGGAGGAAGAGACGCCGCCGCGACCCCTGGCGCCGTCCCAGGCGGTGCGCACCGACCCACCGGCGCTATCGCCCCTGGCCGATGGCGCGCAACGGTTTCAACGCGGCCTCATCATTCATCGCCTGCTGCAAAGCCTGCCGGAGATTCCGTTGGAACGTCGTCGCGACGCGGCCCAAGCCTTCGTCAGCCGCCCCACCTGGCGCCTGCCCCGCGAGGTCCAGCTTGCCGTTGTCGATGAAACCCTGGCCGTACTCGACGCACCAGAATTCACCCCCCTGTTCGCGCCGGGCTCGCGCGCCGAGGTGCCCATCTCCGGCCTGGTCCACGGCCATGCCGTCGCCGGACAGGTGGACCGCCTCGCCGTCACCGCCGACACCGTGTGGATTGTCGACTACAAGACCAACCGGCCGCCGCCGCGCCAAGCGGAGAACGTGGACCCGGCCTATGTTTTCCAGATGGCCGTCTATCGCGCCGCACTGACGGCGATCTACCCGCGCCACGCCATTCGCTGCGTACTGTTATGGACCGACGGGCCATTTACCTTGGAACTGCCGGCGGCGCAGATGGAAGTCACGTTTGCAAAACTTGATGGAAGTCTTTAGCCCCCTCACCGCCTCGCGCGGCTCGGCACCCCCTCCCCATCGGGGAGAGGGTTGGGGTGAGGGGGAGACGACTGCAACTTAAAGCGATTGCACTGAAGCGCCCATGACAATTGACACTGTGTTGTTCGATATCGGCAACGTCCTTTTGCAATGGGACCGTCGCCGTCTCTATCGCAAGCTCATCGCCGATGAGCAGGCCATGGACCGCTTTCTGACGGACGTGTGCAGTCCGGAATGGAACGAGCAGCAGGACGCCGGCCGGCCCATCGCGGAAGCCAACGCGATCCTTTGTGCCCGCTTCCCCGAATACACGTCCCTCATCGAGGCATTTTACGCGCGGTTCGATGAGATGATCGGCGGCGAAATCGATGGCATGGGCGCCGTTGTCGCCGACCTGACGGCCCGCAACGTGCCGCTCTACGGCCTGAGCAACTGGTGCGCCGAGACATTCCATCACGGGGCACAGTATGAGATCGTACGGACGCTGAAGGACATTGTGGTTTCGGGCCGGGAAAAGGTGAAAAAGCCCGATCCCCGCATTTTCCGACTGACCATCGACCGTTTCCGCCTGAACCCGGAACATACGTTGTTCGTGGACGACGTGGCGAGTAACGTGGCGGCGGGTGAGCGGTTGGGCCTGCGCGGTCATCTTTTCCGCGATGCCGACGATCTGCGGCGCGCACTGACCGCGCACGGTTTGTTATAGAGTATGTCCCGGAAAAGTGGTCTTCCGGTTTTCCGATTAGGACATACTCAAGATATAAAGACATCCATGACCGAGTCTGTTTCCTCCGAGTCCGCCGACGACACGACCGTCAAGGGCGTGATGCTGCGCGAGGCGTGGTACTACGCCCTGGCGGCCAACGAATTGCGGCGGCGCTCGACAGCACATCGCACTTTGCTGGGCGAGCCCATACTGATCGGGCGTGATGCCGCGGGCAAAGTGTTCGCCTTGCGTGATACCTGCCCCCATCGCGGCACGCTGTTATCGCGCGGTGCCTTCGACGGCCGCGAGGTGGAGTGCCCCTATCACGGCTGGCGTTTCGCCACCGACGGGCGCTGTACGGCGATTCCGTCCCAGACCGATACCCAGCGCCCGCAACCCGCCGATGTCCGCGCCAAGACATATGCGGTCGCCGAGCATCAGGGCAACGTGTGGGTGTATATGGGCGACAAACGCGAATCTCTGCCGCCGGTTCCGGAAGTCCCGGCCCTGGGCAAGCGTTTCCAAATTCACGTGACCATGCGGTTTCCGTGCAATATCGATCTGGCGGTGATCGGTCTTATGGACCCGGCCCACGGCGCTTTCGTTCACCGCTCGGCCTTGTGGCGCGATCGCGCCAGCATTCATGAGAAACAAAAGCGCTTCTCTCCCGTGGCCGACCGACTGGGCTGGCGCATGGATCGCCATCGCGCCTCCAGCAACAGCCGCGCCTATGGACTGTTCCTCGGCGGCGCGCCGGAGACCGAAATCACCTACACGCTGCCGTCTGTGCGCGTCGAGCACGCGACCACCGGGCGCTACGGTTATTGCGGCCTTACCGCCTGCACGCCCGTGACCGCCGACCTCACCGACGTGCATCATGTGATGTACTGGGATGTGCCCGGCGGCGCGATGTGGCGCCCACTCATTCAACCAATCGCACGGCGGTTTCTGGATCAGGATCGTCGCGCGGTCATGGCCATGGCCGAGGGTCAGGCGTTCGCGCCGTCCACCATGCTGGTGCGCGACGCCGATACCCAGGCGCGCTGGTACTTCCAGCTGAAGCGGGAATGGCTAGCGGCGGCGGCGGAAGACCGCGCGCCGCGCAATCCCATCGCGCCCGCGACCCTCACCTGGCGGAGTTGAAGAGGCCCAGGAGGGTGGAGTCGCGGCCGAGGCGCGGCCTCAGATCAGGTCGAAAGCGATGCGCAGTTTGTGCGGCCCATAGACGAGGAAGTGCGACACCCAGCTCGCCGCGTCCTCGCCGCCCACGATCCGGAAGTTCCGCATCCGCTGCAGCAATGTGGTGAAGGCGATACGCAACTCGCCGCGCGACAGCTGGTTGCCGATGCAGAAATGCGGGCCCGCCCCAAAGGTAAGATGGGTACGGGTGTTGGAGCGGCCCAACTCCAGCGTATCCGGATTCGGGAACTGCGACGGGTCGCGATTGGCTCCGCCGAAACGTAGTACGACAATCGCGCCTTTGGGGATATCCATGTCACCGATACGGATGTTGTTGAGCGCGCGGCGGTAGAGGCCCTGCACGGGCGCTTCGAGCCGCAACACCTCCTCGATGAAGTTCGGTATCCGCGATGGGTCGGCGCGCAACTGGTCCTCCATCCCCGGGGTGGTGATAAGGCGGTGCATGACACTGGTCATCGCGAGCGAGGTCGAGTCATTGCCCGCGACAAGCAGGATCAGCACCATCGACACCAGTTCGGGCATGGACATCTTGCGGCCGTTATCGTCGGCATGGACGAGGTCACTCAGCAGGCAGTCTCCGGGCTTCTTCAGGAACTGCTCGGCCTTCCCGGCGATGAACCGCTGCAACTCGCAGATGGCGCGCGTGATCTCCGCCTGCTGTTCCTCGGTGTTATGCGGCTCGCTTTCCTGGATGACGGCATCCGACCAGGACTTGAACCGGTCGATGTCATCGAGTTCGACGCCGAGCTGGTTGGCGATGACGTGGATCGGCACCTTGGCCGCAAAATCAGCGTAGAAATCGCACGCGCCGCGACCGATAAACTGGTCAATCATGCCGTCGATAATGCTCTGGAGGTAGTCTTCCATCTTCTTGACACGCGAGGCGGTGAAGGCCTTGTCGACCAACGATCGGTGGAAGGTGTGCAGCGGCGGGTCCGCCACGGTGAGCGTGTTCACCGGCAGGAAGCCATGCTCCTCGTAAATCGCATCGATCTTCGGCTGGTAGGGTGCGTCCTTGACCAGCAGCAGGCCCGTCACGTTCGACAGATTGCCGGTGTCGGCCGCCCATTTGCGGACTTCGTTGTAGCCAGTGACGATGTAATAGCCGCAGCTTTCGTCATAGTAGACAGGTCCCTGCTCGCGCACGGCGGTATATGCCGCGAACGGGCAACGCTGCACTTCCGGATCGATGAAGCTGACTTTTTCCATCGCAATGGCCTCGCGGGCTAGCTGTTGGAGCGGGTGAAGTGTTGCCCTGTCAGAGCAGGGCGAGAATCTCGTCGAAATTGCGCCGGGGGTTGCGGCCGTCCCAGCCAAGATGGATTTCGCGCATCTTGGCGCAGGCGGCTTCGAACACGCGCGTGTCCTCGACCAGTTCGAGATAACAATCCATCAGCGCGCGTGTGTCGAGATAGCAGAAACGGCCGACGCCCGGCACGAACGCATCGTAACACCGCTCGGCCCCCGCCGTGATGTAATCGCTGTAAATGCCGTCGTAGCCGTCATGGGCCAACATGATGTGATGCAGCACCCCGCCCTTGGGAAACGGCCCGCCGCTTTCCAGCGCCTCGCTATAGGCCGACTTCCCGCCGCCGAGCTGCTGGACCACTTCGATATTCATGTCGCCCGAAAAGCCGTAGGCCAAGCGGAAGCGGATATGGGTCGGCTGGCCACGGTGAACCTGTTGCTCGGGCTCGTATTCGGCGTAGTAGAATGGCCCTGCCCCCGCCACGCCGGTCCAGTAATCAAGCGCGGACTCAAGGTCCGGCGTGACATAACCCATCTGGATCAACCTTCGCTTCACGGCGCGTCTCCTCGGTTCAGTGGGCGCGGCGAAGCAAAGCACAGCGATCCGCCGCCGCCTAGAGAATATTCTTCTCCCGTACACGCTCCCGCAGTGCGGTGACTCGGCCTAAAGCGGCTGTTCTAGCATAGCCTGCCCCTTGCCTTGACGGTCCCCCATCGGCTCCCTAGATTCACCCCTCATCGCGCGAGCGGAATTTTGCAGTGCTCGCCAGAAAGGAACAATTTCCATGAAACAGGTTTCCGACAAATCCTTCGAAGAGGATGTCCTCAAGGCTGAGGGTCCGGTGTTGGTGGACTTCTGGGCGGAATGGTGCGGACCGTGTAAGCAGATCGCGCCGTCCTTGGAGGAAATCGCGAAAGAACTCGGCGGCAAGCTCACGGTCGCCAAGGTCAACATCGACGACAATCCGCAGACCCCGACCCAGTACGGCGTGCGCGGCATCCCGACGCTCATGATTTTCAAGGACGGTCAGGTGGCCGCCATGAAGGTCGGCGCCTTGCCCAAGAGCAAGCTTCTGGAGTGGGTGCAGCAGTCGATCTAACCATTGCGCGAGCCGGAATAGCTTCGAGCCGATTCGACTACGAATGAAAGCCCCGGTGTGGTTCGCACCGGGGCTTTTTGCGTTTCTTAAGCTGTCGTGGTTAAACCCATTGGGTAAGATTGGCGGATAATGCCGATCTGCGATGGGGTCCACGGGAGTTCTCACATGGCAAACGCCGACAAGACCGGCGGCTATATCACCGACACCACCTATGTGGCCGAGTTCTATGGTGATCACGCCCCCACCCATCTCAACCTGATCGCCGCCGGCAACGGTTTTCGCCCGCGCCCGCTCGACGCCGGATTCACGTGGTGCGATTACGGCTGCGGCAATGGCGTCACCGCCAATGTTCTGGCGGGATGCTATCCCCAGGGCCGTTTTTACGGTGTAGATTTTCTGCCGGCCCACATCAGCGCCGCCGAGGTCATCGCCGTGCGCGGCGGACTGGACAACGCCACCTTCCTGACCAAGGGCTTCGCCGATCTGAAGGCCGACGACATACCGCCGCTCGACTTCGCCACCATGCACGGAGTGCTGAGCTGGATCGATGATCCGACGCGGGACGCCGTGCTCGCCGACGCCGCCAAGCGCCTCAAGCCCGGCGGCCTGCTCATGACCGGCGCCAACGCCATGCCCGGCTGGGCGGCCAAGCTGCCCATGCGCAACATGGTCTATTCCCTCACCAAGGACGGCGCGAACACCATGACCCGGGCGGAAACGGGGCTCGCCTGGCTGCAGAAACTCAAAGCCGCCGAGGTGAAGTATTTCCGTGACAACCCGGCTCTGGCCGAGGCGGTGGACGATTTGGCGCGGCTCGATCTGCGCTACATGGCGCATGAGTATTTCAACCTGCATCTGCGCGCGTTCTATTTCGCCGAGCTGAACGCCATGATGGAAGCCAACGGCCTGCAGTTCGTGGGCAGCACGTTCATGTTCCTCAACATGGTCGATCTGGCCGTGCCGCAAAGCCTGCAGCAGGAATTCCGCCAGGCCAAGACGCGCGGCGAATTGGAAGCCAAGCGCGACTTCATCCGCAACGAGACATTCCGCCGCGACCTGTGGATCAAGGGCGAGCCCTTCAAGACCCAGGAGGAATGGCTGGAGGTCAACGAAGACCTGATTTTCGGCACTCTCGTGCCCTTGGCGCAGATCGATCGTCAGGTGCCCTTCGGCGAGATCCAGGTGAGCTACGAGAACGGACCCGTGGCCGATCTTCTCGAAGCCGTGGCGGTTGGCGCCATTGATGTCCGCGACATGTTGAAGGTGCCGGGTTTCGGCGGCCTGTCGCCCTGGACCCGCGTCGACGCCGCGCGCCTACTGGTGGCGGGTGGCCAAGTCCACGCCTTCGCCAACCGCACCACCCAGAAGAAAATCGGGCGCGGCGCCAAACTCACCATGCCGCCCATCAATCGCGCGCTCATCAAGGAATTGGGCATGCGCGCGCCGAAAGTGCCGTTGGCCGCGCTCAACGCCGGCACCGGCATCGAGCTTCCAAACGTGGACGCCATGCTGCTGCTGGCCATGTGCGACAAGGGCTGGGGCGGCGACGGCCTGAGCGTGTCCGCCCACAACGGTCCGATTCCCTTCGCCGCGCGCATGATGGCGGCGGAGGGCGGCGACGTCATCGTCGGCGGCCGCGCCCTGCCACCGAAGGAAATCGAAGCCCTGTTGGCCAAACGCCTCAAGGACCTTGAGGACAACATGCTCGACAAGCTGGTGGAAATCGGGGTCGTGGGCGTGGAAAGTTAAATCGACAGTGCAGACGCGCCGTCGTGCCGTCGCCACACACCCCAACTGTCGTCCCCGTGCTTGACACGGGGACCCAGAGCATTGAAGCGATGTACGCCGCAGAAAAACTCTGGTTTCTCTGCATAGACCAGACCCCACAACCCTGGACCCTCGGCCCGCGCGCGAAGCGCGCAGTAGATTAAGATGGCGGGCCTTCGCCCGCCTGGCCCGAGGGTGACGGACTGAGATAAGGCCGGCGCTTAACCCCTTACCCATTCTCCTTCAGCACTTCGCCCGCCAGGTAGAGCGCGCCGCAGATCAGCACGCGGGCGAAGGTTTTCGGATAATCCATGACGATGGCCGCCACCGCCTGCTGCACGCTGGCGGCGCGGCGCACGCTGGCGAAGCCCGCATTGGCCGCCGCCATGGCAAGCTCGGCGGCGGAATAGGAAATGGCGCTGCCGGGAATCTCTATCGTCGTCAGGCTGGTGGCGTGGTGCGCCAGCGGATGCAGAAAATCCTCCGCCGCTTTGGTGGAGAGCATGCCGCATACGAGATGCAGCGGCGCATCGGCCCATTGGTCGGCGGCGAGATGGGCGAGCACCTGGCCGCCGCCCGCGTTATGTCCGCCATCAAGCCAAAGCTCCCACGCGTTGGGCAGGGTTTGCGCGAGCGGCCCCTTGGTCAGGCGTTGCGCCCGCGCCGGCCACACCACATTCTTCAAGCCCTGGCGCAGGGCGAAATCCGGAATCGCGATGCCGGATTGGTCCAGGGCCGCCAGGGCCGCGCCGGCATTTTCAATCTGGTGGCGGCCTGGCAAGGACGGACGCGGCACCGTCCACGATGCATGCTCGCCGGTGAAAAGGTATTTGCCTGCGCCACCGGCGGGCTCCATCCGCCAATTGCGGCCCTGCCATTTCATCATTGCGCCGATGCGCGTTGCCGCGGCGTCGATCACCGCCGCCGCATCGGGATGCTGCGCCACGGAGACGCAAGGAACGCCCGGCTTCATGATCGCGGCCTTTTCGGCGGCGATGGCGGCGACGGTGTCGCCCAGGAACTGGGTGTGATCCATGGAAATGGATGTGAGCACCGTGACCAGGGGCTTGACCACAACGTTGGTGGCATCGAGGCGGCCGCCCATGCCGGTTTCCAGCAATGTCACGTCCGCCGGAATGCGGGCGAAGGCCAGAAACGCCGCCACGGTCGTAATCTCGAAGAACGTGATGGGGCGGCCCGCGTTGACCTCCTCGATATGTTCCAGGAGCGCGATCAGCAGGTCCTCGTCGATGAGCGATCCCACCAATCGAATGCGCTCGGTAAAACGCACCAGATGGGGCGAGGTATAGGCGTGTACCTTGTACCCGCCGGCCTCCAGCACCGCGCGCATGGTGGCGATGGTCGAGCCCTTGCCGTTG
Organism: Rhodospirillaceae bacterium; assembly: GCA_004297485.1. Classification (GTDB taxonomy): domain Bacteria; phylum Pseudomonadota; class Alphaproteobacteria; order Rhodospirillales; family Rhodospirillaceae; genus SCTM01. Next base: position 39,727 of record SCTM01000145.1, read on the forward strand.
GTGCCCGCCACATGAATCACCGGCGGCAGTTTGTCCTGGGGATTGCCCAGATCGGCGAGCAGCCGCCGTACCCGATCGAGCGAAAGGTCGATGAGCTTCGGATGGAGGCGCGTCATGCGCTCCAGCACCGCGTCGACGGGAGGTGGAGACATGGTCATGAAAGCGGCCGTCGAAACATTCTCACAAAGAGATCACCCCTGGGTGCAGAGCCTCAGGGCTTCGCCATCAGAAATTTCCGGACCATCGCGACGGTCGCGGCAGGATTCTCCTCCATGATCCAATGGCCGGACTCCGGCACCACACCTTCTTGTACGTCTGTAGCGGCAGCCCGCATGACCGTGGCCATCATTGGTCCAAAGGATTTCTCCCCGCCGATGGCGAACACCGGCATCGCGAGCTTACCGCCGTCGGCCATGAACGCCTTGTTATCGATCGCATCCTGGTCAAAGGCGGCAAACTGGGCAAAGCCGGAGTGCATGGCGCCGGGAAGCGCGTAGAGTTCGGCATAGTGTTGACGCGCTTCCTCTGTGAAGCGAGAGGGCGTTGCCGAGAACTCATTCCAGAAACGGTCAAGATAGATTCGCTCGCGGCCCGCGACCAAGCGCTCCATGTCCGGGCCGCCAAAGCGGAAATGCCAAAGCAGCGGATTCTTGAGGATTTCCTCCCATGGGCCGATTCCTGGTATGGGGGCATCAATCAGCACCATGCGCTTTACCCGAGAGCGATTTTGCGCGGCGAATGCAAATCCGACCATGTTACCGATGTCATGGGCAACAACGTCGACCTTCTTAATTTTCAGGGTGTCGAGCACACCGACAACATCGCCTGACTGATTTTTTTTGTCGAAGCCGCCCGCGGGCTTTGACGACAAGCCCAAACCCCGCAAGTCGGGCACGACAACCGTGTGGTCACGCGCCAGATCGGCGGCCATGGGCACCCACATGTCGCCGGTTTCGCCGTAGCCATGGAGGAGAATCACGGCCGGCCCCTTGCCACCGACACGCACATGGATCGTCGTGCCGTTGGTTTGAATATCGAGCGTCTTAAATGCGGGCGGAAACGTGAAGGTTTGCGCAAATGCCGGATGGAGCAAACAGCACATCAACAGAGTAGATAAAATCGCGCGCATGACATCCCCTCAGGCTGGACGTGGCCCTGATAGACATTATCGAGAAGCGTCGAACTTATTCGCCTTCGTCCGGCTCGAACACGTCAGGGATCGACGGATCGGGCGGCGCGCCGGCAAGGCTTTCCACCGGACGGCGGCGGCGCGCGCCGGGTGTGGGGTTCACGGCTTCGGCTGCGGGGTTGGCGTGCAACAGCAGACCAAGCACCTGGATCAGCTTGGCGCGCAGTTCGTTACGCGGCACCACCATATCCACCATGCCATGTTCCATGAGGTATTCGGAACGTTGGAATCCCTCGGGCAGTTTTTCGCGAATGGTCTGCTCGATCACCCGCTGTCCGGCAAAGCCGATGATAGCTCCGGGCTCGGCGATGGCGATATCGCCCAGCATGGCGAAGGACGCCGTGACGCCGCCGGTGGTGGGATCGGTCAGCACGACGATATAAGGCAGGCCGTGCTCGCGCACTTTCTCGATGGCCGCCGTGGTACGCGCGAGCTGCATGAGGGACAGAATGCCTTCCTGCATGCGGGCGCCGCCGGAGGACGGCATGACGATCAGCGGCACGTGCTGAAGCACCGCCAGCTCCGAGGCGGCGATGAGCGCCTCGCCCACGGCAGCACCCATGGACCCGCCCATGAAGTCGAACTCGAATACGGCGAGCACCACGCCCAGGCCGCCCATGGTGCCATGGGCGACGACAACGGCGTCATCAAGTCCGGTCTTGGTCTGGGATTCCTTGAGCCGCTCTACATAACGCTTGCGGTCCTTGAAGCGCAGCGGGTCCACCGCCACGGCGCGGACCTCGATTTCGGTCCACGCGCCGTTATCGAACATCATGCGTAGGCGGTCCCGCGCCGGCATGCGCATGTGATGGCCGCAATGGGTGCAGACGCGGAGATTTTTCTCCAGCTCGCGATGGAACACCATCTCGCTGCATTTGGGGCACTGATGCCAGAGATTGTCGGGCACCTCTTTGGGGCGCACGAGTTTCTGGATCTTGGGCCGGACAAAATTGGTGAGCCAATTCATGGACGGTGTCCTTCCATCGCTTGCAACGTCATAATATAGACTGCCAATCGGTGCACGTCACGCTCGTGGAACAGCCCGCCAAACCGGGATGCGCATGTTAGAATCGGACCACTAGAATCGAACCACTAGGGACGGTTAACGCCGGGCCGCGCGCACCCCATCCGACAGAGATTTAACGAACGCCAGCACCTTGGCGGCAAGACCGGGGGTTGGCGTACCATCAGCGTTAAGATTCTTGGCGATGATGTCGACGATGGCCGAGCCCACCACCGCGGCATCAGCGTGGGCGGCGATGGCGCGCGCCGCATCAGGAGTGCGGATGCCGAACCCCACGACAATTGGCAAGTCGGTGTGACGGCGCAGCCGCTTTACCGCGTCGCCCACGGCATGTTCGTCGGCGCTCTTGGTGCCGGTGATGCCGGTGACGGCAACGTGGTAGATAAATCCCGACGCGCGCCGAACGATGGTCGGCAGGCGCTGGTCGCCCGATGTGGGCGCCGTGAGGAAAATCAGATGCAGACCAAGGGGGCGCAAATGCACGTCCAGTTCCTCGGCCTCTTCCGGCGGCAGATCGACGACGATCACGCCGTCCACACCGGCGGCGACAGCGGCCTTGGCGAAAACGGCGGGGCCCATGTGATAGATGGGATTGTAGTAGCCCATGAGCACGATGGGCGTATCCGCATCGGCGCGGCGAAAGTCAGTGACGGCTTCGAGCACGTCGCGTACGGAAGTGTTGTGCTTGAGGGAACGCTGGCTTGAAGCCTGGACGGACGGACCGTCGGCCATGGGATCGGAGAACGGCATGCCCACTTCGATCACATCGGCGCCCGCCTTGGGCAGTCCGGCGAAAATCTCGCGGAAGACGTCGGGCGTCGGGTCGTTGGCCGTGACGAATGCCACCAGCCCCGCGTGTTTCTCCTCACGAAGCTTGGCGAAGCGGCGGGCGAGACGATCGGTGGCGATGGTTGCGTCTTTCACAAGGACGCTCCCAGCACTTCGGCGACGGTGAATACGTCCTTGTCGCCGCGACCGCACATGTTCATGACCAGGAGATCGGTCTTGGGCAATGTGGGTGCCAGCTTCATGACATGGGCCAGGGCATGGGCCGGCTCAAGCGCCGGAAGAATGCCCTCGATCCGCGAGCACAATTGGAACGCCGCCAGCGCTTCCGTATCAGTGATGGAAACGTAGTTGGCGCGGCCCTGATCATGAAGCCACGCGTGTTCAGGGCCGATGCCGGGATAGTCGAGACCGGCGGATATGGAGTGGGCGTCCGTGATCTGGCCGTTCTCGTCTTGAAGCAAATACGTGCGGTTGCCGTGAAGCACGCCGGGACTGCCGCCGGTAATGGAGGCCGCGTGCTGGCCGCTGGCGAGTCCTTTGCCCGCCGCCTCGACGCCGTAGATTTTCACCGACGGGTCATCGAGGAATGGATGGAACAGGCCGATGGCGTTGGAGCCGCCGCCGACCGCCGCCACCAGATGATCGGGCAGACGGCCCTCCATCTCCTGCATCTGGCTGCGGACTTCGATGCCGATGATGGATTGGAAGTCGCGCACCATGGTCGGATAAGGATGAGGACCGGCCGCCGTGCCGATCAGGTAGTAGGTGTCGTCCACATTGGCGACCCAGTCGCGCAAGGCTTCGTTCATGGCGTCCTTGAGGGTGGCGTTGCCCTTTTCCACGGGACGCACTTCGGCGCCCAGCAACTGCATGCGAAAGACATTGGGTTTCTGGCGCTCGATGTCCTTGGCGCCCATATAGACCACGCACTTGAGACCGAAGCGCGCACACACCGTCGCTGTCGCAACGCCGTGCTGGCCGGCGCCGGTTTCGGCGATGATGCGGTTCTTACCCATGCGCCGGGCGACAAGAATTTGCCCGAGGCAATTGTTGATCTTGTGCGAGCCGGTGTGATTGAGTTCGTCGCGCTTGAAATACACCTTGGCGCCGCCCAGGTGTTCGGTCAGGCGCGGCGCGAAATACAATGGGCTCGGACGGCCGGCATAATGGGTGTTGAGATGGGCCAGTTCAGCCTTGAAGGCCGGATCGACCTTGGCGGCATTGTAGGCCTTCTCCAGGTCGAGGATCAGCGGCATCAAGGTCTCGGCGACGTAACGGCCGCCGAACAGGCCGAAGTGGCCGTTGTCATCGACACCGCCGCGATACGTGTTCCGAGGTTCGACCTTCGTCATCGGTAATTCCTGTGGGGCCGGGTCCCGTGGAGCCGGGCCAACCCATTGCGAAGGCGCTTTATACTCCAGCAAGGCCCTCGGCCAAATCGAAATACGCCCCTGGCCGCCCGGTGCGATACCCTTGAATCCGTTAGTGTTTCAGCCCAGTCGGGCGGCCGCCACCGCGGCGAGGAATGCGCGGATTTTGGCGGGGCTCTTGACGCCGGGGTTGGATTCGACCCCGGACGAGACATCGACGATGGTCGCACCGGACTGAGCGATAGCCGTCGCCACATTGTCCCGCGTCAGACCGCCGGCCAACATCCATGGCACGGGGCCGGTATAGGACCGCACCAATTTCCAGTCGAAGGCGACCGCGTTGCCGCCGGGACGAGTGGCCCCCGGCGGCGGTCTGGCGTCGAACATCAGCATGTCGGCGCGATCTTCATAGGCGCGGGCGCGGTGAACGTCCCCGGCGCTCGCAACGCCGAGAACCTTCATCGCCGGAAGACCGGTGCGGCGCTTGATCTCATCCACGCGCTCGGGCGCCTCATTGCCATGAAGCTGGAGCATGCCGAGCCCCACACGGTCGGTCACCATGGTGATGTCGGCGTCGGTGGGGTCAACGAACAGACCGACCGCGATCACCGGGCGCGGCACGCGCGCGACCAATGCAGCCGCTTGATCGAGATCGACGAAGCGCGGCGAGCGGCGATAGAACACAAAGCCTACGTAGGCGGCGCCCGCATCTAGGGCCGCGTCGAGACCGCGTCGATCGTTGAGGCCGCAGATTTTGACTTTGACCAAGCCGCGAGCGGTCGTCATGGCATTAGTCCGTGGGGCCGAGGTCGGACGCGATCCGGCCGGCGGCCTCCGCCGGATCGGACGCGCCCGTGATGGGACGTCCGACCACAAGATAACTGGCGCCCGCCGCCATCGCCTCGACGGGCGTCATGATCCGTTTCTGATCGTTGGCGGCAGCCCACAACGGGCGCACGCCCGGTGTGATGAGCAAAAAATCGGGGCCGAGATCAGCACGCAGCACAGCCGCTTCGTGGGGACTGCAGACCACGCCGTCGAGACCGGAACTTTGTGCGAGCGCCGCGAGGCGCCGCACCTGATCGAGCACGGCGCCGCTCACGCCTGTTTCCGCGAGATCGCCGTCGTCGAAACTTGTCAGCACCGTAACGCCGACCACTAAGGGATGGGAGCCCACGACTTCATAGGCGGTATCGGTCGCGGCTTTGACGGCGGCTTGCATCATCGCTTTGCCGCCGACCGCATGAACCGTGATCATGAAGGGTTTGAGCGGCACCACCGACCGCACCGCGCCCGCCACCGTGTTGGGAATGTCGTGAAACTTGAGATCGAGAAACAGTGGCAGGTCCGAGGCGGCCGCCACTTCGGCAAGACCCTTGGGACCATGGGCATTGAAGAACTGCAACCCAAGCTTCACGCCGCCGACGGCTTCGGCGAGCCGCGCGGCCAAGGTCGTCGCGGTTCCCAAATCGTCGGTGTCGATGGCGCAGAAAACCGGATTGCGCAGTGAAGCGGTCATGGCGTCTCTCGGTATAGGAAACGGGCGTTGTTGTGGCACCAGCGTTTTAGAGCATGTTCCGGAAAAGGGGGAACCGGCCCGCCGACGAAGCCGGCTTTTTTAACATAGAGCGCGCCTTCGCGCGCGGGCGGTCGGAACATGCTCTCAGTATTTGAATTTGAGACCTTCTTATCCGGCCAGGTGATTCCACCGGGCCGGGAAGGGCTCCAAAGCACCAGATCATTCGACGTACGTTGCGTGTCCGGCGTCAGTCCTCTCCCGCCTTTGCCGTCATGCGCGCGCGGCCGAGGCTCTGCTCCAGATCCCGCACCTCGTTCCGCAGGCGTCGCCGCTCGCGCCGAACCGAACCGGCCGCCAGCCACGTGGCGATCATGCCGGCAATGAACCCTACCAGCACCGCCAGCAGCACGACCGCGTAGACGCCGAGGGTCACTTGGAACGGCAACGGCCACAGGGTGATTTCCACCTCCGCCCGGTTCGATACGGCGAACAGGACGACGACCAGGGCGACGATGACGGCGATGATGGTATTGACGAAACGCACGGTCGATCACGCGCAATGAGAGCCCCGCCCCGGCACAAGCCAAAAGCGGCGTGAGAGGTCGAGGACCCCTACCCGTTCAGCATATCGCGCAGCTGCTTACCGGTCTTGAAGTAAGGCACGGCCTTTTCCGCCACATCCACGGATGCCCCGGTACGAGGATTGCGACCGACGCGGGAATCCCTGTGTTTTACGGAAAACGCGCCAAACCCGCGGAGTTCCACCCGGCTGCCGCGCCCAAGCGCCTTCGAGATTTCATCGAAGATGTTGGTAACTATGCGCTCGACATCACGCTGATAAAGATGGGGATTCCGTTCGGCGATGCGGGCGATCAACTCTGACTTCGTCATTGCGGCCCTCTCCGCGTGGCTAAAGCATTCTCCGGCGAGATGCGAAAGGTTCGCCGTAAAAAACGCGACCAAATCAAGTCTGTAACGGACTCAGGTCTCTCAAGGCGGTCGAAATTCACAATCGGGGGCCGACCTAACGCACGCATTCCCGGCCCCATTGGCTGTTGAAGTCAGAGGATGGTGGTCCGTCGGCGAATAGTCAAGGGTAACTCCCTCAAAACTAAGATGTTTTTCCGGTCGCATGATAGTAGCGACTCAAATCCGATTGGTGTGCGGCGGAAAAGGAAACGCCCGCCGGGCTTGAATTGAGCCGGGCGGGCGTTCTTTTTAGATGGTCACAGGCCCTGTATGGGCCGAAACCGGGGGCTTGAGCCGGCGGAACCCCGCCGGAATGGGCTTTAATCCTCGGCGTCGTCCTTCTTCTTGGCCTTGGTCTCGGTGGCCTCGGCCTCGCTTTGCTTGCGCTTGAGGGCCGCGCCCAGGATCTCGCCCAGGGACGCCCCAGAGTCGGCGGAGCCGAATTCGGCCATGGCCTGCTTCTCTTCCTCCACTTCCCGCGCCTTGATGGACAGGGTCAGTTTGCGGCTCTTGGGGTCCATGGCGATGATGCGGGCATCGACCTTCTCGCCCACCGCGAAACGATCCGGGCGTTGCTCGGAGCGTTCCTTGGCAAGCTCGTTGCGCTTGATGAAGCCCTGGAGGTTGTCGTTGACGGTCACTTCGATACCGTTCTCGACCACGGCCTTCACCACGCAGGTAACGATCTGGCCCTTTTTCAGCTCGCTGGCGGCTGAGGCATAGGGGTCTTCGCCCAACTGCTTGATGCCGAGAGAGATGCGCTCTTTGTCGATATCCACATCGAGCACCTTGGCCTTCACGATCTGGCCTTTGGCGTAGTCCTTCAGTGCCGCCTCGCCTTCCTGCTCGTAGGACAGGTCGGAGAGATGCACCATGCCGTCGATCTCGCCGTCGACGCCGACGAACAGACCGAACTCGGTGATGTTCTTGATCTCGCCTTCGAGCACGGTCCCGACCGGATTCTTCTCGCGGAACGCGGTCCACGGATTGTCGAGACACTGCTTGAGGCCGAGCGAGATGCGGCGTTTTTCCGGATCCACATCCAGCACCATCACTTCCACTTCCTGGCTGGTGGAAACGATCTTGCCAGGATGGACGTTCTTCTTGGTCCAGCTCATTTCGGAAACGTGCACCAGACCTTCGACACCGGCCTCCAGCTCCACGAAGGCGCCGTAGTCGGTGATGTTGGTGACGCGTCCGACGAACTTCGAGCTGACCGGATACTTGGCGGCGACGCCTTCCCACGGATCGGCCTCAAGCTGCTTCATGCCGAGGGAGATGCGCTGGGTTTCGGGATTGAAGCGGATCACCTGCACGCGCAGCTGCTGGCCGACGGACAGGGCATCGGTCGGATGATTGACGCGCTTCCACGAGATGTCGGTGACGTGGAGCAGACCGTCGACACCGCCGAGATCAACGAAAGCGCCGTAATCCGTGATGTTCTTGACGACGCCGTCGAGCACCTGACCTTCTTTCAGGTTCTCCATCAGCTTCGAACGTTCATGCGAGCGGGTTTCTTCAAGCACCGCGCGGCGGGAAACGACGATGTTGCCGCGCGCACGGTCCATCTTGAGAATCTGGAACTGCTGCGGCGCGCCCATGAGCGGCGTGATGTCGCGGACGGGACGGATGTCCACCTGGCTGCCGGGCAGGAAGGCCACGGCGCCGTTGAGGTCGACAGTGAAACCGCCTTTGACGCGGCCGAAGATCGTGCCTTCGACGCGGGTGTTTTTCTCGGCCTGTTCTTCCAGCACGTTCCAGGCTTCTTCGCGACGCGCCTTGTCGCGGGAGAGAATGATGAGACCGTCGCGGTCTTCGTAACGTTCGACGTAAACGTCGACATTGTCGCCGGGCTGCATTTCGTTATCGCGGCCGCCGCGGGCGAATTCCTTAAGGGGAATGCGGCCTTCGGACTTGAGGCCGACATCGACGAGCACGAAGTCGTCGTCGACGCGAATGACGGTGCCGTGAATGACCGAGCCTTCAATGGATTCGTTCTTTTTGAACGATTCGTCGAGCATGGCGGCGAAGTCTTCCTTCACCGCGAGATTGGATTGAGACATGAGTATCCTTTTTCAATCGTCGTTTCAGGCCGACCGGTTGAATCCGGTGGTCATTGCCGCGGGGCCGGACGATTCCGGCTTGCCGACGGATAAAGCACTTAAATATTTGAGCGCGATCTGATCGGAAAACCGGAGACCACTTTTCCGGATCGCGCTCTAACGGTTCTGCTTGCTCTCGATGTAGGCCATGACCGCGGCCAGGGCGCCCTCGGCATCAAGCGTCGAGGTATCGAGGACAAGCGCATCGTCCGCCGCTTTGAGAGGGGCCACGCCGCGCCCGGAATCACGGGCGTCACGAGCCGCCATATCGGCGAAAACGCGCGCTTCTATAACTGTTTCGCCCTTGTCCCGCAACTCCTTGACCCGGCGGCGGCTGCGCTCTTCCAGGCTGGCGGTGACGAAGATCTTGATGGGGGCGTCGGGGCACACGACGGTACCGATGTCGCGCCCGTCCAGAACCGCGCCGGCTTTGCCCCCCGGGGGGTGGTGGGCGAAATGCCGTTGAAAATCCAGCAAAGCCGCCCGAACCGCCGGAATCGCGGCCACTTTGGAGGCGGCATCGGCCACCTCTTCCCGGCGCAGGTCGGCGGGATTGTAACGGGAAGGATCGAGAGTCCGGGCGGCGGATTCGGCGGCCTTGGGGTCGGCCGGGTCGCCCCCGGCCTCCAGCACCGCCAGGCCGGTCGCCCGGTAAAGGGACCCGGTGTCCAGATAGGCCAGATTGAGACGTTGGGCGAGACTCCGGGCCAGGGTTCCCTTTCCCGCCGCCGCCGGGCCGTCCAGGGCAACGACCAGGGCAACGACCAGGGCGCTCACACCACCACCGGCGGCATGTCGGTCGCGGGCACATCGCTGAGCTTGGCTCCGAGTCCATTCATAAGCGTGACGAAGTCCGGAAAGCTGGTGGCAATGGCGGACGCATCGTCGACCGCCACGGCTTTCTCGGATGCCATACCCAACACCAGGAAGCTCATGGCGATGCGGTGATCGAGATGAACCGCGATGGTCGCATGGCCGCGCGGCTGCGCACCGCCGCGCACGATCAGCGAGTCACCCTCGGCCCGCGCCGTCACACCGCAGGCCGTGAGCCCGTTGGCCATGAGACTGAGGCGATCGCTTTCCTTCACGCGCAATTCGGCGAGGCCATCCATGCGCGTCTCGCCGTCGGCAAACGCGGCAGCGACGGCGAGAATCGGATATTCGTCGATCATGGACGGTGCCCGCGACGCGGGCACCGTGACGCCCTTGAGTTTCGAGCTGCGCACTTCCAGATCGGCGACCGGTTCGCCCGCTTCCTCACGCCTGTTCTTGAAAACCAGATCGGCGCCCATCTCGCGCAAGGTGTCGAAAAGGCCCGTGCGCAGCGGATTAATGCCCACATTGCGGAGCGTCACATGGGAGCCCGGCACGACGAGGGCTGCGACCACGGGAAACGCGGCGGAAGATGGATCGGCAGGTACAACAATCGCGCGGCCGCTCAATTCCGGCTGGCCGACGACCCGCACTTTGTTGGCACCATTTGGCATGAGCGTGCTGTCCACGGTGACGCCGAAGTGACGGAACATGCGTTCGGTGTGATCACGCGTCGGCGCCGGTTCGATCACGGTGGTCGCGCCCGGCGCATGCAAGCCGGCCAGCAGCACCGCCGATTTGACCTGGGCCGAGGCGACGGGACTTTCGTACATCAGCGGCATCATCAGCGGCGACCCTGTGACGGCCATGGGTAGGCGGCCACCGGCGCGGGCCATGAACCTCGCACCGGTCTGACTAAGAGGCGCGATCACCCGCTGCATGGGCCGTCGGCGCAAGGATGCGTCGCCGGTCATGATCGAGGTGAAGGGATAGGCCGCCAATACACCGGCAATGAGTCGGGCGCCGGTACCCGAATTGCCCATGTCGAGCACGTCCTCGGGCTCGGTCAGTCCGCCGATTCCCCGGCCCCACACCCGCCACGGCCCGAGTCCCGTCCCCGGTTCTTTGTCCCCCCGTTCCACCCTGGCGCCCAACGCGGCCATGGCAGCGGCGGTGCGCAACACGTCCTCGCCCAGGAGTAGGCCGGTGATCGTGGTTTCCCCGACCGCCAGAGCGCCCATGATCAAGGCCCTGTGGGAGATGGATTTATCCCCCGGGACCGTCATGTTCCCTGTCAGGCTGTTCGCCCGGCCGGAGGCCATGACCTTGGAAGGGGAAGCCGATTTGACGGGGGAGGACATGAAAGCGCGCGGATTCACTATATAAAAGGGTGTGTGGCGGGCTGATACCACAGGGGGATGGCATTGACGAGGGGCCCGCCCTCCGGGGCCACGGTACCCTGCCGCAACCGTCCAGGGGGCTTGGCCGTTTGATGCCTACGAGACCCCTGGGCTTTTTTTAGCTTTTGACAGGGCGGGGCGGAAAATGGCAAATGCCAGCCGCCCTGGCTGCGAAGGACGCGGCGTGCGGGGCAGGATCTCGCTCATATCACCGGACGGAGGACCCATTGGGCAAAGTCGAACTGGGTGTAAAACTGACCTGCGAGAGCTGCGGGGCCCGTTTTTACGACCTGAACAAGACTCCGGCGAAGTGCCCGAAGTGCGGCACCGCCAATAGCCGTCCTGTCGTCTTCAAGACCCGGCGCCCCACCAGCGAGGAACGGGAAGAAGGCAAGCGCGCAGCCGCTGCGGCCGCGGCCAAGGCCGCAGCCCCCGTGGTGGACGATCCGGCAGCCGCGGAGGTGGCGGACGATGACGATGCGGCCGTAATCGAAGACACCTCCGACCTTGGCGAGGATGACGACGATGTGGAGGTCGTGGTCGAGGAAGATCCGTAGGCCGCCGTCCTGCGGCCAAGTCGATCGCGGGTCGCGGTCGACTTTCTTCTTGATGGCATGAGGCGGAAACCCTAGTTTCCGCCCTCTGCACCGCCAGACCCAACACTGGCGTAGAATGTTTTGGTTGCGCGTCGGATCGTTCCGCCGCGACAGCCGATGGTGACGGGGCTGTAGCTCAGTTGGGAGAGCGCTACAATGGCATTGTAGAGGTCAGCGGTTCGATCCCGCTCAGCTCCACCATCTTTCGTTCGCTCTGCGAGCAAAAAGTATTTGCCGTGGCCCTCGTTTCACATAGCTGACGTGGCTCATGTCCGAAATTCCAACCTTGCTCCCGAACATCGCCTCGGGCGCCCCGCACGGCCACAACGAGACCAAGGGCACATTTGAACTCACCATTCTGATGCCGTGCCTCAACGAAGCGGCGACAATCGGCACTTGTGTTCAGAAGGCGCTCGGATTTCTGCGGCATTCGGGCGTCTCCGGCGAGGTGCTCATCGCGGACAACGGCAGCACGGACAACTCGCAGCAAATCGCGAGCCAGCTCGGAGCGCGCATCGTTGCCGTCGCCGAGCGGGGATACGGCGCCGCGTTGATCGGCGGGATAAACGCCGCGCGCGGGCGCTTTATCATTATGGGCGATGCCGACGACAGCTATGATTTTTCGTCGCTACAGGGTTTCGTTGACCAGCTGCGCGCTGGATCCCAGTTGGTCATGGGCAACCGCTTCGGAGGAATCTCCGTCGGCGCCATGCCGTTCTTGCACCGTTATCTGGGCAATCCGGTACTCAGTTACATCGGACGATTGTTCTTCAAGGTTCCGGTCGGTGACTTCCATTGTGGTCTTCGGGGCTTCGACGCCACGAGCATACGAGCCCTCGATCTCAAAACCACCGGCATGGAGTTCGCGACCGAGATGGTCGTGCGCAGCGCCCTCGCGGGTCTCAAGATCGGCGAAGTTCCAACAACACTGAAACCGGACGGGCGCAACCGCCCGCCTCATCTCAGAACCTGGCGGGATGGCTGGCGGCATCTGAAGTTTCTGCTCATGTATTGCCCGCGTTGGCTCTATATGATTCCCGGCTTCATTTGCCTGATGCTTGGCGGATTGGGCGGACTATTGTTGCTGTTCGGGCCGATCGACGTGGGCAACGTCGTTCTCGATCTCAATACTTTGCTTGTCGCGTGCTTCCTCGTCATGCTTGGTACGCAGCTGCTGACGTTTGGCGCCCTATCGCGTTACTATGCGACGATCACCGGCTTTCTGCCTCACACGCCGAGAACTCAATCGCTGGTCAAGTGGGCGAGCACCGATCGCCTGCTGCTGATCTCACTGCTCGTGTTTGCGGTTGGGTTCTTGGGCTTTGGTTATGCCGTCAGGTCCTGGGCGCATGTGCATTTCGGCCCCCTGCATGATCCATTTGTCCCGCGCCTTCTCATCGTCGGCATCACGACAATGATCATCGCGCTCCAGACCGCATTTGCCGCTTTCATGTTCGGCATATTTGAAATTCCCCTGCACGACCGCAGGTAGTCCGCACCCGCTCCAAGACGGGCCTCCTCCGGACATTCGGATACCAGCCTCCGGCTCCAATGATCTCCAAAACCGTTTGTATTTCCGTCAAACGCCGTGCCATTGTTCCGAAGGCGTGAATCTTCGAACGGATATGAGATGTCTGGCAGTGCGACTAAGCGATGGTCATGCTTGATCGTGATTCTCGGCCTCATCACATATCTTGGCGCAGCCAGCTCGCTTCCCTCGTCCATCATTATGGCGCAGACGTATGACGATGCGTTGTACATCAAGCTTGGCAGGGCCATCGCCGGCGGTCATTGGCTGGGCCATTACGATCAGCTGACGCTCGTCAAAGGCCCGATTTATCCGGCGTTTCTCGCTTTAGCGTCGTCGACGGGATTGCCGTTCGATATTGTCCAGTACATTTTCTATTTTCTGTGCTGCTGGTATTTCTCACACATACTTGCGACGGTCTGCGGGCAAAACCGGTTGGTCGCGAGTGGCGTGTTTGTCGCCGTTCTCATATGTCCCACGCTCTATACCGAATCCAGAGTTTTGCGCGAGTTCTTCTATTCGGGCCTCACCCTGCTGCTAATTGCCGTAACCATCGATCTTCTCTGCACAAGAAGGTCCGGATGGCGTGGAGCCCTTCTTGGAATTGGAACCGGCATCGTCGGCGCGGCTCATTGGATGACGCGAGAGGAAAGCCTGTGGATCGTCCCCTCACTCCTCGTTCTCGTTGCGGGAGCGCTCTACAATGTCCAAGCGCCGACACTCAAGGCGCGCGCGGCACAGTTGGGACGACCTGTGCTGTCGGCTTGCGTCGGCGCGGCAGCGGTCTTCCTGACGGTCGGGTATCTCAACTGGACTCACTACGGCCGGTTTGTGACGGACGAAATGAGGGACGCAACATTTCAACGCGCGTTGACCGCGCTCCAGCGTGTCGGCGGCACATTTCAGAAGCCTTATCTTCCGGTGCCTCGAGAAGCGCGGGATCTCCTGTACGCGCAAAGTCCGTCGTTCGCCGCGCTCCGCGACCACATAGAACCCAACGCGGTATCGGTGGATAATGCATGCTTCCAGTGGAAAGCGGCCTGCAATGATCTGATAGGGGCTATGTTCATGTGGCGATTGCGCGATGCCGTCGCCCAGGCCGGTTTCGCGCAATCAGCCAAAGAAGCCGCGCGCTTTTACCATGGCCTTGCGAAGGAGATAGAATTGGCGTGCCGCATGAAACGCCTTCCTTGTGCTGATTGGCTCCCACCCCTAATTCCGCCGATTACACCGGCGCAGTGGCAACTCCTTCCCGCAACGCTCGGTCGGGCCGCCCTGCTCGTGGCGTATGAACCACCGCCCTCGTTCGATCGTCAGCCCAGTTACCTGAAGACCGGGGATTCCGCCGACGCGGTCGCGTTTCTTAATCGCCCCTTCGCCATGACGGAGGCAAGCTCCATGCCCCATGAGACCGCGAATCGAGAACGGATTCGATCGGCTTGGGTCGGGATGCTCGGGTTGGCGGCTTCGATCGACCGGTTGTTGCTCGTGGCTGGTCTTGCAAGTCTCATGCTCACGGTCATTCTGGCGCGACGTTTGCTCACCGGTACGGCAGGCATCGTTACACTCGCGCTTTTCGCAGCCGTCGGCACGCGAATTGTCCTCCTGTCGCTCGTCGAAATTTCTTCGTTCCCAGCCGTTCTATACGAACGCATGTTTCCGGCGGCCCCCCTCGTACTGGCGGCCGCAATTCTATCGATATACATGCTGTGTGCGATCAAGCGCAGCGCTCAGACATAAGGCGAGCTGAAGGAAGACTTTGTGGAGATAAATGCCCAATACAATGTCGCTAAAGCCGGATCGCTTCCTGTTCGCATCGCCGGCCACCAGCGACAGAAGATGTATCGGGAGTTCCTTGACCTCGGCGTCGGGACCTCCGATACGATCCTTGATATCGGCGTAACGAGCGATCAGTCATACGCGCACTCCAACTATCTTGAGGCATGGTATCCGAGCCCCGAAAAGATAACGGCAATCGGGTTGGACGTGAACGCCGCCTTTCTTACGAAGACCTATCCCGGCCTCCAGTTCGTTGTCGCAAACGGGTGCATGCTGCCGTTTGGCGATAATGCGTTCGACTATGTTCATGCGAGCGCGGTCATGGAACACGTCGGCAGCCGCTCCCGCCAGGCGGCGCTTATGTCGGAAGCGCACCGCGTCGCTCGCAAAGCGGTTTTCCTGACGACGCCAAACCGGTGGTTTCCCATCGAGTTTCACACCGTGCTGCCACTCGTTCACTGGCTTCCCCCGACGCTATTCCGGGCATTCTTGGCCGCCATCGGCATGAAGTTTTTCGCCTCGGAAGACAATCTGCATCTGCTGGCCGCAAAGGAGCTTCGGGCAATGGCACGATCAGCCGGCTTTACCGACAGCGTTGAGGTGCGCGGCGTCCGTCTTTGTGGGCTGATATCGAATCTTCTCTTTATCCTTCGGAAGCAAGACCGCGCATAGCCGACACGCGCGCGCCTTTGATGGCCGGCTGGACCACGCCGCCGCAAAGTTATGATTGCCTAGTTTTATCGGTCAAACGTATTGTAGCGCCTGCGCCGCGCAGCGGGGGTGTCCGGTATTGGTCTTTTCGTCCACAATATTTGTCTTTCTATATCTGCCGCTGGTTCTGCTTACGTATTTTTGTGCCGGCGCACGCTCAAGAAATGCAACGCTGCTCGGCTTCAGTTTTCTCTACTACGCGTGGGGCGAAGGAAGCTACTTTGCCATCATTCTGATTCCAATCCTTCTAAATTGGGCAGCGGGCCTCGCCCTGCACCGGGCAAAAACCGACCGCGCACGAAATCTGATCCTACTGGTGGCGGTCACGATCAATCTCGCCGTTCTCCTTCACTTCAAATACACAAACTTCATCATCGCCAATCTCAATGCGCTGATTCAGGCCCATGGCATTGGACTTACGCCCTTTGAAAACGAGCCCATCCATTTGCCGTTGGGCATATCGTTTTTCACCTTTCATGCGCTCTCCTACATCATCGACGTCTATCGCCGCGTCGTCCCGCCACAACGCAATGTCGTCAATTTCGCGCTCTATATCTCGTTCTTCCCGCAGCTGGTGGCGGGCCCGATCGTTCGTTACCACGATGTCAGTAGTCAGCTGACGGAGCGGCGACACAACCTCGACAAATTCGCATCCGGCCTCGAGCGTCTCATCCTGGGCGTGGGAAAGAAGATGCTCATCGCCAATCCGCTTGGCGCCGTGACAGACCGCGTCTTCGCCCTCAATATTGCCGACCTATCGACACCGGTCGCGTGGCTCGGCATCGTGAGTTACACCTTCCAAATCTATTTCGATTTTTCCGGTTATTCGGACATGGCGATCGGACTTGCCCGCATGTTCGGCTTCGAGTTTCTGGAGAACTTCAATTACCCGTACGTGTCGGCCTCCATGCGCGAATTCTGGCGGCGGTGGCACATCTCGCTCAGCAACTGGTTTCGCGACTACCTCTATGTCCCGCTTGGCGGAAATCGCAGCGGCAAATGGGGCACGTATCGCAATCTAATAATTGTTTTTCTGCTGTGCGGTTTCTGGCACGGGGCGAGTTGGAATTTCCTCGTCTGGGGCCTTATTCACGGCCTGTTTCTCGCGCTTGAACGGGGTCCGGTTGGAACTTTTCTTGGCCGGCTGCCGCGTTTGCTCAAGCATTGTTACGTGATGCTCGTCGTGATGGTCGCGTGGGTTTTCTTCAGAGCCGACACGCTCCCGCAGGCGGTTTCCTTTCTCTCTGCGATGTTTGGCAACCATACGGGGATTTCCGCACCCGTTCTTTTCAAAGCACTCCTCGACCGGAAAACTGTCGTTTTGCTCAGTCTTGCGGCCATAAGCTCGACACCTCTGTTCTCAATTCTGGCACGGGATTGGCGCGGCAGGCTGAGCAAGACTGGCGAGCTTTCATTGCTTCGCGCTGAAGGGATATACGCGGTTGTTGAGGGGGTCATGACCCCCGTTCGCCCGATTGTCCTTGCCGCCATCTTTGTTCTCTCCGCGGCCTATCTTGCCGGCCAGACCTACAATCCGTTTATCTACTTTCGCTTCTAGATGAGGTCGATCGTGTTCTCGCGACGGATATGGGATGCGCTTTTCGCAGCGGCGTTTTTGACCAGCATCACAGTGCCGATGGTGATCGCCTTTGTTCCAAGGTGGTCTGACACTGCGTGGATAGAAGATGTCGAAAAGCGAAAGCCCGCGCCATTTCCATCCTTATCGGGGCAAAGGGATGTCCTCAGGAAATTGCCTTCCGATTTCGAGGCCTTTTTCAACGACAACGTGGGCTTTAGAACGGCGCTCATCCAGTTCCGCAATCGGGTCGACTTGCGTTTCTTTCGCAAATCACCGGCCGCAAAGGTCGTGCTGGGCGAGGGTGATTGGCTGTTTTACAACGACAAGCCTTCCGACGATGAATTCCTTGGCTTGGCGCCGTTCAAGCCTGCGGAGCTGAATCGCCTGCGACTGGCGATCGAAAAGCGGCAGGCCTGGCTGGCGGCGCGGGGCATTACGTACATCTTCTTAATTGCGCCCAACAAACAGAGCATCTATCCCGAGAAACTACCGGTGCATTTACAGGGTGACCATGGCGCGACCAGGACGATCCAATTCCTGGAGTACATGCGCGGCTCACCAGCAGAGAGTAGCGTTGTCTTCCCGTCCGACGCTCTCAGCGCGGCGAAGGCCGACGGTGAGCTTTACTACCATCGTGATACGCATTGGAACTATCACGGTGGTTACACCGCCTATCGCGCGGCCGTTGACCGGCTCGATCACATCTCGTCCGGAGGCGTCGCACCGCTCGCGCTTGCCTGGGATGACATTTCAGATAGCAACGCGCCCAACGGCCCCGCGGGCGGCGATCTTGCCAATATGTTGCACGTCGAACCCGGCACGACCGCGCCTGCCAAGGTCGTGCCCGTTATTGGCCGCCCGACATGCGGCGTGCCGGCCGCGCCGGCCGCCATTGAGGGGGTTTCACCTGGCACCTGGCCGGACAACGCATGGACCTGTGCTTCGGACAGCCGCGCGCAAAGGCTTCTTTTGTTCCATGACTCATTCGGCTACGGGATGCTGCCGTTCTACGCGGCGACGTTTTCATACTTTCGCGATGCTCCACGCCGCCCGACGTTCGACGAGATTGTGAAGTTCGTGGAAATTGACCACCCGACCGTGGTTATCGAGGAACACGTCGAACGTTACTTCGAGGCTCCCGAACTCCAGCCCTAGCGCGGGTTTTGCGCTTTAGGCCGATGGGCGCGCAACAGCTTGCGGTTCCTGCCGCCACGGCTGCTGCACAGGAGGATTTCCGAGAAGGGCGCTAGCGGATTTCGGACTCCGCCACGACCGGCCGGCTTTCCCGCGTCGCCTTCATGCGCTCTTCGGGCTTTGCCGGGTCGGCAAGGATTTCGATGTAATCGTCATGGACGGCAAAGATCGTGCCCGCGAAGGGAAATCCGCTGAGCGAACCCGTCACGCGATAACTGACCGTGTCACCGGCTTTGAACGTCGCCGGGTCAAAGTTGAACTCGAAGGGACAACTGCCTTCGCCCATGTTCTGCATGTGAACTCTCCCAATCCCGAGCATCGCGCCAAGCGGCAAATGATCACGTCGCCCGCTTACGCGATATGCACGTCAATATTTTGCATCCGCATATGCCGGATCGTCAATTCGGGGCAAGAACACCGAACCGCGCGCAGGTTGTGGTCAGCATATCGGCGGGTTGGCGCCTCCTGAACCGACCTCAATCCGCGGCGTGCGGAGTGACATCAGAAATCGCAGAGGTTGTGGGGCGGCGTTTCGCGGGATCGCCATCAGGCTGAAAGATGACGACGCGCCAGCCTATCTCGGCTCAACCTCCGTCTCGGGAGGCATCGAAAATTGGTTCTAAAGCAACCTGTTAGCCTCTGTTTTCACGATCGCTGGATTGCGGACGCCCTGATACACGTGGCCGTGGTCCGTGTTGCCGTCCAGCCCCCCTGTGATAAACCTAGGGTGGGGAGGCCAGTACAACCGAGCAGGGGAGCGAGAGTCATAGGTACGGCAGAACGATGACCTCCGACGGCAACCGGCACCTACCGCTCTCGACGCGCACCCCTCACCTTTCCCGATCGGTCTCCCTCGGAAAACTCGCGTTCGTCGCAGCGGTGGTTTTCACGACCGCCTATGTGGCGATCACGCTGACAAACCACACGCAACGGGTGGCGGTCATCTGGGTGGCCAACGCCTTCCTTTTGTCAATCGTCACGCGCGCCCCGCGCGGCACGTGGGCAATCTACCTTCTGACCGGATACCTCGCCAACATTGCCGCCGATATGGCGACCGGCGATTCTTTCCTGTTCGCCACAGCGCTATCCTTTTGCAATACGGTCGAGGTTCTGGTCGCCGCGGCGCTGATTGCAAGAAACTTCGACGGCGCGCCGGATCTGTCGCGCGCGTCGGAACTCTTCAAATTCGTCCTGATCTGCGGCGGCATCGCGCCGGCCGTCAGCGGTATGTTGGCATGTGTTGTCTTCGTTGTTCTCAGGCATGCTCAGCCAGGACCGGTGTTTCAAACATGGTTCCCTGCCGACGCGCTGGGAATGGTGACGATCACGCCGCTGCTCCTCATGATGCGGCGCAACGAACTGGTGGAACTCACGCGCCCTGCGCATCTCAAGGACACCCTGGCTATTCTTGGTCTGGTGACCGCCATGGCGATGGGAGTTTTCTTCCAAAACAGCTTCCCGGTTCTGTTCCTCATGTCACCGGTCATGACCCTGACCGCCCTTCGTCTGCGCTTCGTCGGGTCCGCCATCGCCATCGCCATTGTCGCCGCCTTTGCCGTCCCCCTGACGGTCTTGGGGCATGGCCCTTTGTCGCTGGTCCCTGATTCATCCCTGACCGAACGAATCCTGTTGCTGCAATTGTTTCTCGCCGTCCTCGGCTGCACGACTTTGCCTTTGGCGGCAATGTTCGTGACCCGGAAGCGGCTGGAGCAGGAAGCCGTCGCCGCCCGCCGCGCCGCCGAGCAGGCGAACACGGCAAAGTCCACGTTTCTCCACACCATGAGCCACGAACTACGGACCCCGATGACTGGGATCATGGGGATGTGCCACCTGCTGCTCGCGGGCGAGCAATCCGCCGGTCAACGGCACATCACTCAGATCCTGGAACGCTCGGCGCGGTCGTTCCTTGAACTCCTGAACGACATTCTCGATATCGCAAAAATCGAGGCCGGCCACATGGAGATCGAGGCCGCGCACTTCAGACTTTCGTACGTCATGCAGGACGTGGAGGAATTGTTCGCCCCGGCCATGGCCCAAAAGGGTCTGAACTTCAAGATCGACTGCGCGCCGGGAGAATACGACGCGGTGATCGGCGATTCACGGCGTCTGCGGCAAATCCTGTTTAATCTTGTCGGCAATGCGCTCAAGTTCACGGACCGCGGCACCGTCGCGATACGCAAACACCAGACGCCTCAATCTGACGGCAGCGTCATATGCGAGTTCGAGGTTGAAGATACCGGCATTGGCATGTCGGAACAGGGCAAGCGCCGCCTGTTTCGCGCCTTCGAGCAAGAGGATGGCTCCATCTCGCGGCGTTACGGCGGCACCGGATTGGGACTCTACATCTGCAAACAGCTCGTCACCGCGATGAACGGGAGCATTCGCGCCGAGAGCAATCTGGGTCAAGGTTCGAAATTCATGGTTACGTTGCGCCTCAAGCAGTGTGCGGAGGCGGACGTCCCCGATCGAAATTCCCTGGCCCCCGCTTTCAACGGCACGTTCCTGCCCGACATGAAAATCGATGTCTTGCTGGCGGAGGATAACTCGACCATCCAACTCCTGGTCACGCAGATGCTGGAATTGTCGGGCCATGTGGTGACGGTGGCGGAGAACGGCATGCAGGCGACTGAACGGGCTGCGGCGAAGAAATTCGATATCATTCTCATGGACATGCAGATGCCGGTCATGGCAGGCACGGAGGCCGTTCGCAATATTCGCAGCGGAAGCGGCCCCTCCGCGAATACGCCAATTATCGCGCTTACCGCCGATGCGATTCTCGAGAATCGGAAGCTTTTCCTCGACGCCGGATGCGATGCGGTCGTGACCAAGCCCATCGAGTGGGATATTCTCGCCCAGACAATCCGAGCGTTTATTGGATCTCCGCGCCCCATGTCATCCGTAAGCGATAATGCGAGCACTCATGTGCCGGTTGCCGTGAATGCGGACGGAACGGAAAGCCGCGCGGCCTTATTCGATCCGGCGCGGATTGAGGAACTGCAAAACGATCTCGGCCCCGCCACGACGCGCGAGCTATTGGCTCGGTGCCTTGTTGCCATGGGTCAGCAGCTTTCCGACATCAGGCTCAGCACCTCGATGGGCGATCCGGCCAAGGCCAAGCGTGCCGCGCATGATCTGAAGGGTATCTGTGCTCAGTTCGGGGCCGCCCATGCCAGCGAGATCGCGCGGCGGATTGAAGTGGAACTGGAAGATGCCAACGCCATTGAAGCCGTCATTTCCGAACTCACCGAAAGCGTCGCGCAGGCAAGCGCCAGGATTCAGGAAATCCATAACCAACTGAAATCCCCGCAGGGGGCGTGATCGGTAGTCTGAAGCGCGGCGCGGTTATTCGCCCGGTTTGGGCCGCCCCGCGCTGAGGTCGATGACATAGCTGAGCGTGACATTGTCGCGGCGCACTTGGACAACGCGATTTCTGGTGACATCGACCTGACCACGGCAGGGCGACGGAACAATACTGATAAAATAGTCCGCCTCCTCGATCCGGTAAGTCAAGCGCACGTCCTTCGGCAGAAACGCCGCCGCCGATAAGCGGTTGCCGCACACAAACACCGTCGGCGGTACCGCCGGGTGGATCTTGGCAAGGCGGGCGGCAAGACGCCGGCTGTCCTCCGCCAGGGATGTATCCCAATAGTCCAGCTCAAAGCGGCCGTTCGCGCCGGCAACGCCGCCGACAACCCGATTGTAGGCAACGTACTCATAGGGATGCAGATCGATCATGCGGGCGAGTTGCCAGAACATCAGGCAGCCCAAAACAATGCCGGCGGCGGCGACGGATACGCGCCATCGCGTCGTCGTCACGACCAGCAAACGATCCCAGCCGATTGCCGCGATAATCACCAGGGGCGGCACGACGAACAGAAAATGGCGCATGCCGTTGTAGACCGTCGGTCGCAGGATCACGAAGGCGAGGACCGGGACGACCGCGGCTTGAATCAGGATCAGGTATTGCAGCACGCGGCGATCCGCGAACAACCCAAAGCGCCGCCGCCAAATTACGGCCAGCCCGGCCGTAATGGCCAGCACAAGGCCCATGAGGGTGTACTCGGGAAGCTGGTAAAGCAAAAGCGACGGCAGATAATCGCGCGGCAGGTTTGTCGCCGGCACCATCTCTCCGTCCCACAGCAGCCAGCCTTTCCACGGAAAGTTCGCGAATTCATGCAGCGCGATAATCGGATTGAGGGGATTGAGCACCGCCCACGGCCAGCAAATGACCATGATCACATAGGCGAGCGGTAATCCGGCGAGGAGACCAAGAGCCGTGCGGGAAACAGGGCCGGATCCGCGTTGAGGCCAGAACCGGTACAGGACAGCACCGGATGCCAGCGCGGCGGCGATGTAGCACATCAGCGGTGCCGCCAGGATGCGCGTTCCCAACGCCAGTCCGAGCGCGACTCCAAAGCCGATCACAGTTCCAGGCCGGGGCCGGCCCTCCTCGATCGCACGACACGCATAATAAATAACCCAGACTGAAAGCCATGCCAGGGGCGCGTCCTTCGGGTTGATGAAGCTATGGCCATAAAGGAGGGGATTGAGGACCAGCGACATCACCGCGACCAAAGCGGCCCGTTCACCGGCGAGCAACCGGGCCAGACGCCACGAACCCAACAGCCCGAAGAGCATAAAGACGCCGCCCAGGAGATGGCGGGTCTGGTAGACGCCGAACGGCGATGCCAGATTGATAATGGCGGCGACCAGGTCGAAAAGCCCGCCATAGAAATAGAGGTTCAGGTAAGTCATCGCCGAACGGTCGTGGAATCCGCTCGCATAGAAAGAAAGCAGATCGCGACCGTAGGTATTTTGCACTTCCTCGTCCCAGGAAATGCCGTAATCCTGGAACTTCGTCGCGACCAGCGTTGCCACACCGGCAAAGACAAGAACCGTAAAAATCCGCGCCCAGCGAATAGGCAGCGGCACGTACCTTACCGTCGTCGGCCAATCGATCACGAACGCGCCTCATGCGTCCGACGCGTTGTCTTCACCTGTTCCCCGTCGATCGACATTTTGCTTTGCGTAATTTGTTGAGAGATACTGTGGTGTGGCAATGAGCAATTTGGAATCGACGCGACATTAGCAGACTTGGGAGTCCCATGCGGCATCGGACTTGAAGTTCGTCATTGCAAGCTGGCGATGACTTATTCGATGGTCCTCAACACCACGGCACAAAAGCATTATGCCCGCGGGAATCGATCGGAACGCATGTGTCATTTGTAAACAGAAGTTGGATCGGAGCATGAACCGTCGTACCGCGCTTAAGATCATCCCTGGTGCGTTGGCGATGACCGCCGCTTCACAAGCCCTCATGGTGCCCGCTCTGGGAGCGGATGCCAAGTCGGTGAATGGTGCCATCGAATTGCGCAATATCTGGGCTCGGGCGAGCAAGTCGGAAGACACCACTGCGTACCTGGACATTTTGAACCACGGAACGACCAGCGACAATCTGATTGCCGTAAATTCACCGCTCGCGGAAAGGTGTGTCCTGCAAAAGACCCACTGGAGCGGATTAACCATGAGCACCGTGGCTGTGACGAGCATTTCCATTCCGGCTATGGGAAGGGTCCGCCTGACACCGGGCGGTACTTATATCGAGATCCTTGGCCTGTCCCAATCCCTGGAGGGCAGAAATGATCTGCCGCTCTCCCTGACTTTTTCCGAGGCCGGTCAGATCGACGTGACGGCGGAGTTAACCATGCGGTTGCTGGGACCGACGCGGCAAAATTAGTTTGAAGACAGACACATTCAACCCGGGCGCGCACGGCGGTCATGACCACCCCTGAGTCGATCATGAAAGAGCTTGAAGCCGGGCTCGCCGCGCTTGAGGCCGGACGCCTGGACGCCGCCGAGCGTCGGCTCACAGCGATCCTGGCAACCAGTCCGGACGATGTGAATGCGCTTCATTTGCTTGGCTTAGTCCGTCTTCACCAGGGAATGACGCCGGAGGCCGCGCACCTCATCACCCGGGCCGTTGACTTGCATCCCGCATTCGCGGCGGCCTGGGCCAATCTCGGTAACGCCCTCCTGGCCCTTGGCGACGGCCCCGCGGCGATTCAGGCTTATGAACGGGCCGAAGCCCTCGCACCGGGGGCGGAAGTCGCCTTCAATCTCGGCAACGCGCTGATGGCCACCGGACGGGAGCCGGACGCCGTCGCCGCCTATCGTCGCGCTCTTGCCCATAAACCCGATTATATCGCGGCGTGGAATAACCTAGGACTTGCCCTGCAACGGGTCAGAGAGATGGATGGCGCCGTCGATGCTTTCGGTCGGGCGCTCGCCCTCAACGCCGACGATGTCGCCGCGCTGGTCAATCTGGGCAATCTGCTGCAGTTGAACGGCCGATTGGACGAAGCGATCATCTACTACGCCCGCGCGGTTGATCTGGAACCGGCGCGCCGGGAAGGGCACGTGAATCTCGGCATGGCCCTGCATGCCCGTGGCAGAACGTCGGAAGCGATCACGGCCTATCGCCGCGCCCTGGAAATCAACCCCCGCGACGCCGATCTCTTGATCAACCTTGGCCAGGTTCTGAGAGCCGAACGGCAATGGAACGAAGCCGTCGCCGCCTACGGCGCGGCGCTGGGCCTCAAGGCTGTGCATGATGAGTCCTTGTCCCACTACGTCCATCTGTCGCGTCAGGTCTGCCGCTGGGACGGGCTGGACGCTTATGAGGCACGCCTCGTCGCCCGTGCCCGCATGCCGGATTTTCGCGGCCAGCCGTTTCCTTTGCTTGCCGTGATCGACGATCCGGCCGTGCACCTTGCCGCGGCACGACACTATGCCCGGAACACAATTCCACCGGTGACCCCGATGAATCCGGGCTCCCGCCCGCCGACGCGGCGCCGATTGCGCGTTGCCTATCTTTCAGCGGATTTTGCCCAGCACGCCACCACCTGCCTTGCCGCCGGTCTGTTCGAAAAACACGATAAAAGCCGGTTTGAAATCACAGCGCTGTCGTTTGGCCCCGATGACAAGAGCGGGATGCGCCCGCGATTGGTGGCGGCTTTCGATCGCTTTATCGACGTCCGCGGCCTATCCGACACGGAAGCCGCGCGTACGTTGCGTGACCTGGAGATCGATATCGCCGTCGACCTCAAGGGCTATACCGCGGGACATCGTGCCGCCATCCTTAGTCATCGACCGGCGCCGGTTCAGGTCAGCTACCTCGGCTACCCGGGAACCATGGGCGTGGGCTTCATCGACTACATCGTCGTCGACCGCTTCGTGGTGCCGGCGGTGGAGCAACCTTTTTACGATGAAAAGCTGGTGCATCTTCCCGGATGCTATCAGGTCAACGACAGCCGCCGCGCCATGGGAAAGATTCCGACCCGGACCGAATGCGGGTTGCCGGAGAAAGGCTTCGTGTTTTGCAGCTTCAACAACACGTACAAAATTACGCCGCAGATTTTCGATGTCTGGATGCGCCTTCTCCGCGCGGTGCCCAGGAGCGTCCTGTGGCTGATGGGCGACAATATATGGACGCCTGAGAACCTGCGGCGTGAAGCTCGCGCTCGCGGCGTCGATCCCCGATCCCTGGTGTTCGCCGACAGGATCGGCGTGGCGGCCCATCTCGCGCGCCATGCCTGCGCCGATCTTTTTCTCGATACCAATCCGTGCGCCGCTCATACCACCGCCAGCGAAGCGCTATGGGCCGGACTGCCGCTGGTCACACTTGCCGGACGCAGTTTTGTCAGCCGGGTGGCCGGCAGTTTACTGCAGGCTTTGGGCTTGCCGGAACTGGTTACAACCGACATCGCCGCCTATGAGCAGCTCGCCCTGTATCTCGCCACGTCGTCGGAACGCCTCGCCGACCTGCGGCGGCGATTGGGGGAGGCCCGCGACCGGTCTCCGGTCTTCGATACAGAGCAATTCTGCCGCCACCTGGAGGCCGCTTATCTCCGTATGTGGGAGCGACATCAACAGGGGTTGGCCCCAGCATCATTCGCCGTCGACGCGGGATAGAACAATGCCCTCGTTCGCGAGCATGTTCCGGAGCGTGCTTTGAATATTTGATTCATAGATCTTCTGATCCGGCATGGTGAGTCAACCGTGCCGGCAAGGGTTCTAATGTTTCCTACGCGCCCGAAACACAACCCATTTGCTGGCTGAGAAATTAAACCCGAGACCGGCGATCGAGCCCGCGCCCACACCGATCGTCGGGTAAGCGGCCACCAGCGGGCTTGTGACGACGAGCGCGGCGTAGACGCCGTAGTTGATGATCCCGCCGACCGCGTTCGCTGCGAGAAACTTGGCCCATTGCGTCAGAGGTGGTTGGCGATCGACGAATGTAAACCGCCGATTCATCGCCCATGTAAACGTGGCGGCGACCAGCCAGGACAGAAGGCGTCCGCTATAGGGATCCAGCCCCAGGCCATGCATTCCCGCGTGAAGCGTACTCGCGTCCACAACCAGCCCCCCGGTGCCGATCACGGCAAAACGGAGGAACTGTCGCAACGTCTGGCGACGGGAATCGCTCATGGCAAACAACGACAATCCCGATTACCCCGTCGCGGTGGGATCATGGGGTGCGGGCTGGGCCAGATACGCCAGCCGTTTGATCTCCCGCCGTGCGCGCGTGACGGTATCGAGAATAAGTCCACACACCAGCGACAAGAAGGCCAACAGCATCAATCCGGTCGCCAGCACCGCCGTCGGCAATCGCGGGACAAGGCCGGTTTCCATGTAAGTGACAAATACCGGCCAGACGATCACGATCGAAGCCAGCGCGAGGAACAACGACAGGATGCCAAAGAACTGCATCGGACGCTCCTCCTTCACCAGCTTGCCGATCATGGTGAGAATTCGGAATCCGTCACGATACGTCGATAGCTTACTGACGGAACCGGCGGGCCGGTCCTTGTAGGGCGTCGCAACCTCGGCCAGGGGCATCCGCAGTTCCAGGGCATGAACCGTGAGCTCCGTTTCGATCTCGAAGCCCGCCGACAATGCCGGAAAACTTTTCGCGAAACGACGCGAGAACACGCGATAGCCCGACAGCATGTCTTCCGTGCGGTGACCGAAAATCGCCGTCACCAACCACGTCAGCAACTTGTTGCCGAAACGATGGCCCGGACGATAGGCCGCCTCTACTTCAGTCTGCCGCGCGCCGTTGACCATATCGACCTGCTCCGCGAACAACTTGGCGACAAGCATGGGCGCACTGGCGGCATGATACGTATCGTCCCCGTCCACCATGACGTAGGCATCGGCGTCAATGTCCGCGAACATCCGGCGCACCACGTTGCCCTTGCCCTGCAACGGCTCGCGCCTTACGACGGCACCGGCGGCGGCGGCCACCGCCGCCGTGCGGTCGCTGGAATTGTTGTCGTAGACGTAGACCGTCGCCGCCGGCAGAGCGGCGCGAAAGTCGCGAACGACCTTTCCGATAGCAGTTTCCTCGTTATAGCAAGGCACGAGGATTACAATCCTGGGTGATGGCATGGTCATGGGAGTCACGATGGCAAGGGAACGGGCGGCTCGGACATACGGTATACCCGACACCAGCGCACGTAGTCGCCGAGATTCGACGGCACCGGACGGCAGGTATCAAAATCGGCGCGCAGGCGATAGGCGCGGAGCGAGGACACGGCGTTGTCGAACTCCTTCTCCGGCGCCACGAGGAAAAAATCGCCCTGGTGCGCGTCGATCAGCGCCTGCGCCGCATCGTTCATCCCATTTCCCACTTGGCCTGGCGCGTTCATATAACCGTAAATGCGGATGAATGGAATTTGCGGCGGAAAGAATGGGATGAGCCAACCGACCGGGTTTGTCCCCGTGATGATTGCCAGGGTCTGGTCCGGGCGCTCAATCGGTGGCGGGGTCGCCGTGACAAAGGGACCTTCCTGCCAAGGACTGTGTTCCCAGTCGCCGCGGTGAACGGTGACAGTCACCACCAGCAACACCATAACAATGACAGCCATCCGCAGGCGCCCGGCGATAGGCCAACTCGCGACTGCGGCGGTGAACAAGAGCGGTGACAGCATCTCCAGGGGAACGATGTAACGATAGATGCCAAAGATCAAAATCCAAACCGCATAGCTTCCCGCCGCGGCCGCGATGAGATACCGCGCCGTCGGCGGCATGCGCGACGGCGCGGACCCGCGGCGAAAACGAACGGTGAGCGCGATGGCGCCGGTGATGATGAGCGCGCAATACGCCGCGAGAATGCGATAGTCACGGAACGAGATTTCGCCGACCCAGTCGGGATGCACGCTGAAAACCACGGGAAATCCGAGTATTTCGGCAACACCCTTGGGAACAAACCGCACATCGCGATAGTTGGCTTCCATGCCCATGGGCGAATGAAAAACCGTATTGAAATACGGAAACACCGGATTGGCATAGTCTCGCCACATCAGCCACATCCAGGGTCCGCCGGCGACGACAAAAGCGGCCACGACCCCAACGCCGAAAATAAACGCAAGCGCGAGCCGACGCTGGGCGCCGCCGCCAACAAATAGGAACGCGAGGCAGAAGCCGACGGCAAAAATTGTTGCGGGTAGCTTCAAGCCCACGGCAAGGCCCAGGAGCAGACCGGCCCCGATCACGAGCGCCCCTTCCCGTCTGGTCGGCAAGAGGCGCGTGGGCGCAAACAAAGTGTCGGCATGAACGGCGATGAGCAGGGCACCGCCGAACTCCGCGAGACTCACCACATTGTCGTTGAAGGTCGTGCCGACCAAAGCCAGATGGCCGCCGCCGAGCATTCCGACCAATCCCAGCCCCACGGCAGCAAGGCGACGATAGTCCGGCCGCCAGCCGGGCGTCGGCCCGGACAGCAGCCGGTCAGCCAGACCGTAGAGCAGGAGAAAATTAAGCCCATGCACAAAACCCAGGATCGCGGCCATGACGCGCGCGGGCAGAACGGATCCCGCGAGAAAAGTGGGGATGTCGAGAATCGGATTGTAGAAAGTCGCGACATGGGCAACCCCCAGGTCGCGGGTTAACCTTCCAGTTAGAAAGGCATAAGGATTATACCAATGGTAATTTCGCAGGTCCCAGTTGGAGTCCTGACCGAAGGCAACAGCCATCACCGCGAAGGCCACGGGCACCGCAAACAGACACGCACGCACGGCATGATTGGCGATGCTTTGAGAAGATTCATTCGGGGCGGCGCGCGACATAGTGAGACTCTTCTGGTTGACCGACGACGTCTATACCATGGCTAGTGGTTCTGGAGATTTGATAATCGCTTCGCAGTCCCGTGGTTGTGTGTGTGGCGAATGTCAAATCTGCTCTACGAACGCCGCCCTATGCCCGACAATCATACATGGCGAACCGCCACGGCAAAGAACGATATGATCGGACCAACAGATGCCCTTGAAACCATGCCGCTCCCGACGGCAGCGGATGTTCGCGCCGCGGCCGCACGGCTAACCGGATGGGCCGCCAATACGCCGCTTCTGCGCAACAGCCTCTTGGACGCCGCAACCGGCGCGACAGTATTGCTGAAGACGGAAACGCTGCAGCGCACGGGTTCGTTCAAGTTTCGCGGCGCCTTCAACCGCCTGGCCCAGTTGTCGCCTCATGAGCGTCGCGCCGGTGTTGTCGCCTGGTCATCGGGCAATCATGCGCAAGGAGTCGCGGCAGCGGCGGCCCTGCTCGGGATCGCGGCGACGATCGTGATGCCGGCAGACGCGCCCCGGTTGAAGGTCGAGCGCACGCGCGCGTTGGGTGCCAAGGTGATCCCCTATGATCGCGTGCGCGAAGATCGCGAACAGATCGGTCGCACCATCGCCGCCGAGACCGGCGCGGTGGTCGTCCCACCCTATGACGATCCGCACGTCATCGCCGGTCAAGGCACCGTAGGATTGGAGGCAATGGCGCAAGCAGCGGCCATGGGCGTGAGCATCGACGACATTCTAATTCCCGCGAGCGGCGGTGGGCTGACCGCTGGCATCGCGGTGGCGGTTAAATCTGAACGGCCGGAAACGCGTCTTTTCACAGTAGAGCCCGTTGGCTACGACGACCATCGCCGTTCATGGCTATCAAGCGCGCGTGAACGTAATTCATCCTTGGCTCCGGCCCTGTGCGATGCCCTGTTGGCGGCGACGCCGGGGGCACTCACTTGGCGTATCAACCGCCGTGTTCTATCGGGGGGATACGCGGTCACCGACAGCGAGGTTCGCACAGCCATGGCGTTTGGATTTGAGGTCCTGAAGCTGGTAATCGAACCCAGCGGCGCCGCGGCGCTGGCCGCGCTTTTGGCGGGACATCACGCCGCCACGGGCCGTGTCGTCGTTGTGGTGCTCTCCGGTGGAAACGTCGATGGCAATATCTTCGCCGCTGTACTAAATGGAGCCTAGTGGAGCGGGTTTGACATTCGCAAGATGACCGGCCGAACCAGGATGCGAATGTTAGAATCGGACCACGAGTGAGTCGCCGGAGAGAGCGGAAAACCCTCGTATGCAAGATCGTAAGCCGGGACGGGTGCTTGTAACCGGTGGCGCCGGGTATGTGGGCAGCCACGCCGTTCTCGCTCTGCTGGACCGGGGATGGCAGGTCGTTGTCGTCGATGACTTGTCCACGGGCAGCCGCCGGCTGGTGCCGGAGGGGGTGCCGCTCCACGTGGGCGACGTCGGCACCGAGGCATTCATGGCGCCGGTGCTCGCGGCGATACGGCCGGACGCGATCCTCCACTTCGCGGCGTCCATCAGCGTCCCAGAATCCGTCAGCAACCCCGAAAAATACCTGCGCAACAATTTCGAGGTTAGCGATCGATTGATAAAGATGTGCATTGCCGCAGGTGTGGAGCGATTCATATTTTCATCGACGGCAGCGGTCTATGGCATGCCCGAACGCCTGCCGATCGGAGAAGATGCCGCCACGCGGCCGATCAATCCCTACGGCCAGTCGAAACTGATGACCGAAGACGTGCTGCGGGAGACCAGCGCCACGTCACAACTACGCCATGTGACCTTGCGTTATTTCAATGTCGCGGGGGCCGATCCGGCCGGACGCTCCGGTCAGGTCATGCGTAACTCAACCAATTTGATTAAGACCGTGGCCGAACTCGCCGCGGGAAACCGGACCGAGCTTCTGATTCATGGCGATGACTACCCAACGGCCGATGGGACCTGCATCCGGGACTATATTCACGTCAGCGATCTGGCCGATGCCCATGTGGCCGCCCTCGACTACCTTATGGCCGGTGGTCCCAGTGAGATTCTGAACTGTGGCTATGGGCGAGGCTTTTCGGTTCTTGAGGTGCTGGCCGCCGCCGATGCCGTGGAAGGCCGGCGGTTGGCCTACCGCACCGGACCGCGGCGGCCGGGAGACCCTCCCGCTTTGGTAGCGGAAATCAGCCGGATTCGCCGGATATTGGGGTGGACTCCCTGCCGGGACGACCTGGAACTCATGGTCCTGAGCGCCATCGCCTGGGAACGTGGCCTGGCCGGATGAGGCCCTCCGGACGGGCCCCAGGGCTAACCGATCCAAGGTTGAATCGGGTCATCCTGGTCTTAGAACTGTCTCAAAAAACCGATGGAAGTCCTTGAAGAGCCTAGGGTTGGCACCGTAATGTTCGAACAATGAACAGGTTTACCGCACAGAATGGCATAATGGGGAAACGGAACGGAAAATCGGGCTAGAGTCGCTATCATCCATCCGCTAACCAATCGAAATTTCATAAGATTGTATACTAGGGGCAAATCCGATGCCCCGAAGGGTCCACCGTGTCGTCGATGCTAAGCAAAGAGAAGCAGGAGAATCTGGGTCAAGACCGGATCTCCATGTTGGTTGTCGAGGATAACGAGTACATGCTCGATATTCTCGTCAATAGCCTGAAACGGATCGGATTTACGCGTATCCAGAAGGCACACAACGGCAAAGAAGCCGTGGAATATCTTAAACTGACCGCCAAGGCCTTTTCGGGCGGCTCGGTCGAGCAGATCGACATCGTGATTTCCGATCTGGTGATGTCGCCCGTCAACGGCGTCCATCTGCTGCAATGGCTGCGGGACGACAAGGCTTCGCCCAACCGCTTCATGCCGTTCGTCATGCTGTCCGGCGCGGCCGACCGCCAGAACGTGGAGGAATGTCGGGATCGCGGCGTCAACGACTTCATGGGCAAGCCCTTTTCCGTCGACAATATTTATAAGGTGCTGCAGCGGATCATTGACGCGCCACGCCAATTCGTCACCACCCAAAGTTATTTCGGACCGGATCGCCGACGCTCGAACAAGGCCGGTCCCCCAAAGGGCATGGAGCGGCGCAAGCCCGATGAATCCCACGCCACCATCGTCTATGCCAAGGATCGGGTTGAGAAAGCCGCAGCGCCGAGCGACGTGTGGCTGTTCAAGCTGCCCAACTATCTCAAGCAAAAGATGGGCTCGAATGCCGCGCGTCAACCATTCGTGCTGCCGGAAGATGTGTTGGCTTCGGCCGAACAGAACCTCAAGCGTGAGGCCGAGGGCTTCCTGGGATGGGCCAAGACATACCTGGATAAACTATCCAAGCAGGTCTCCATGGCCAAGGAATTGAGCGGGGAGCGGACCGCTAATTTCGAAGAGATCAACCTTATCGCCCACGAGTTACGCGGTCAGGGCGGCACGTTCGGGTATCCCTTGATTACGGTATTCGGGAAGTCGCTCTATGACGTGACAAAGCCGCCGTGTCGCCAGGACGACGCGGGACTTGAAATCGTGAAGGCTCATATCGATACCATGCGCGCGGTCCTGAGGGAGAAGATCGCGGGCGACGGCGGCGAAGTGGGCCAGCAATTGTTCAAAGCGTTGAAGATGGCTATCGCAAAGTTTTCGGGAACCGCAGCTGCGGGATAGCCAGCGTCCGAGCTAGAGTCGTTACGAATTCAATGTCTGCATGGTCGCGTGCCGCTCGATCTCGCGAACGTTGGAGTCGCGGAGCTAGCGCGGGATCGGAGAGTCAGCACGTACCTTTCCCCCTGGCCGGACCAATGGTTTGTGAGCGCGCGCATTAAATCTCCAATCGGCCATGGCGGAATTTCCGCGGCGCGATACCTTCGCGCCGCGACGCTTTTGCTTATGTTCCTGTTCCTGACCGTCACATTCATCATGGGCGTCATGCGTGTGGCGGATGAATATGGCGACGCGATTGACGCAGCCCGCGACACCGCCCGCACAAATGCGGTCACTGCAGATGCCAACGCCATCGGCACCATCTGCGGCGCGGTCATGGTCGCGGCGGGCATCGCCGATGCGTATGGCGAACAACTCAGTTCCGGACGGCTCGACGTCGCCAATCTCAGCCAGATCATGGCCGACAAGCTGAAGTATCCGCCCAACGTGAGAGCGTATCTTTTGGTCGGACCGGAGGGGAAACTTATTACCTACGCAGGCAACTTCCCGGCGGACAGAAACATCAACGTCTTCGAGGAAATGCCGACACTGCGACCCCCGCCGGATGTCAGACCGCGGTTCGTCGGCAAACCGTTTAAAGGGTTCGACAAGGATAACCCCGAGCTGTGGTTCTTGCCTCTGGGCGTGCGCGTGGATAATGGCGGTGCGAAGCCGGCCGGGTTCGTCATCGCCATGGTGGATATCCGCCTTTTCCAGGAGTTTTATCGTTCCATCTCCACAAACCAGGGCGGACATATCGGGCTTTGGACGGCCAGCGGTTATCTTATTGCCGCCTCGCCCAACGCGGCCGCGCCGGTGGGAACGTTCGATCCTGCCGCACAAGAGAGATACACGACCGATGCCGAGGCCCTAGGGGTCGGCGAAATTCGGGTTAGCGGCCCGTCCGCGGGCGGTGAGATCAACGCCTCGGCGCGCGTTGGCAACTTGCCATTGATGATTTCAGTCGACCTTCCGGACGCGAATTACATGCGAGCGTGGCGAAGCATGCGCTCTCGCATGGCCCTCGCCGGGATCGGTGTTGTTTTGGCCACCACGGCTTTTGCCGGAATCATTCTCAGCCAGATGCAGCGGACACGTCGGAACGAGGAGGCGCTGCGCAATGCCAAGGCGATCGCCGAGGAAGCCAACGATGCCAAGAGTCGATTTCTGGCACATATGAGTCACGAATTTCGGACACCGTTAAACGCCATCATGGGGTTTTCGGACATTATCCAGAACAAGGCGATGGGCGATCCGCTGGCGCCTGTCTATGTCACATATGCCAATCACATATATCGCTCGGGCGAGCACCTGCTGGAAATCGTCAACGAGATTCTCGATATGGCCAAGATCGAGTCAGGCATCCAGTCGTTGCAGCAGGAAGTTATCGATCTTACGGCGGTGGTTGAAAGCGCCGTATCATTTCTGGAGAGAATGGCGAGCGCCTCCCATCTCAAGGTCAAGACAGAAATCACAGCGCGGATACCCAGCTTTATCGGTGATGAGCGTTTCGTTCGCCAGGTGTTGATCAATCTGTTATCCAACGCGATAAAATTCTCACCGGCCGGCAGCACGGTGATCGTTCGCGCCGCCATCGCGTCTGATCAAGCGCTCGATTTGTCGGTGACCGACCATGGCCCAGGGATCGAGCCCATGATCCTGAAGCGGATCGGCGAGCCGTTTCTGCAAGGCAACCCCACATTGTCGCGTGCCGGTCAGGGAACGGGTCTGGGTTTGTCCATCTGCAAACACTACATGGACCTGCTTGGCGGCGCGCTTGTGATCGACAGCACCCTCGGCGCAGGAACGACCGTGACCATGCGTTTTCCGCGAAACCTGTGGAAAGATGGCGATCCATAGGTCGGCGTGATCACCGACGTGACGGGCGCAAACCCGGTCGCGACAATCAGGCGCGGCGTTCAGAATTATGTGCTGAGAGACCAGCGAGCACCGCAAGGCCATCCATATCGAGGGCGCGTTCGAGTTCCTGGGCCAGATCATCCAAAACGGCATCCATGACGCGCTCATGGTCACCCGCGCGGGCGGCCGTGCCCAGATGCTCCAGCATGTGGGCACGGAGACCGCCGCCGCCAAATAGGCCGTGCACATAGGTCCCCATCACACGTCCGTCCGTCGACACGGCGCCGTCGGGCGCGCCGTCCGCCAGCGTCAGGAACGGACGGCTCAGACCCAGACCGGCGGTGCGTCCGCTATGAATCTCATAGCCGCTGAAAGATATGCTTCTGTCGGCCAGATGCCCCGTCACCTGACGCACGACCTTGTCGCCTGTCATCACCGTCTCGACGTCAAGAAAGCCAAGCCCCGGCGCAGCTCCCGGTTTGCCTTCAACCCCATGCGGATCGGCCACGTGCCGCCCGAGCATCTGGAAGCCACCGCAAATGCCGAGCACCCGGCCGCCCCGACGGACATGGGCGGCAAGGTCAATGTCCCATCCCTGGGCGCGCACGAACGCGAGGTCAGTTAACGTCGCCTTGGTACCAGGCAGAATGATCAGATCCGCGTCTCCCGGGAGCGCGGTTCCCGGAGGAACGAAGTCGAACCGGACAGACTCTTCTTCTTTGAGCGGATCAAACTCATCAAAATTGGCGATGCGCGACAGCAGCGGCACCGCCACCCTCACCCTTTGCGCCGCGCGGCGTTGATGCGTGCCCATCAATACCGCGTCCTCGGCGGGAAGGCGGCGGGCGGCGGCGAGCCACGGCACCATGCCGAAGTCGCGCCAGCCTGTGCGCGCGACGATTTCGGAGCGCCCGCCGTCGAACAGACTCGGATCGCCGCGGAATTTGTTGACGATAAAACCGCGGATCATCGCCCGGTCGGCGGGCGCAAGCACCGCGTGGGCGCCGACCAGCGCCGCGATCACGTGGCCACGATCGATATCCCCGACCAGCACCACCGGAACGTCGACCGCGCGGGCAAAGCCCATGTTGGCGATGTCGCCGTCGCGGAGATTGATTTCGGCGGGGCTGCCGGCGCCTTCGACAATCACAAGCTCGCTCTCGGCTTGAAGATGCCGGAAGCTTTGGATGACAACCGGCA
Organism: Rhodospirillaceae bacterium; assembly: GCA_004297485.1. Lineage (GTDB taxonomy): Bacteria > Pseudomonadota > Alphaproteobacteria > Rhodospirillales > Rhodospirillaceae > SCTM01. Next base: position 76,171 of record SCTM01000145.1, read on the forward strand.
ACAGATCGGCTTTTTGCCCCTGATAGGCGTGGGCTTGACTGCTGCCCGCGACACGACCGCGCACAATCACCTGAGCACCCGTATCGCTTTGGGGCTTGAGCAGCACGGGATTCATGTCCACCGTCGGCGGCACGCGGCAGGCCAAGGCCTGAAGCGCCTGAGCGCGTCCGATTTCGCCGCCGTCGGCCGTCACGGCAGCGTTGTTGGACATGTTCTGCGGCTTGAAGGGGCGCACGGCAAAACCGCGATTGGTAAAAAAACGGCACAGACCCGCGACCAGGACAGACTTGCCCACGTCCGAGCCGCACCCTTGAATCATCAGCGCCGCCATGGCACCCCGGCCACGACCCACCGTGCGACGGGACGCATCATGGCGGTCCCCGCTCCAGGATCTCGATCACCGGACCGCCCACGCCGGATCCAATATGGGCACGTATGCCATAGGCGGCCGCGAGGACAGCGGGCGAGAGCGCCTGAGCGGGAGCGCCATCAGCCAGGATACGTCCGCCGGCCAACACCAGAATGCGGTCGGCGGCGCGCAGGGCCATGTGCAGGTCGTGGAGCGTGATGATGATGCCACAGCCGTTTTGCCGGGCGAGACGGCGCAAGAGCACCGCCGCGTCCAATTGATGTCCGGGATCAAGGCCGGCCAACGGTTCATCCGCCAACAGCCATTGCGGAGCGCCCGCCAGCGCCCGGGCCAACAATACCCGCGTGCGTTCGCCACCGGAGAGTGTGGCGACGTTGCGATGCGCGAGGTCGGTCGTGGCGGTGAGACTCAGCGCTTCATCCACGGCCGTCGCGTCGGCAGCGGACAATCCCCGCGCGCCGATGAACGGCGTTCGGCCCAATCCCACCAACGTGCGCACATCCACCGCCCATGCGACTTCGGGAATTTGAGGCAGGAACCCAATGTGCTGGGCGCGGGTGCGCGGCGCCAAGCCCGAGAGCATTTGATCACCCAGCTTTACGGTGCCGGTGTCAGGCCGGCGCAAACCCGCCAGGCAGGCGAGCAGCGTCGATTTGCCGGCACCGTTCGGTCCGATGATCGCGGTCACCTCGCCGGGCGCAAAGGTCGCGCTTACGCCCTGCAATACGTTTTTGGTGCCAAGGCGCACATGAAGCGCGGCAGCGGCCAGAGTCGTCATGCCAGCCTCCGGCGCTCGCTGATGAGCAACATCAGAAAGAACGGCCCGCCGAGCGCGGCCATAGCCACACCCAATTTCACTTCCGTCACCGACGGCGTCAGACGAACGGCAATATCGGCAACCAGTACCACCACGGCGCCGGCAAGCGCACTTGGAATCAAGAGGGCGCCGGGACGGGCCCCCACCAGCGGACGCATCAGGTGCGGGGTGACCAGACCGACAAACCCGATAACCCCGGTAACGGCGACACTGGCACCGGTGGCGAGACCGACACCGACCGCCAGCAGAAAGCGCGTCGTCTCAAGACGTATACCAAGGGAGCGGGCTCCGGTTTCGCCCAACGTCAGCGCGTCAAGCGCACGGCTTGCCACGACCAGAAAAGCGCACCCGGCAGCAATGAACGGCAGCGCGAAACGCACTTCCTCCATACTGCGATCGGCGAGCGAGCCCATGAGCCAGTTGATGATCTCGTTCACGGCCCATGGGCTGGGTGCGAGGCTCAAAGCCAGAGCGACCCCCGCGCCGGACACCATATTCAAGACCACGCCGGCGAGGATAAAAGTCAGCATGCTCGACGCGGCGCCCGCCAACATGATCAGCGTCACGACACCGATAATCGCGCCGGCCATGGCACCCACGGGAAGCAACCAGGTCGCGCCGCCCATGGCACCGAAGTAACTCAAATACAACGTCAGGACCGCACCGAGTGAGGCCATGGTGGAAATGCCGAGAACGCCGGGGTCGGCGAGCGGATTGCGCGTATAGCCCTGAAGTGCCGCGCCGCTCATGCCCAACGCGACGCCGGTGGCGATCGCAAGAATCGTACGTGGCAGCCGCAACTCAAAGATAATCACCCATCGGGTATCATGACCCGCCGACGTCCAGGCGCTCCAGGGAACCCATATCTTCCCCGCACTGAGGCTGATCACACTCAGCACGATCAAAGCGGCGAGCAGAATGACGATCAGGGCGGGACGCGGCATGACCTTCATGGCAGAATCTCCGCGGCATGAATCCGCGCCGACGCGAGCGCGGCCGCGGTTTCGATCAGAACCGGTCCGCCGCAATAGAGCAGCCGCTCCGGGAATGTCGCCTGGACCATGCGGCCGGCAAGATGCTTCAGCGCCGGATGGCTCATGATCCGCTCCGCCCAGGTCGGCGCCCCCGGATAGGGCTCGCCGGACAGAAGCACCTCCGGTGGATCGGCGATGACCTGTTCAAGGGCAACGTTCTGCCATTTCCTGAGACCATAGCGGTCGGCGACGTTGATAAAGCCCGTACGCTGCAGCATTTCATTCGCCAGGGTGCCCGCTCCCGGCGCCAAACCGTTCGGCTGAAAGATCAGCGCCGTCGGAGCCCGCGCGCCCGGCGGCGCCTTGGCCTCGTCCAACGCCGCTTCGATCCGGGCAACAACTTCGTTGCCGCGATCGACCCGGTCCACCAGACGCGCCACGTCCTTCACCTGTGCGATACTGTCGGCAACGGACTCGGGAACATCGAATAGCGCCGTTCGCACACCGAGCCGGTCCAGGGCATTGCGGGTCGCCAACGCGTTATGGCGGCCGGCCAGAACGAGATCGGGATGCAGCGCGATCACTTCCTCCGCCGTTTCGTAGACGATGGGCAATGCGGCGGCGACGGCCGCGACACTGGAGTCATGGGGCTCGCGCGCATAGTGGCTGAGCGCGGCGATCTGGTCACGGTCGGCCACATCCACGAGAATAGTGTCGAGACACGGGTTCAGGGAGATGACCCGATGGACTTCCGCGTGGACGGGAGCGCACACCGTCGCCGCGAACATTGCGGCGACGGTAACGATGAACCTCTGGCACACAACCCTCATGTGAAAATCGTGCGCCATATTGCGATCATGCGTTAGAAGCGGGCGCGAATTCCGCCGTACACCCCGCGCCCCAGGGAACCATAGCTGCGTGCGGTCGCATGAGCTTTATCGAACAAATTCTCGATACGGCCATAGACTTCCACCGACGTGTTGATCGGTACCGCGGCATGTAAATCCACCAATACGTAGCTTGGCAGCACAACACTGTTCGCCGCGTTGTCGAAGGTATTACCCGCATAGGTTAATCCAATACCCGTGGAGATGTCCCTTGGCCACATATAAGTGGCCGAGGCATTGGCCGTGTTACGGGGTCTGCGGGCCAGCTCCTTGCCGTGGTTCGGGTCGCCCGCCGAAGTATTCTTCGTATCCGTCAGGGTATAGTTGGCCTGAAGGGTCCATTGATCGACCTTCGCGGAACCGGATAGTTCGAGGCCTTGCGCCTTGGCCCGCGCGGTATTTTCATAAACGCCGAATTTCCCCGGCGTGCAAAGGGGATCGGCCGCTGGACAGGACACGAACGTAATCAGGTTCGAAGAATTGCGTAGAAACCATGTGGCCGACAGGACGATGGCGCCGTCGGCGAAATGTTGCTCGATGCCGCCGTCCCAACTGTTGGCTTGTTCGGGGCGAAGCGCGGTGTTTCCGTAAATACTATAGAGCTGATAAAGCGTCGGCGCTTTGAACCCCTGGCCGAAGCTGGCACGAACGACGGTGTTGCCGTCGTTGAACGCCCACGCCGCCGATGCCTGGCCCAAAGTGTGTTGACCGAACGTGTCGTGACTGTCGTGGCGCAAACCCCCGGTCAGGGTCAGACCCTTGAGGACTTCGCCCTGAATCTGCGCATAGCCGCTAACGAGCGTGGCATTCGCCAACAAAGCCGCCGGATTGGGATCGAAGTCGGATGGTGTCGTCACCCACATGGAGGACTTCTCGACCTCGGCGCCGAACACCGCATTCCAGTTTTCGGCAATGGCGAAGGTTCCCTGATATTCTCCGCGCTTGTTCTTGCCCGAGGACTCGAAGGTCACCGGCGTCACAGCCTGATCGGGATTGAAATAATCGCGGGCATGATCCGTGTAACCGAACGAGAGACGGTTTCTTAGCCGTCCGTCCCAAAGATCGAAATTCAATCCGGCGTATCCGACGAGTTCCTTGGTTAGACCGTACTCGCGATCGTCGGCGAAATTATACAACGGCGGCGGAAATCCGTCGAAGTCGACATGCCCATGGCTGTAGGCGCCGCGAAAATCGGCGGACACGCCGTCAGCTATCTCTACGTGGACTTGCCCGCTTGCGCTGACGTCATGATAGCCATCGGGTTCGGTGCCGCCCGCGAACGCGGAGACACCGTTCGTCGTGTAGTAGCCGCCGGCCGCGCGCCACGTCACGCGGTCGCTCTTGCCGCCAACGCCCACGCGCCCGTAGCCGGTGCCGTAGGAGCCGCCCTCCGCATCAATGGAGACCTCCAACGGCTTGGTGGGCACGGCGGTGACAATGTTGACGACGCCGCCGATGGCCTCGCTGCCCCACAGTGTCGACTGGGCGCCACGCAGAATCTCGATGCGCTGGATATCGCCAATCATCAGGTTCGCGAAGTCGTAGCCGCCGCCGACCAGCGAGGGGTCGTCCGCCTTGACGCCGTCGATGACGACAACGGTCTGATCTGACTCGGCGCCACGAATGCGGGCATAGGTCACCTGACCAACGCCGCCATTGCGCGAATAGGCAACGCCGGGCGTCTGCGCCAGAAGATCGGACACCGCGACGACTTGGCTGGACCTGATGGCATCTTCGGTCAGAACCGTCACCGACGATCCGACCTTATCGAGTTGCATCGGCGTACGGGTCGCGGTGACGACGATATCCTCGACCTTCGGCGCTTGAACGCCGGCAACGTCCGGGGTAGGGGCTTCGATGTCGGCGTAGGCCGAAACAGCGCCGAAAACACAGGCCAAGCACGATGTGGAAAATAGGAAGCGTCTCATGGGTTTCCCTTTCAAATGACGACAAACCGCTCGGACGCGAAGGCCGGGACTGAAACGGGACACCGCTCAAGCACAGCCCGCGCGTCAGCGCGGTTCAAACAAATTGTCGTCTCTCGGGAAAAACCCGTTCGCGCGGCGCACCCCGGCCGGGCGAAGGACGACCGCAACAGGCAGGTTTCCTGGCTCGCGGATCCATGTCCGTTGCGCGTCGCCTTCCCAGATGAAAGACACCCAGTGGCTATGTGACGCGCGGACTAGCCGCTTACAGTTGCGGGGGCAGCCCAGGTGTCGCACCTGAGTTCCCTTTTCATCCTCTTATCGAGGAACCTGTCACGCCGGGGGGTTATAGGCGACGCGCCGCCGAGGGTCAATCCGCGGCTATGGCAGGTCGTTGGGGTCGTGATCGATGGTCAGGGGTTCTTTGTCCGGTGACCCCTCGCGGTGCGGCGGCCGCGGGTGCACGACCCGCCATTGTAAATTGGGCGACCGCCCAAATAGCGCCAATACCACGATTATGACGAACAGCACCACGGCGCCGGCCGTGAAAGCGAACGCAAACAAGATCACCGCGCCGACAACACCGGCGAGAAACAATATGAGACGAAAGTAAGCGCGGAGCATAACAACTCCCGGTGTTGGCGAGCGCCGGTTCGTGGCGCGGTGCGATTAGAGCGCCCGCTCGTACATGCGATAGGTTTTATAGACCCGGCCGCCGATGTCTTCGATCGAGTGACAGGTCTGGGTGTTGGTCTCCAGCACCCAGCTCATTTCGCACACCGGCATCCGCAATTTCAAAGATGCATCACGCACCGCGCCGACGGTTGCGAGCGCGAGGATCGAGCCGATCGGCTTGTTCTTGTACTCCGGCATCACGCCCATGTAGATCACGCGCGTGCCGGAGACGAAGGATTTGCGCGTGACGAGCGCGCGCCAAGCGAACTTCAACAAACCGAACGGAAACAGTTTGCCTTTCAGATCGCGGATCATCTCGTTGCGATCCGGTATCGCGAGACAGAAACCCGCCGGCACGCCATCCACGGTGGCGATCGAGACCAGCTCCGGCAGAATGATGAGCTTCAGCTCCTCCGCCAAGTACTTCTCCTCTGCGACGGTCGGCGGGATCGAGCCCCAATTTTCGACCCATCCCGCGCGGATGATATTGAACATCGCCGCGAAGTCTTCGCTATAGCGCTTCATGTCGAGCGCGCGCACGGCGATGCGTGGATTGCGCTCAAGGCTGCGCTTCAGCCACTTGAGTTGCTTGTACGGAAGCCCTGTGTCCATCGGTGTCAGATATGCGCGCATATCGACCACCTTGGCGAAGCCCGCCGCCTCAACCAGCTTCTGGTAATAAGGCTGCGTGTGGCCCATGGCGGCGCGCGGAAAGCTGTTGAACCCGTCGATCAGCAGGCCGGATTCATCATTGATATTCATACTGAATGGACCGACGCAGCGCTTCATGCCCTTCTCGCGCAGCCACGCAAACGCAACGTCGAATAGCGCAATGGCCACGCTCTGATCGTCGATGCACTCGAAGAAACCGAAGAAGCCGGTGGCGTCGTTATAAAGCTTGAGATGGTTCTGGTCGACCTGAGCGGAAATGCGGCCCGCCAGCTTACCGCCCCGCTCCGCTACCCACAGCTTCGCCTCGCCGTGTTGGAACCAGGGATTCCGTTTCGGATTGAGACGAGGGCCCTCGCCGTCCGCGAGCGGCCCCAATTCGAACGACATCGACGCAACCCAATACGGATCGTGGCCCTGCGTGATGTGCGGCACGCGCAAGAAGTCGCGCACCGAGGCACCCGCCCCAACCGGGCGGATCACAACTGAAGTACTCAAATGCCCTCCACGGCCCGTTCCGCCATCTCGCGTTTACGCTGCACCGGATTTGCGGTGTACGGCCAGTTCGGGGTGAGGCGGGCGACAAAGGGGTAAACCTTGGCGACCTCTTCATCGTAGCCGAGATTGAAAACCGTCGGTGACTTGGGACGGTCGGCGGCGCCGACATAGAACGTACCCAGCACTTTGTCCCACCACAGATTGGTGATGCCGTAGTTGCCGTTCTCGTTGTGAAAATGGTGGGCCATATGAAATTTTTTCATTTCACGGACCCAGGCCCACTGCGGCAGGTAGCCGAGGTGTTCGATGCAATGGAAGAATTCGTAAATGGCTGTTTCAACCACGCCCGCGCCAAGGGCCGTCACCGCACCGGGCCAACCAGCCAGCAGATAACCCACCGGCATGGTGGCGATGGCAACCGTCGGTAAGGTGGTATACAGCGCACCGAACAGCACCTTGAGATTGTTGGGGTCGCAGTGATGGTCGTAGTGGATGCGCTTCCATGTGCCGGCCGTGAGCTGCGATTTCCACATCCACCGGCTGTGGAGCACATAGCGGTGCAGCACATACCACACCACCGGATAGATCAGCACCGTGGCGGCGACGGACGCCACCAGCGGCCAGAAGCCGGCTTGACCGGTCGCCAAGGCCCAGACCACAACCGCCGCCGCCGCGATGGCAACGAGGATATAGGCCGCGATGGCATAGTACTGGAAATAGGCGATCGTGAGTTGCCGCAGGTTCATGCGGTCAAGGTGGTATTCCTTGTCGGACCAGAAGCCGAACTTGAAGGGAACGTCGCTCACGAGGATTCCGCCTTTGCCCGGCACGCCGCTTTTCCGCTGCCTGATATAAGCCCGGTCACGTATGGGCGCCAGTGTGTTCAAAGCGAAACACAATCCAGATTCCGACGGTCGTAAAGAAGACCAACGGCAACCAGGCCGCCATTAGGGGCGGCAGGGAACCGAACTGGCCCATGGCCAGGAGAACGTTGTCGATCACCACGAACAGGAACCCCAGGCTGACGCCCCAAATGAGCGTAAGGACGGCGGTTCCCTGGCGGTGATGGGAGAAGGCCGCCATGGCGCCCAGCAGCGGCATGATCGCCAATATGATGGGACCGGCGATCTTCTGATGAAGCCATGTGTCATAAAAATAGCCTGGGCGACTCCCGACTGCTTCTGGCCCGACATATTCCGACAAAGCCTTAATCGACAGGGCGCTGGGATGGTTGGCGTAGCGCAGAAAATTCTCGGGACGCAGGTCCGTATGCCAGATGGGCGTGATGTCCTCCGCGCCGCTTGGCGCCGCAGTATCCTGGCCGCCGGAAGCGGCACCGGAAATCACCGCGTTCGCTCCATCCGAACCGGGATCAGGCTGCGTCGTTGCCTGCGCGGCGGTACTCTGATGGTCCTCGGGCTTTTGGCCTTCCGGCGTTGCCGCGGGCGCGGCATCGTCACCGCCGACCCGCTTGACCTCGAAGGTCGACCACTGATCGTCTTCCCACACCGCGAGGCGGATTGTGATGACGTCAACAATGCCGCCCGCCGGTCGCTGCCGGAACAGGCGCAGATCATTGAGCACTGTGCCATCGCGCATGACGTGACCGATCTGGATCATGGTATTCCCGTCCATCATCCAACTCGGTTCCTCGTTCCGCACCTGGCCGTCGGGCCGATAGTCCGCCGCCTTCCAATCCTCGAGCACCGCGTTGGCGCGGGTCACCACATAGTTGGAAAACAGAAACAACATTACGGACAGCATGGCGCCGATCACCACCAGTCCGCTGACCAGACTCATGACCGAACGTCCGGCGGCACGCATGGCGAGAATTTCGCTGTTGCGCGCCATGGTCACCAGCGCCGTCAGAGCGCCGAGCAACCCCGCCAGCGGCGCCACGGTCTCGACCAGCGCCGGCATGCGCAGGCCCACATAACGCATGAGCGAGGCGATGGGCGGTCCGCCGCCGTTCAAGACCTCCGTCGCCTGGGACATCAGATCGAGCGTCTGCAGGAAAAAGACGAGCCCCACCAATAGCGCCGCGAAGCGCATCACATACGACCGCATCAGATAGCGCGTGAGAATCATGACGGCAGGTTTCCGTAGTCAGGCAAGGCGATGTTGTCGGAGTGCGTTATGATCGTCCGGTATCATGCCACGGGTGCCAGCGTACCGGCTGAGTCACTTAATACCGTCGTTACGGGCAGGCCCCGCGCCCGCCTCAGGGCATTTCTGAAAATTCGCCGCAGTGCACACAATCTGCATTAATATATTATAGTATTGTGATCAACCGCCATTCCGCGCGGCGGATATGCCCCTCATGCGCCCCTGAAGTGACCGTGAGACGATTCGCCCATGTCTGTTCCTGCCCCGCTGGCCGTTATTACCAACCGCTTCAGTACCTTGAATGCGCGGCAAAACAACTGGATCGAGCCCTGGCTTCAGGGCCAGCCGAATGTTCACCATTTCGGCATTACCGGGCCTGCCGAGCTACCCGCGATTGTTGGCCGCTGCGCTGAACTGGGCATAAGAACAGTTGTCGTAAATGGCGGCGACGGCACCGCCAGCCAGGTCTTCAGCGCGCTGCTCGCCCAACCCCTGGACCCCATGCCGTCGGTGGCACTGCTGCCCGCGGGCAAGACCAATATGACGGCTACCCGCTGGGGGATGGGCGCGAACAAGGAGGAGGGCCTCGCGCGCCTGTTCGATCTGCGCCGCCGCGGCCTGCTGAGCGAGCAAGTGGAAACCCGGACTTTGCTCGGCGTCCATGGTGGTGCCGGACAGCATCCCGTCTATGGCGCGTTCTTCGGCGCCGCCGATGTGGTGGAAGGCATTTTATTCTGCCGCCGGCATCTCTACCCCCTGCCCTTGCCGCCGGGCTTCAGCCACGCCGCGGCGCTAGGCGTGCTGACGTGGCGCTGTCTCATGCAAAGCGGCAAGGGCAGCGACGTCACCGTGCGCGATTGGGATACGCCGTTGGAGTCGGGACGATTCTTCATGATCGTCGCGACCGCCCTCGACGAGATGCTCTTGGGCTTGCGACCGTCACCGGCCGACGGGCCGGAGCTTGGCTCCAGTTTCCATTACATGAGCCTGCGCCCGGGAACCGGCGCCGCCCTGCGCGCGGTGCCGCGTTTTCTCCGCCGCCGCATCGCGCCGGGGCGCGGCTTGACGGTGCGCCGTGTGCAACGCCTCGGCCTCAGCTTCTCCGGTCCCTATACGCTGGATGGCGAGATGTATACGGCGGACCGCGCGCAGCCTTTGATCCTGGACGCGACACGTACTTTGCGTTTTGTGCGCGGGACCTTCTGACGTGGTCGCGGATTTCCCTGGCCTGCGGGCGTTGATCGAGACGGAGGCGAAACGGCCCCTGCCGGTGACCGTTACGGCTTGCACCTCATATCTACGGCACCGGTTCGGCGCGACGACGGCGGGGATTCTGTTTTATGGCGCGGGGATTCGCGGCGTCGATCCGCAAACGTTGCTGGATTTCTATGTGATCGTTGACGATCCATACGCGGCATTGAACAGCGCTTGGGCGGGGCTGGCGGCCGTCGTTCTGCCGCCCAATGTCTATTTGGTTGAGGTCCCGCTTCCCGGCGGTATTGTCTGCGCGAAAGTCGCCGTCATCGGCCGGCGTGCCTTCTTCGCGGGAACGACCGCGTTTTCATCGCACCTGTGGGGGCGGTTCGCGCAGCCGACGATCATTGCATACGCGCGTGATCGCATGATCCGCGAGGATTTGATCATGGCGCTCATGACGTCGGCGCGATCCATGATGACGCGGACCCTGCCCCTCATGCCGTCACGGTTCACGGCGAGGTCGTTATGGGCGCGAAGCCTTCAGGAGTGCTATGCCGCCGAACTGCGGCCTGAACGCGCGGGACGGGCAGACGTTCTCGTGGCAGAGAACGAGACACGTTACGAGACCATGACCGCCGCCGTCCTGGGACCGCCGGACGGAGATGGCTGCTTTAAGCGGCCGACGGCAGTGCATCCGGCGCAAGCACGGATCGGGTGGTGGTTCCGGCGACGCTGGGGCAAGACCACAAACTTGCTGCGGCTCATGAAGGCCGCATTCACCTTCAGCGGCGGACTGGATTACGCCGTCGCCAAGATCGCCCGTCATACCGGCGTCAAAGTGGAGATCACCGACAAGGATCGGCGTCATCCCCTGCTGGCGGGAATCCGTGTGTTCCTGGAGGCAAGAAGACGTGGCGGGGTAAGGTGATCGCATCGGCGATGATCGCACGCGCGATGATGGCGAGCACAGACATCGTTACCTCTTGGCAAACGGGTAGAAATAGAAAGAATTACCTGCAGGCCGAATTGAGCGAGCAGCGCATAAGGTGAAACGATGGCGCACATCTCGACCATGGAGCAGTTGCGGCAACTGATTCCCGATCCCGGACCGCGCGCCGGGGCCAAGCTTCGACATCATCTGTGCGACCAGGGCATCGCATTCATCCAACGCTGCCCGTTTTTGGTGCTCGGCACCATCGGCGCCTGGGGCCTTGAGTTGAGCCCCAAGGGTGATCATCCGGGCTTCGTCGAGGTCGTCGATGACAAAACCCTGCTGATCCCCGAACGCAAGGGCAATCAGTTGGCGCTCGGCCTGGGCAACATTCTCGCCGAACCCCGCGTCGGCCTGATGATGATCCGCCCGGCCACCGACGAAGTGCTGCGCATTTCCGGGCGGGCCACGCTGATCGACGATGCAGACATTTGCACGCGGCTCTCGGCGCGCGGGCAGCCGGCCATGCTCGCTATCAAAGTAGAAATCGACCGCGCCGCCTTCCATTGCGTCCGGTCGGCACGGCGTGCGGGCCTGTGGCAGCCCGAGACCTGGGATGCGCCTGGCAAAATATCCTTCGGCAAAATCTACGCGGACGCGCTGAATATGCCCGACATCCGCGCATCGTTTGACAAAATGGCCGAAGCCCACGACGCGGAGTTGTGAGGCAACACCGAAATGCCGCCGCAAGGCGTGGCGGGAGAATACGTCAATATGCTTAGGCGCTGGATCAGCGGCGAGCTGCGGAGCCGACAGTGGCGGCCAGTGGTTTTACCCGATTGCGGCGCGCTTGCGCTGCGGCTCGATCAGGCCGAGGGACGTGGCCACGTCGGCGAAGATGCCGATGACTTCGTCCAGCTGTTCCTCGGTGTGGGCGGCGCACAGGCTGGCCCGCAGCAGCGAGTAACCGTAAGGCGTCGCAGGCGGCAGGGCAAGATTGACGTAAACGCCCGCCTCGATCAGGCCGCGCCAGAACGCCACCGCGACCGCCGGTTCGGGTGCCACCACGGCAACCACCGGGCTCACTTTGCTGGCGATCTTCAGCCCCAGGCCGGACAGGCCGGCATGAAGCTTCTGCGCATTGCGCATCAGCCGGGTGCGTAGGGCGCCGCCGCTCTTGATCAAACTTAGATTCGCCTGCGCGGCGGCAACCACGGCCGGCGGCAAGGACGCCGTGAAAACATAAGGACGGCAGACGAGGCGGAGGATGTTGAACTTGGGATGATTGGAGACGCAGAACCCGCCGACCGTTCCCACCGATTTGGAGAACGTGCCGACGATGAAGTCCACGTCGTCCTCGCAATCTTCCTGTTCCGGCAGACCGCGACCGTACTTGCCGAGCACACCCAGGGAGTGGGCTTCGTCGCTAAGCAGATAGACGTTCTCGTACTTCTTCTTCACGGCGACGATGTCACGCAGGGGCGCGGTATCGCCGAGCATGGAGTAGATGCCCTCGACGACGATGAGCTTGTTGCCGGGCTTGCCCGCGAGACGCGCGAGGCGCTTGTCCAGGTCAGCGGCATCGTTGTGCTTGAAACGGATGATCTCGGCGGCGCTGGCGCGTACGCCGTCGTAGATGCTGGCATGGCAGTCCGCATCCATGAGGATGTAGTCGCCTTGGCCCATGAGGGTGGACAGCACGCCCAGGTTGGCGAGGAAGCCGGTGGAGAACACCATGGCGTGGCGGGTGTCGAAGAAATCACACAGGGCCTGTTCCAGGTCGGCGTGCCCGGCATAGGTGCCGTTGGCGACGCGGCTTCCAGTGGTGCCGGTACCACCGGCGTCCAGTGCCGCGTGGGCGGCGGCCAGGGCCTCGGGCGAGAACGTCAGGCCGAGATAATTGTTGGTGCCGACGAGAATTGTACGGCGGTTGCCGATCATGGCCTCGGTCTGGGAAAGGATTTCGGTCATCCGCACGTTGAACGGATCGGCACCGCCGTCGGTGAAGAATGCATCGCGCTGGGACATCAGCGGTGCAAAACGGTCGAACAGATCAGCCATCGTGGGTCCCCGTCAGTTCTTGTGCAGCGGTTTGGTCGTCAGGCATCAACGTCGGTCTTCGGCGACAATCTTTTCCAGCGCCACGGCAAAGTCGGCGATGGTGGCGATATCCGGCAGCAGATTGAGCGGCACCGAAATATCGAACCGATCCTCAACCTCGGCCACGAACTCCATCACCACCAGCGAGTCAAAGTTGAGGTCTTCGGAAAATCGCGTTCCCGGCGTGAGCACGGTGCCGGTCTTGTTGAAGCCCCCGATCACCTCGTAGAGAGCCGCGAACGTGTCCGGCGACGGTTGGTGATCAGTGCCCGTAGCCATGACAATTACTGCCCGTATTCTTCAATCCACCCCTGTCCCGACGGCACGACTTACGCTGCATGTGCGAAGGTTTCAGGCAAGAGGCTGCAAATCCAGCCAAATTCTGAGGCCAACGGCCCCGAAACGACAAATCAACTTCGCCGTAACATTCTTACCAAGCCCTGTGAGACCGCCCAATCCGCGGTGTTGCGGAACCCGTCCGCCAGGGCCCATGTGGGCCGATACCCGGGCAAGGGGGTGGGCCTGGCCACCCAGTCCGGGTGGAGAATTTCGGCGACTTTGTGCCGGGACAGGACGGTCGGCCGCCGGGTGATCTGGGCGAGCAGGCCGCTGGCGGCGCCAACGGCGTAGAAGACCCCCGGGGGCAGGCGCAAGGTCCGGACCGGCCGGTTAAGGGCTTGGCCGGCCGCGAGGGCGATCTCGTCCCAGGCATGGCCCTGGGGTGCTCCATCGTCAAATTCGATAGGTTGGTCAGGGATTTGGTCAACGGTCATGGCGGCCAGGATCGCCGCGGCGGCATCGTCCACGTGGGCAAGGGAGAGGCGAGCCCCGGCCACGGCCGGCACCGGCAGGAAGCCCCGGGCCGCCATGCGGAAAATACGCAAGGTTTCCGGGTCGCCGGGGCCATAGACCGCCGGCGGCCTGAGAACGATCACCGGCAGGCGATGGGACAACCGCCGCACCGCCTCCTCAGCCGCCGCCTTGCTGGCGGCGTAGGGCGAAATCCGTGCCTCCCGTGCCGCCAGGGAGGAAAGGTAGATGAGGCGTGGCGGGGTGGATTGAGCGGCGGCGACTTCGGCAAGGGTCGCGGTCCCGGCCACGTTGGTGGTCATGAACCCGGATCGGGACAAGGCCTTGATCGCCCCAGCGGCGTGAACCACCACGTCCGCACCGTCGAGCAACGCCGCCAGGGCATGCGGGTCACCGAGATCGCCGCGAACCCAGGTAACGGTGGCCGGGGCACCTTGGGGCGGCTGCCCGCGCACCAGCGCCCGCACCTCATGGCCGGCTTCGGTCAGGGTATGGAGCAGCCGCCGGCCGATAAAGCCCGACGCCCCGGTCACGGAAACGAGTGGAGCGGATTTGACATTCGCTACTGACCTCTCCGGGAACTGCGAGGCGAATGTCAAATCCAACGCTCCACTAGAACCTAAGTATTGCTAGTGGTCCTTTGATTCTAACATTCGCAAGACAGTCCACCGAACCGGGATGCGAATGTTAGAATCGGACCACGAGGAGCGGACTCAGGGCTGCTCCAGAGCGGTCAGTTCGCCGCTCATGAACAAGGTCTTGGCCTTGCCGCGCGCGAGTTTACCCGAGGACGTTTTCGGAAGGCTGCGCGGCGGCACCAACACAACCTCGCAAGCGACGCCCACGGCTTCCATCACCCGCGCCCGCACCTCGGTCATGAGACGCGTGCGGTCGGCGGCATCGGTCGGTCGGCACTGCACGAGGATTGTCGGACGGTCGCCGCCGTCTTCGGCGGTGAGAACGATGGCGGCGGAGTCCCCCGACCGTAGCCCATCCATATGTTCAACGGTCCACTCGATATCCTGGGGCCAGATATTGCGACCGTTGATGATGAGCATGTCCTTGGCGCGGCCGACAATCACCAGTTCGTCGGCGATCCAGTAACCGAGGTCGCCCGTATCGAGCCAGCCGTTGTTGAGGGCCTCGGCGGTGGCGTCGGGATCGTTGAAGTATCCTTGCATGACGCTGGGGCCATGAAAGAAGACGCGGCCGACCTGGCGTTCGCCCAGCACCGCGCCGTCGGGACCGCGAATTTCCATCTGATGTTCGGCAACCACCTTGCCGCAGGCCACGAACACGCGGGCGCGATCACCGGCATCGGCGGCGATGGGCACGGCACGGTGGTCCTGGGCCAATGCATCTTTTGCAACATGATCAATCGTCATGCCGGCGCCGAGTTCGGCAAAGGTCGCCGCGAGCACGCATTCGGCCAGACCATAGCTGGCGCAGAACGCCTTGTCGGAGAATCCATGAGGGCGGAAAGCGTCGGCGAACTGGAGCATCACCTGGGGCTTGATCATCTCGCCGCCGATGCCGGCGACGCGCCAACGGCTCAAGTCGAGACCGCGCGCGCCCTCGCCGCGCGTCGATACGCGGCGGGCGCAGAGTTCATAGCCGAACGACGGCGCATAGGACACGGTGCCGCCGTTCTCGCTCAACAGCTTGAGCCACGTCAGCGGCCGGCGGGCGAAATCCTCAGTGGCCAGATAGTCGACGGTTGCCTGGCTCACCAGCGGGGCGAGCATGAAACCGACCAAGCCCATGTCGTGGAAAAACGGCAGCCAGGACACGGCGCGGTCGCCGGCCCGCAGCTTGAGGCCGTCGCGGCACATGGAACGGCCATTGGCCATGAGATTGGCGTGGGTGACACAGACACCGGTGGGAAACCGGGTCGAGCCGGAACTGTACTGGATATACGCCAGCATATCCGTGCCGCCGGGACGAACGCCGTCGCTGCGTTCCGGCGCGGCGTTCAGATCCGCGCGCGTGCCCACCAGGATCAGATCCAGGCCCGTGCTTGCCTCGGTCACGATCGGGACGAATTCCTGCGCCCCGATGACCAGGCGCGCGCCGGAGGATTTGATCTGGCCGCGAATCTGATCGACGTAGTTTTCCCGTCGGCCGAACGCCGTCGGCAGCGGTAGCGGCACCGGAATGATGGCGCCGTAGAGACATCCGAAAAACATGACCAGAAAATCCGGGCCGGTCGCGGCCAGCAAGGCAACGCGATCACCGGGATGTACGCCAGCGCCCGCAAGGCGTCCGGCCATGACAACAGCCTGATCCCGCAATTCGCGGTAAGGCAACGCCGTGGCCAGAGTGCCGCGGGCGTCGTAAAAATTGAAGCCGGTCTCGCCGCGCGCCGCATAGTCGAGGGCCGCGGTAATGGTGGGAAAATCCGCCAGCCGGACAGGGAGATGCGGGCTTTCGCTGGGGGTCGGGACGCGCAGTAACTGCGCCTCCACCGTCCCCGCGGCCGGCGCGGATGTTGCAAGTACTGATGTCTGCATAGGGCGGGTTGTGGCCAATTCGACGGCGGGGGTCAACTCACCGAATGTAACAATTGTTGCGAGGGCAGTCACCGGGGGGCGGTCCGGCCAAGGGATTCGGACCGATCCCGGCACCGGGACCTGAAAATCCAGGCTCCGGTGCCGGGACTCGCTACCTAGAGCCCGGTTAATTTTTCGGGGTTGCGCACGACATATATCGCCGCGATTTTATCGCCGTCCACGGCGATCGACAGCGTTTGGTCGACCACGCCGTCGAGATAGACCAGCAGGCCCAGGGCACCGTTAATGGCACGGCCTTGGACACGGACATCCGCCCGCCGCGCGGCGTACTTCCGCGACACCCCAATGTAGAAGCGCGCGATTTTATCCGCGCCACGGATGGGGTTCAGCGCCGCGAGTTTCACGCCGCCGCCGTCCGACAGCATAACCGCATCCTCGCGTAGCAAGGCCGCCAGACGCGTCACGTCGCCACTGGTCACGGCCTCGCCGAAGGCCGCAAGCAGACGTGCGTGCACCTCCGTCGAGGCTGGAGCCGCAGGCCGCGAACCGCGCACGGCCTTCCGCGCCCGCGCCGCCAGCTGGCGGCAAGCCGCCTCATTCTTGTCCAGGATGGCAGCAACATCGGAGAACGAAGCATCGAAGACATCGTGCAGCAAAAACGCCGCCCGCTCGGCCGGCGAAAGCCGCTCCAGCGCCAGCAGCAACGCGAAGGAAAGGTCGTCGGCAAGTTCCGTCGCCGCCTCGGGAGACAATGCTTCGGTATCGAGGACGGGTTCAGGCAGCCATGGACCGACGTAGACTTCACGTTTGGCACGGGCACTCTTCAGGCGGTCGAGACAAAGCCGCGTGACCATGGTGGTCAGAAACGCTTCCGGCTTTTCCACGGCGCGGGAGTCGCGAAAACGCAGATAAGCGTCCTGCAACACATCCTCCGCGTCGGCGCGACTGCCGAGCATGCGATAGGCAAGACCCAGCAGTCGCCCGCGATACGGGGCCAGCGGATCGACATTCGCGTTCATGCGGCCCGACCGATGATATCCACAGCCCTGGAGCCAACACTAATCCGCTGGCACGCCGTGGCGAAGCCGAGACCAGCCTTGACCATCGGGTAGATGCGGCTTCCCTGCAGCGCGAAGGTGAGATCGACAACACCCCTTTCACCCCACCGCGCACGCACCGCCTGGCGCGCTTCGTCCGCGTCCGCCGACCCTGACACAATCGCTGTGGCAAAGCGGAACCCGAGCGCGGTATCCGCCGCCATCGCGTCAAGGTCGGCTTTCAATACTGCCTCGATCTGCGCATCGTTCATCCCTGCCTCACGCGCCATGTTGACGACAATCTGCGTACAAGGCCCACAATCTTCGATCAGCGTACCTACGAGCTTGGCAGCATAGGATGCGGCGACGGGCACGACCTCACGATGCGCAGCGAGCTTGGTCACGGCCCCGAACTTTCGGAACGCAACCGGCGAGATATCGTACATCGCCCTAAGATAACTTGCATCGTAGTCATAGCGCTTCTCGAAGGCGGTGATCATACGCTGGACAAGGAATCTGAACATTAGACTTCTCCTTTGCGCGGCCAAGTGATGACGAGGCCGAGGAACGCCGGCACCGCGATGGCCACGGCGACCGCCGCGCGATCCATATGGCCTTGGAACAAATCCGAAAGGTGAAACAGTGCGTGGAACACGATGAAGCCCGACGCCCCCAATGCGATGAGCTTCAAATTGGGCCGCCACGCAAAAGCCAGAAAAGCAAGGCCACCCGCCAGGAAGGCAAAACCTACATCCATTACAAAGTGGGGGTTGAACGGCCCGGTGGCGGCCGCGCCGGGTGTGGCCATGAACCAGGCTTCCGGTGCCGTCAGCATATGAAATCCATTGGCGGTGTAGAACACGCCAAGCAGGCCCGCGATGATCCGAAATAGCATTTTACCTCCTGAGCAACATTCCTGTGTCGACCCCATAAGACGAGCCAGGCTGGCCCGTTGTGACAAGAAAATTTTGGCAATCGGATAAATGGCGTCGAACGTCCGCCGGCAGCGGGACTATGCTAACTCTGTGGGAAGCAACATGGCTGAAGGCAATCGGGATGGGAGAACAACCGATACCAGGGACGACGCCCGGCATGGCAGGCAACGCCGGGCCTATCCCCGCCGCCGCCGGGATCGGGCTGCGAACCCGGCACATGCCTACCCTGGCGAACCAAGACACCGGAACGGCACTGACCGTCCCCTGGCTTGAGATCCACAGCGAGAACTTCCTGTGTGCCGGTGGGCCGCGCCGCGCCATGATCGCGGCCATCGCCGAGCGGTATCCCCTCAGTTGTCATGGGGTGGGTCTGTCCCTGGGCTCGGCCGAAGGTCTGGATCAGGGTCACTTGGAGCGTCTCGCCACACTGTATGGTTGGCTGAATCCGGGGCTGGTCTCCGAGCACCTGTCGTGGAGCGTGACCGGCGGCGACTATCTCAACGATCTGCTGCCCCTGCCCTATACGCCCACAACTCTTGACACCGTCTGCCGCAACGTCGACCGCGCACAGTCGGCTTTTGGCCGGGCGATCCTGGTGGAAAATCCTTCCGCCTATCTGACCTTTCCCGCCTCAACCATGCGTGAGGCCGACTTTCTCAACGCCCTGGTCACACGTGCGGGCTGCGGACTGCTGCTGGACGTCAACAACATCTACGTCACGGCCACCAACACCTGTGATGGCGGTGACGTGCTCGACAGCGCCCGCGCCTACATCGATGAGGTTCCGCCAAAAGCGGTAGGAGAGATTCACCTCGCTGGTCACAGCATCACGGGCGGCGATGATGACCGCGTTCTTATCGACACTCACAGCACGTTGGTTTGCGAGGACGTCTGGACGCTTTACCGGTACGCCGTGGCGCGCCTGGGCCCCCGGCCCACATTGATTGAATGGGACCTTGACGTGCCGGAACTGCCGGTGCTGCTCGGCGAAGCCGTACAGGCCCAGGCCATACTCTCCACCCATGAGAATGGGGGTGGACGCCGTGTTGCTTGAACTACAGCGGGAGTTTCGCGCCGCCGTCCTAGGGACCGACGACGGCGTGCTTGGCATCCAGGTCGCCGCGCCACGCGGCATAGCGGCGGCGCGCATCGAGATTTATCGCAACACCGTACAGGCAAGCCTTGCCGAGGTTCTCGCAGCAGCATTTCCGGCGGTGCAACGTATCGTCGGACCGGCTTTCTTCGACGCGTTGGCGCGCATGTTCATCGCGGCAGAGCCGCCGCGCGCGCCGCAGCTTTCGATTTACGGCAGCGCTTTCCCGGCGTTCATAACCGTCGCAAGCCAGGAACATCACCTGCCCTACCTGCCCGACGTGGCACGGCTGGAGTGGGCGCGCAGCGAAAGTTATTTTGCCGCCGATGCGCCCCAGTTGGATCCGGCGGAATTGACACGACATGGGGAACGGATCGGCGAAGCTTGCTTCCACCTGCATTCGGCCGCGCGATTGATCCGGTCGTCATTTCCCATCGTGACGATCTGGGAGATGAATCAACCGGAAAATGCCGAGGTGCCGCACATCGACATGTCCATGGGCGAAAGCGCGCTGGTCTCACGGCCGGGAATGCATGTGGTCACGCGGCGTATATCCGAAGGCGACGCGGATCTGATCGAGGCCCTCGCCAATGGTGCGGCCCTAGGTACCGCGGCGGAAGCGGCGCTGAGCCGGGAGCCGGGCTTTGATCTCCAGCAGGCACTGGAGCAGCATCTGCGCCACGGGACGTTTTCAGGTGCGCAGTAACCGGAAAGCGTCCTAGCCCTTCATATCGAAGCCGGTGCGGGCGAGCAGCGTGTAGAAATCCTTGATCGCCTTTTCCTTGTCGGCGGGATCGGCGATGCCGTCGGTAAATTCGGTGATGAAATCCTTGCGCCGCAGATAGTTCACGACAGCGTCGCGGGTGATGGCGGTCGCTTTGCCAACGGTCAGCACGCCGGAGGACGCAAAGCTCACCAGTCGCAGGGCACGGTCGCGGAACGAAAGCTTGCTGTCGTCCAGGCGTTGAATCACGTTCTCGGAAATAATGTACTCCGAGACCAACGCGTCGAACGCATTGGCGAGCGGTATTTTGAAGCGGTCTTCAAGCAACGAGTCCAGCACCAGGCGCTGGATGGCGGCGGTTTCCTGCAAACGCGTCTTCTCCGTCCGCGCCTCAGGTGCGACCTTTCGGATGGTGTCGAACTGCTGGACCAATGCGCGAATATGCACTTCGATCGAACCGCGCACTTCCGCTTCGGCCTTGTTGTCATAGAGGGACAGGAGATAGACGAACTTATGCTTGCCGGATTTTACAAGCCCGCATATGCCCTCGATCGCCTTCTTGCGTCCGGTGACACCACCGACGTTATTCATACGCGCCCACCGTTCGGCGAGGCCGTTGGCGATGAGACTGCCGCCAATGACGCCATGGTCGGTCACGAGGCGATCGAGGAGTGTGACAAAGAAGTCCTTGTCGGGACCGATTTCCTCGCTGCTGGTAAGTCGAACCGGGCCCTTCAGGTCGCGTGCGACGCGGTCGAACAGGGCCGCCTTGGATCGCGGAAGTTTGTCCTCGGCGAATAGCGTATTGAGCAATGACACCAATTCGACCGCGGCGAATTTCGTGGGCACGCACTTGCCGTGGATCAGGTCGAGGACGCGCATGATCCCATCGCCCATGTGTTTGGAGATGCCGATCACATCCTTAATGACCGTGCGCGCCATAAGGATATCGGCCATCATCTCGTCGACCATGGCCAGGGATCGCTCGTCCTGCTCCGAGCGTGCCAGCGGCAATAGACCCGATATCTTGCCGATCCAGCCCTGCCAGTTGAGCGATACCTTGACCAGCGCCATGTTGGCGAGGAACTGACGCTCATCGGGATCGGCGACTTTGGCATCAATGCGCGCAAGGACTGCGTCAAGCGTCGAACCCTTGAGTTCCGCGACGGGCTTGCCCTCGGCCTCGCGTGCACGTTTGGCCAGCGTGTCGATCGCGGCGAACAGAACCTCGCGACGCTTGCGCGTGTCCTCGCCGGTGGTGCGCGCCTGAAGTGCGGCGACCTTGTCGACCGCGGAAGGGACAAGTGTGTCGAGATTGATAATGCGCTTTAGATTGGAAGCACTGTGAAGCAATTCGAGCGGTGTCAGCTCGAACTTTTCCACGTACTTGGAAAACAGCCGCCCGATGGTGACCCGCGCCGCCGTCTTGTAATAGTCGGTGATGCGATCACAAACCGGCGCGCTGTCGATCGGCTGGACGGAGAGATCGTCGTCCTTCTCGGCCTGCTTCATCTCCTTGAAGATTTCGGTCTCGCGGCGGCTGTCCGAGGCGAAGTGCGATTCCTTGACGATCCGCACGCCGACAATGTGTTTCAGGGCAAGGAGATCCTTGGCTTTTTGGCGCGCCGATTCCTCGCTAGGCATGAGCTCATTAATGGCCCAATGCCCCTTGTCGTAGATCTGTACCTCGTATGCGACCCGACCCGCCACCGTCGTACCCCCGGCCGCCTTCTGCAGCCCGCTCTAATACCCCACCGCCCACGCGTTCAGCCCAGACTTCGTCTGGCGAACATCGGGAACAGGCGGAGCACGATTTGTAACAAATTCCGCCATTTTTCCAACCCCAATCGCGGGCGCATGACCAAGTCTCGTGGGATATATCCCAATGGGCGGCGCGGCAAATCCCGCGTCTCAACGCCGAAGACGGAGGTACCGAGAGTACCACCGTCATAGGCCTAAAATCATGCCGCCTTGGCCCGATGGCCGGGAAAACCGGCCGATTCCGGCCAAATGTGGTGGGATTCTTAAGGTTTTGCAGCAACGCTGATGGGACGCAGGAGGACGTGCCATGGCTGCTACGAAAACCTGGGATGCCACGCGACCGGCTGTTATGCGCGCCATGGCGGGCATATTGGCCGTGGCGCTGCTTTTGTCATTCACGGCCTGTGACAACGATGCGGAGCGTCAAGTCAAAGGCCTGAAGATGCAGGTCCAGGATCTCTACGGCGCCAAGGATTTCACCAAGGGCCTGGACGTATCGCAAAAGGGCTTCGCGCTCGCGCGCAAGGTCATGGGCGACACCGCCCCGGATACCTTGTACTTCGCGCAGGCCATATCCGAAAACCAACTGGGATTGCATAACGCGCAAGGCGCGATGCGCGCCCTGAAACAGGAACTGGCGTTACGTAGCAACGCCGGCCAGTCCGAGAAAAAACTTCAGTCGCATCGCACGCTTTTGATCAAACTCGCGCAGGAAAGCGGCGACTCATCCACGGCCATCGACCAGACCGTCATTATTGCCAAGGCCGTCGGCATGGGCTCGGGCAAGGAGCCCCAGCCAACCTACAAGGCGGACACCGACTATCCGCCCGATCTTTACCGGCAACACGTCGAAGGTGACGTGGAGATCGCGTTCGATCTCGACGAAGACGGAAAGCCCGTCGGGGCACGCGTGTCCAAGGCAACGCCGCCCAATGTGTTCGATTCCGCCGCGCTCGAAAGCTTCCGGAAATGGCGCTTCACGCCCTACATCGAAAACGATGCGCCGGTCTCATCAACCGGCCACCACTTCACCTTGGCTTTCCGCATGGGCCGGGCGGGGTAGGACCCAACGACTATTGCGCTTCCTGCAGGCAGCTCGTGGCGATGGCCATCACCTTGTCCATGACATCCTTGGGCGGCGTCTGGCTGTTGAGACTGGCCTGGGCGTAAGCTTCCATGTCGGACGTACTGAGCTTGGTGCTTGTGTCGCGAACCAGGCAGTTGCACAGCTTGGACTTATCGCCGGACACGCTGCCTGCGCCCTGCGCCAGAAAGCCGCTGCAGATGGCCAGCATGGGATTGCTTGCCGCGCCGCCGGCCGACGACGATACGGATTGGGCGCGCGCGGCCACGGACACAGTTGTGATCGCTGAAACGCTCACGATGATGGCAAGGCGGCGAATCATGGCCAGGCCTCCATGGCTGTCTGCGGGCGGCACGCACGCATGCCTACCATAAGGTATTTTGCCGTGCGGCGGGAGGCCATCGATTTTGTTTAAGCGGCCTGTGCCTCGGATTGCGTCAGAAGCAGATACAGACCATCGGAGGTCTTGGCACCGCGCAATTTCTCGCAGGTGGGTGCGTCGCGCAGCAAGCGGGAAACCCGTGCTAGCGCCTTGAGATGATCGGCCCCGGCACCTTCCGGTGCCAGCAGCAGAAACACAAGGTCGACCGGCTGTTCGTCGATGGCATCAAAATCAATCGGTTTGTCGAGACGGGCAAACACGCCGTACAGCCGATCCAGCTCCGACAATTTGCCGTGAGGGATGGCAATGCCGTTTCCCACGCCCGTGGTGCCCAGCCGTTCGCGCTCGAGAAGCGTTTCAAAAATCCGCTTCTCATTGACGCCGGTGACAACCGCCGCCTGACGCGCCATTTCCTGAAGCGCTTGCTTCTTGCTGGCGACTTTAAGGCCCGAAAGAACCGCTTCGGGCTGAAGGATGTCTCTGATTTCCATTAAACGCTCATACGCATCGCTGCGACCCGACAGTTTGGAAAAGTTTGAAGACCGGACCCGGCGCTGCCCCTTCGGGCGCGTACGTTAGTCCGGGACGAACACGCGGGGTTGCAACCCCGTCAGCAGTAAGTCCTGCATTGATGCCCGATGCTGAGCCGCCGAACCGCATAACCTGAAAGACCGGCGGGCGGCATGGCCCATAAAAAAGGTGGCGGAACATAGGCGCGGTCCAGGGTGAAGTCAAGGCGACTCCGGCGTCGCCAACCAACCGCTTTAACAATGCTAATGGCCTTGATGTTCCGCCATTTTTTCCCGGCGGCGGCGGGCGGACGACGGAATATTAAGGGCATCCCTGTACTTGGCGACGGTCCGGCGCGCGACCTCAATACCCTCACCATGCAGAAGTTCCACGATCCGATCGTCGGAAAGAATCCCGGTCGGCGGTTCGCCGTCGATCAGGACCTTGATCCTGTGCCGCACCGATGCCGCGGAGTGCGCCTCGGCACCGCTCGAGGACGGCAAGCCTTGCGTGAAAAAATATTTCAGTTCGAAGACGCCGCGTGGCGTGGCGATATACTTGTTGGTTGTAACGCGGCTGACCGTGCTTTCATGCATCTCAATGGCCTCAGCCACGTCGCGCAGCACCAAGGGACGTAAATGGGAAATGCCGTGATGGAAGAATGCCGTTTGCTGTTTCACCAGTTCAATCGCCACCTTGAGGATCGTTTCGGCGCGTTGGTTTAAGGCCTTTACCAGCCAATTCGCGGTCTGCAACCGATCGGACATGAAGCTTTTGTCGGCCTTCGAGCCGTTGCGGCAGACCTCGGCATAGTAGCCGTGATTGACCAGCACCCGCGGCAGGCATTGCGGGTTCAATTCGATGCGCCAACCGCCGCCCTGCTGCACGGTCATGATCACGTCGGGCACGACGGTCTGCTCGATCGCGCGCTCGAACTTGAGCGCGGGTTTAGGATCGAGCGCGCGGATTTCAGCGACCATGTCGCGCAGGTCCTCGGCCGAGACGCCACAGATATCACGCAGCTTGCGCATGTCGCGCGCGGCCAGAAGGTCAAGCCGATCGATCAATGCCGCCATGGCCGGATCATAGCGGTTGCGATCCTCCAGTTGCAGACGAAGGCATTCGCGCAAGTCGCGGGCGAACAATCCCGGCGGGTCAAACCGCTGTAATTGCTTGAGCACCCCAAGCACTGTCGCGGCATCGGTGCCGAGATGTTCCGCCGCCTCTTCCAGATCGATGGCGAGGTATCCGCTCTCGTCCAATTGATCGATGAGAAAGAGGCCGATGAATCGTTCCGCCGGTGTGTGAATCGAAAGATTGAGCTGCTGGAGAAGATGACTCCGCAGATCCGGCGCTTCGGCAACGTTGCGGTCGAAATCGGGCGCGGCGCCTTCAAACCCGCCCGCCCCCGACCAGGTATCGGCCATGGCACCGACGGTGTCCGCGGGAGCCAGGGCATCGAGACCATCGTCGGAAAGAGCCGGGTCGTTGTCGACAACGTCTTGGGCGATATCGAGCGGACGCTCGTCCTGACCGTCGACGGCGTCGACCAGCACAGCCTCGTCCCCCACACGCTCGTCGCTGTTACCAGCGGATTCAGCGAGCGCGCTGCCATCCCCGCTATCATCGACTTCAAGCAGCGGGTTTGCGTCCAGCTCCTGGGCGATATAAGCGTCGAGCTCAACAGACGACAGTTGCAGAAGTTTGATCGCCTGCTGCAACTGAGGCGTGATGACGAGACTTTGGGATTGGCGAAGGTCGAGACGGGGCGAAAGCGCCATGGTTCAGATCACTCGTTTGATTCCAAAGTTCGCATCGGCGACTGCTGCATGATCTGGCGAACTTTGAAATCGCGACACTTGCGAGACCTCAAAGACTAAATCGCTCTCCCAGGTAAACCCGGCGGACACCCTCGTGGGCGACGATTTCCGACGGCCGGCCCTCGAACAAGACCGCGCCTTCGTGGAGAATGTAAGCCCGGTCGATAATGTCGAGCGTCTCGCGAACGTTGTGATCGGTAATCAACACGCCAAGCCCGCGATCCTTCAGATGGGACACCATCTCGCGGATTTCGCCGACGGCAATGGGATCGATTCCGGCCAACGGTTCGTCGAGCAGGATGAAGCTGGGACGCGACGCAAGCGCACGGGCGATCTCGCATCGGCGGCGTTCGCCGCCGGACAAGGCCAAAGCGGGCGAGCGGCGGAGGTGAGCGATGGAGAATTCCTGCAACAACGCGTCGACCAGCGCATCCTGGG
The DNA here is from genome assembly GCA_004297485.1 of Rhodospirillaceae bacterium. GTDB lineage: Bacteria > Pseudomonadota > Alphaproteobacteria > Rhodospirillales > Rhodospirillaceae > SCTM01. Next base: position 102,424 of record SCTM01000145.1, read on the forward strand.
CGGCTTTGTCCGGCTCAACCACCTCGGCGACGGCGCGGATGTTGGTTTCCACGGTCATGCCGCGAAAGATCGACGCCTCCTGGGGCAGATAGCCGATGCCAAGGCGGGCGCGGCGATACATAGGCAAGGGCGTGATGTCCTGACCGTCGAGCATGATCTTGCCGCGATCGGGGCTGATCAGGCCGGTGACACAGTAGAAGGACGTGGTCTTTCCCGCGCCGTTGGGTCCGAGCAAGCCGACGGCCTCGCCCCGTTGCACACTGAGGCTCACGTCGCGCAAAACAGGCCGGCCCTTGAAGGTCTTGCCCAGTCCGATCACGACAAGACCCGTCGTGGGACTGGCAGCCCCGCGACCGTTGGCGCCGGCACCGCCGGGCGGATGCGTATGAGTGTCGGGCGCCATTAGGGTTCCTTGGATGGTGGGGATGGAGCATCGGCACTGCGCGGCGTGGGGGCAAGCAGCGCCTTGACCCGCGTCGGCTCTTTGAGTCCCGCGGGCATCTTGGCCTCAGCCGCGCTGCCGTAAAGGCGGCTGACTCCGCTATTCACATTCACAACCGCGAAACCACCGTTCAGCTGGCTGTTGTCGCGGGTCATCTTCACGGCGCCATCGACGGTGGCAATGCCGCTGTCCACATTGTAGTTGGCGCGATCGCCGCGGACGATCTCCGATTTGGTGGTGAGCACCACGTCGCCGGCGCCGAGAATGTAAGAGATATCGCGTCGCCCGCTCGCGGAATTCAAGCCCGCCTTGGCTACCGGCTTCGCTGCAGGCTTGGCCTTGGAAGATCCCGTACTGTCATCATGGAAGTATGCGGTGAGACGATCCGCCTTCAGCCGGCGACCCAATGTCTTGTCCGCATCGACGGCCAGCGCATCGCCCTCGGCCACGGCGACTTTTTGATTCGACCAGTACTGCAAGGTACGATGGGCCGTCACCGTGCCGTCGCTGGTCGTCAGGACCACGGGGTCGCCTTGCATCACCAGCACGGCCTTGTCGAAATCGTACACGGCGGCCGTGCCCGTCGCCACATCGGAGGCGGACGTGATGGTCACGTGGCCGATGGCATCGACGCGGTAAACCTCGCTACTGTCGATCTTGTCACCGGTCGCATCCGCCGCCGGGGCGGCGTCTTTCCCCGCGTCGGGCAGTGGCGTATCGGCCGACGGTTTGCTCGAGGACGGCTTGTTTGCCTTGTCGCGGTAATAAGCCGTGAGTTCGTCGGCCACCACATTGACGTCGCCTTGCGCCGCCTTTGCGTTACCGCGGGCGACAAAACGTTTTTCGTTCTGCTGCCATTCGAGGCCCTTCTCGGCCGTCACCGTAATGGGGTCGTCTGAATTCTTGGAGTTAAACGTCAAACTTTGGGCGCCCGCGCCATCGCACCACACGCTTGCGAAAAAACCTGCGAGGGTCGTGGCGACAAGCCACTTGGAATTCCGAAAACGACTCATGGCTTGTGCTCCGCGTCAGGCGGCAATGTGGTTTTCGCATCGGCGTTGGCCGGCGGTACGTGGTTGCGGTGACCGTTCAATACCAGAGTCACCGGCCCGGTGAAGTTCACCATCGTGCCGTTTCCCGTGATGGAAAAACCGGCGGCGGCGATGGTGCCGAATGAGCCCTTGCCCGAGACCGGCTGGTCCCCCGTGGCCGAGCGGTCCTTGATCGACACATGAGCCGCGGTGGAGTGCACCTCATATCCCTGCTGCTGGTAAACATCGACTTGCCCAGCAAGATCGAGCACCTGCAGGTTGCGGTCATAGACACCGGTTGTCGCCGACACCTTGAGCCAATTCCCGTCACCCGTGATCAGATCAGCTTTCGGCGACACGAGATCGATGGCCTTGTCCGCACTCGAGCGCTCGCGGGCAGAGGCGGCCGTGATCGCATAGGGCCGTCCCTGATCGTCGGTCCCCACATAGCGCGCGTTGATCATGCTCAGGGTATCGCTGGTGATGTCGGTCAATGTTTTCACGCCGACGCGAAAGCGTTCGTTCTCGGCGCGAAATTGCGGCAGCAGCAGAACGAGAAGAAGAATCAACCCGGCCACAACCGGCAGGGCGATTTTCATGCGGCCAACGAAACGGCTGTATTGGGCAACGGATGCCTTGGCCGAAACCTCGCGCGGCTGCCACAGAACGTCACTGTGAACGTGGCCGGATACCTGGCTGGAGGGCTGGTCCTTCGCCGGCGTCACTTTGCCGCTGTCCACGGTCATACGGCCCCGGCACGAAGGATATCGTGCAGGCGCAGGATACCGACGGGAATTTCATCCTCCACGACGAAAACGCAAGTGACCTTGGCTTCGTTCATGCGCCGCAAGGCTTCGGCAGCCAGTAAGCTGCGCCGTGTAGTCTTCGGCGTCTTGGTCATGACATCGACCGCTGTCAGGGCGAACAGATCACCGGTCGAGTCCCGCATATGGCGCCGGAGATCGCCGTCGGTGACGATGCCCATAAGGCGGCCGGCATCGTCGACCACCCCGGCAACGCCAAAGGTCTTCTGGGTCATGGTCAGAACCACGTCGGCCATGGGAGTCGCCGGCTTCACCAAGGGCAGTTCCGCGCCCACGTGCATTAGCTCGTCGACCTTGAACAACTTGCGGCCGAGTTGGCCGCCCGGATGGAACACTTTGTAGTCGTCGGCGGTAAAGCCGCGACGTTCGAGCAGTGCGACGGCAATGGCGTCGCCGAGGGCCAGCGTCATGGTGGTGGAGGTGGTCGGCGCCAGACCCAGGGGGCAGGCTTCGGCCACGTCGGGAAGCACCAACACACAGTCGGCGGATTGGGCCAGGGTCGATGACGCGCGACTGGTGATGGCGGTGAGGGGAATGCCGTAACGCCGGGTATAAGCGATCAGGTCGCGCAATTCGGCGGCCTCGCCGGAATTGGAAATCGCCAGCACCGCGTCACCGGCAGCGATCATGCCCAAGTCGCCATGACTTGCCTCGCCCGCATGAACGAAAAACGCCGGGGTGCCGGTGGACGCCAGCGTGGCGGCGATTTTACGGCCCACATGACCGCTTTTGCCGACGCCGGACACGATCACCCGGCCGCTGATGCCGCCGATCAAATCGAGGCAGGCGAGAAAAGCAGCGCCGAGATTTTCCTCCAAGGCGGCAATCCCGGCACGGGCTTGAGCCATGACCCGCCGCCCAGCAGCCAGATCGGCCGCAGCCCTGCCCCCGGCCGCAGAGACCGGCGCAGGCTGAGGTGGGGCATCCTTGGCGACGCGGGAGGTCTTGGCCATGGGTTTGAGACTACGCCGTGATTGGTTTACAAGCAATTTCCGGGCCAAACCCGGAAGGCGGCGCCAATATCACCCGACCATGGGCAGGGGTCAACCACGACGGCCCACCCCCCGCATGATTACGGCCAAGTATTTCCTAAATGTCACAATGAGATAAGGCCAATTTCGGCCCGCGCGGAATTAGTGGGCGAAGATATCCTCGTCCGCCCATCCGGCCACGTCGAGGGCGGCACGATCAGGCAGAAACCGGAAGCAGGCTTCCGCCAGGTCCCGGCGTCCCTCGCGGACGAGAAGACGCTCCATCTCCGCTTTCAGACGATGAAGATAAAGCACGTCGGCGGCGGCATATTCGATCTGCTCGGGCGTCAGAGCGGCGGCTGCCCAATCGGAGCTTTGCTGTTGCTTGGATATTTCAACGCCGAGCAACTCTTTGCACAGATCCTTGAGTCCATGCTTGTCGGTGTTGGTGCGCACCAGCCGCGAGGCCGTCCGCGTGCAAAATACCGGCGTACAGCGGACATTCAGATATTTCTGCAGCATGGCCAGATCGAAGCGGGCGAAATGCATGATCTTGAGAAGGCCCGGATCGCCGAGCACCGCCGTCAGATGGGGCGCCGGTTGTCCCGGTAGAATCTGCACAAGATGGGCATCGCCATCGCCAGCGGAAAGTTGCACGACGCAGAGCCGATCCCGGTCGAGGCGAAGGCCCATGGTCTCGGTGTCGACGGCGACGCTGCCGGCGAACTTGACCGTTGTGGGAAGATCGCCACGGTGAACGCGGTTGGCCATATTACCCATTTTCCGCGGGAACCCCGGCCAGCACAGCGCGGGGGGCCCAAAGTGGTGCCCAGGAGAGGACTCGAACCTCCGTAGGGCGTTTACGCCGTGAACAGGTGTGGAACGAGATGAAACCTCTAATGTCTGAAAGTCTAGGTTCTAAAGGCGTAAATCGCGTTCTTCGGTGTTTCATCTTTGTTCACACTGTTTAGCATCTGTGGTACCTATGTGGTACCTAGATCGTCGCAATCGGGGCCGCCATGGCCAGTTTCAAATTCACCGCTCGAAGTTTACCCCCGGTTCCTAGCTCGGGCCAGGTTGATTACTGGGACGAATTGCTCCCCGGGTTTGGGATGAGGGTGTCTCTCGGAGGCGCCCGAACCTGGGTTGTAATGTACAGATACAACGGTGTGAAGCGCCGGCTGAAACTTGGCACCCATCCCGGTACCGGCCTGGCCGACGCCAGGGACGCGGCCCGTGAGGCCATCCGCAAGGCGGAGAAGGGTCTCGATCCGGCCACGGAGAAGAAGGCCCTTCATTCCAAGTCAGAGACGGTCCAGGACCTCGCCACGCTGTATATCGAGCTGCACGCGAAAGTGAAGAAGCGCTCATGGTTTAAGGACAACCAGATTCTTAACCGCGAGGTGCTGCCGCTGATCGGCCGCAAGAAGGTGGCCGACGTCACCCGCCAGGACGTCCGAGACATTCTGCAGCCGATCATCGAGCGGGGCGCCACGATCAAGGCCAACCATACCCTGGAAGTGGTTCGGAAGATGTTCAACTGGTCCATCGAGACGAGGGACACGCCTGCCTCCAACCCTGCCGCGCGACTGAAGAAGCCGGGCGAAGTGACCGGAAGAAGTCGTTATCTGGCGCCGGCCGAGATCAAGGCCTTCTGGGCCGCGCTCCATGCTGCTGACCTGGGCGAGCGCGGCATAGCCGCCTTCAAGCTCATGGCGCTGACGGCGCAGCGCGAAATGGAAGTCGTGCGTATGCGCTGGTCGGACCTCGACCTTGAGGATGATCTCGTTTGGACGATCCCAGGCGACCATTCTAAGAATCGCCTTGAGCACGTGATCCCCCTGACCTCGTCGGCCGCAGAGCTGCTCCGGTTGATGCGCAAAGCTCGTGGCAAGGGTGACGTTTATGTGTTCCAGTCGCCGGCCAAGGCCGACGCTCACCTTACGCGCAACTTCATCGAAGACCGTATGGTGAAGATCCGCAAGCACCTCACCATCGAACACTTCACGCCGCACGACCTGCGACGGACCGTGACGACGTATCTGGGCAAGCTCAAGGTTCCACAGCAGATCAAGAAGAAGATTCTCAACCATACCAAGGTCCGAAAGACCGACGTAACCGATATCTACGACCGGTTCGAATATCTCGATGAGAAGCGCGACGCGCTCACGAAGTGGGAAGACCTGCTACTGTCGATGATCGCGAAGCCAGCCGACGGTAACGTCGTGTCCATCGCACGAGCGACAGCCTAATCGAACTGCGGCGGATAGGGGGCACCCGACAAGCCGGTTTCCGCACCGGTTTCCGCCGCGGCCACCATGCGGATTGCCAGCGGAGGCGCAAATGAGTTCCGAACGGGGACTGGACCCGAAGATCGCGCGCTTCGAGTTTGCGCCAAGTCTGAAGACCCCCCTTGCCCGAGCGCTTATCGATCTTGGTTGGAGACCACCACCGCATTACATGCCTTCTGGCACCGAACTCCCATTCATGGCCGACACTCTTCTAGCGCCGTTGGCGGTGCACGCGCATGAGGTCGCTGAAGCGGTCTCGGACGACTACTACGCCGATAACCCGACCGTTCGAAATCTCCTCACGCAGATAGACGAGTCGCTCCATAGCCAGCTTCGGAACCAGCAGCTTTTCGCCGTCGCTCAGCGGGATGCTGTTCAAGATCTATTCGAGATAGTGCCGGCTGAAAAGTGGGACAACTTGAAGATCGATTTTAATCATGGCTCCGCTCGGGGTGCTGATATTTCGTACAGCCACCTCAGCATTTACCGCAAGCGCGGCGGCGCCATAAAGGCAGCTCAGCGTCTGACATCCATCGCGGACGCCGGAGAAGCTCGTCCGCGGCAGGTACCGCGACTTACGGTGGTCAGAGAACCCGCGCCGCAGTCTTCATCGACGGTTATAGATATCGCATCAGCGCGTCGGCCGCCCAGGGCAGGTGCCTCGCCGACAACGCAACGTGAATCCAGTGCGGGAGAGCAGAGGGTAATAGGATCGGCCCCCAATGCGGGCTCCCTACATAATCAGGAGGCTGCCCGTCAGCGACGTCAGGAGATTGAAACTACCGCCCAACGGCTGTTCGAGTTGCCCAAGCCACTAATCCCGGGAAAAACCATTAAGTGGCCGGCGTTCATAAAGCGACTACTCAGCGATCTCGGGGTTCACCCCAACGCTCCCGGCTATGGCGACGACACAATTCAAAGAATCGTGCGCCCCCTCGTGGAGCGGCTTTCGGCATCGCAATAGCCGAAAGTGCCGCAGGCCGCGTTTTCCTGCGGCGCTTTCGGCACATGCGGTGATGACGATCAATCCCGACGAGCACATCCTCGTGACATGCACTGCCAGCGCATAGGGCGCGGTGGTTCGCAATGACACGAGGGCAATATGAACGACGAAATCCTCGGTGAGGCCGAGGTCGCCAAGATCACAAGCTTGAGCAGGTCGACTCGTTGGCGCGGCGAACGCGCTGGCTGGTTTCCGCGCCGGCGTCAGATATCCCCGAACCGCGTCGGATGGTTGAAATCCGAGATCGCGGCCTGGCTCGAAGAGCGTGCGGCAAAATCGAGGTCCGGTATCAAAGCGCCCCAGGCACAGGTGGCGTGATGCGCGGTCCACCGCCCAAACGAAAAGGCGACCTTCGCGGGGCCGCCCTTCCAAATCGCTTTGATCAACCTGACAGCACGCAGCATACCTCAGCACTCGAACAAGTTCAAGAAATCCGAAGGAAACGACCGCGGTTCCTGCTGCTATCACTTTTGCAGAGCCTGTCGTCGTCGCATTCGGACATACGAGCAGCCGCTGCGAATGGCGCGAACTCTTTGGCAGAAGCGCTTGGCGGTTGGGATCGCGTGATCATCCCTGAGCCGCAGGACGGATGGCGGCGCGTCCTGCTGGGCCTGGAATTCCTCAAGGCCATACCGACTGCGGATGCAATCTTTCTTCTTACGATCAATCCGCGGATCGAAGCCGAGGAGCCGCTGACCCGTGAGGAGCGCTGCCGTTTGGGGCCGATCGTTCGATGGCTCGACGTTGAGCTGGCCATGCGCGGAGGCTGCCCATGGCACGCATCCGAACGATAAAGCCGGAGTTTCCCCAATCAGAAAGCATGGGGCGCGTGTCGCGCGAGGCGCGTCTTCTTTTCATTCTCCTGTGGACCATCTGCGACGATTCCGGGAGGGCTCGCGCATCCTCGCGACTGCTCGCGAGCCTTCTCTACCCCTACGACAGTGACGCTCCAGCGCTGATCGAAGTCTGGTTGACCGAACTTGAGAGCGAGGGTTGCCTTCGTCGCTACGAAGTTGACAGCAATACTTATGTTGATGTGCCCAACTGGTTGAAACATCAGAAGATCGATAAACCGAGCCAGTCACGAATTCCGGAATTCGTTGAAACCTCTCGAATGGTCGCGAAACCTCGCGAGGCTTCGGCGTTGGACCTAGGACCTAGGAAGGGACCAGGACCTAGGACCGCCGACCTAATACCCGGCGCGCACGAAGATGAGGGTTTTGATTCCTGGTGGACGGAACAGCCACACCAGGTTGCCAAGCCCGTTGCTCGGAAGGCCTATCGCGCCGCCCTGAAGAAAACCTCCGCAGCCGAGCTCCTTTCCGGACTGCGCCGGTACATCGCCACCAAGCCCGCCGATCAAAAATGGTGCAACCCGGCCACCTGGTTAAATCAGGAGCGGTGGACCGACCAACCGGCAGCGCCGAGCCTCATCATTGGCCACGGCGGCGCTCCTTCAGGACCTACCCATCAAAACATGAGCGGCCTAGTGGACGCCGCGATGTCCGAAAGGAAAGCGTCATGAACGCGCTTGCCCAAGTCGATCCGCCGACTGCCTGGAAGGCGATTGATCGCCTTGCCATGGTAGTCGCCAGCCCGATGGAAATCTCGCGCTACGTCGGCCCTGATTCGGAGCTCATTCCGGCGCCACAGCTGGCGATCGTCATCTCAAAACTGAGGCAGGACATGCAGCCCGCCACGACCGAGGAAGCGGGCGAGACCACGAAGGTCGTGTTTGCACCCTTCCCAATGAGCAGATTGAACGACCCTGGACTCGCAATGCGTATCGTCCTCGACATGATTGCAGAATACCCCGTTGGCGTCGGCCACGAAGCCGCGAGAGATATCCACCGGCAGGTACGAGAATTTGCACCAGGCCCCGGGCACGTATTTCAGGCCCTTGAGCGAGCAATGCGGCGCCGGCGCCTGCGTTTAGCGGTGGCAGAAGCGATGGAGCTTGAGCACGTTCGACGCGCGGAGGAACGCCGACGGGCCGAGGAGCGAGCGCAAGTCGCGGAGGCCGAGCGCAGCGCGTTGGCCGCCAAGCTTCACACGCTGCTCGGTGACGACGCACCAACATTGGAGGAGATGACGCGGGCGAGCGAGGTCCTACGGCGAGCCGCTGGCGTTGCGTCGCGGCATTGGCTGCTCTGGCGCGACGAACTTCGTCAGGGTGATCGATGGGCCGCGCGGCTTTGCAAACGGCTCGCAGCGCTCCCCGCAATCGCCAGCGATGAGGCGGCGGTACTCCTCGACGCCGGTCTCGACGAGCGGGCGACCGACCATGGCGGACCGTACGAAGCAGCGATGGCAGAGCTGCGACACCGCGGATCATCGGCGGCTGACATCGCGGAGTTCACGCTGGGCGTGCTTGAGGATCGGCATGAGGCCCTCGCACGTCAGACCGACCTTGCGGCTACCTACCGATCGCGTATCTCGCCGTCTCGCATCTCCGTCGTGGCTTCTGAGGTTACGTCATGAAACCAATCGCCTCTCTGGTCGCCGACTGCACCGTCGCCCAGGGCCTCGCGGGCTGTTGTTTCAGCAGCAGTGGCGAACCGCCGCGTCATCCGTCTCACCGGGTGGCGCGGCGGACTTTCGGCCGATCAAGCAAATGAGCAATTGATGTTCCGCAACTCCCAATTCGTCGCCCAGATCCAACAGCTAGTCGAGCGGGTGATCCGGTCCCGCATCGCCGAACCCAGGCTCGCCATCGTCCGCGCCAATCATCCGACCCTCTACGCCGCCAAAGTGCAGTTCCTGCCCGAAGGTGGCTCCGGGAATGGTGTTGATGCGCTGAGCGGATGGTTGCCGATACTCAGCCCTGTCGTTGGTAATGGGTTCGGGCTGATCTCGCCTCCGAACGTCGGCGACCAGGTTCTCGTGGTGTTTCAGGAGCACAGTCGAAAGGTGGGCATCATCGTCGGCCGCCTCTTCGATCTGATCAATTTGCCGCCGCAGGGCGTGCCGGCCGGCGAGACGTGGCTGGTCCACAAGAGCGGGTCCTTCTTCAAGTTCACTAATGACGGCGGCATCCACACGCAGACGAGCACTTGGTCGCATACCGGCCAGATACAGGTCACCGGCAACGTAAGCGCCACCGAGAACCTGAGTTCCGGGAACGGGGCGTCGGGGAGCTTCACAACATCAAACGGCCAGACGGTTACGGTGCAAGAAGGCATCATCACGAACATAAGTTGAGGACGACATGTCGTTGAACACGGCGTATTTCACATCGCTGATAAACCGGGCCAATAGCGCGACCTCCTGCGCGCAGCTTCAGGCGATTTATACCGAAGCGGTCTTGATGGTGAATTCCGTCACCACCGCGATGAGCAATGACTTCGCTTCGATCCAAACGATCGCGGCGGATCTCGAGGCGGCGATAGTCGATCTAGCCAACCACATTGCAACACTGGCGGCGTCTCAGGCCGCGGCCACCGGGCTGGCGACGCTTCCCGCGAGCGCTGCCGGCCTTGCCACGCTCGGCAGTGTGATCACCTTCTGCCAAGCACAGGCGGCCCTCCTCGCGACGCATGGCACGGCACAGACGGCGACGTTCATCCAGCAGGCCCTCGCTCTGGCCGCCGATTACACCAAAATTTCAAACGACTACGCGCTGCTTCAAAATCAGGTATCGAACTTGACGGCGCAGATCGCCGCAATCCCCGCTCTCCTGTCATCGTTCGAGTCCGCCGCCGCCACGGCCGCCAGTAAGTTCCCAGGCTGCGCGATCTGACCGACCAATGCTTGGCCCCCCAGGATTACCCAGGAGCACTGACATGGGCGAAGTGATCGAATTCCCCGGTGGGCGACGGCTTCTCGACCCAGCAACGGTCATTGAGCTGCCACGCGATCGCTTCCTCCCGCTCTGCGTGCTAGCGAAGGCGATGCCTGGGACCGCGCTCGCGCTGGCCACGCAGTTGCCCGCCGGCGCCACCGCGATCGGAATGGCCCGAGACCTGCGAGGGATCGGAGTGCTTGCGAGCTTACCGGCGATGCGACCTTTCGGTGATTGGAGTCGATGAATGGATATTTCTGAATGGCCCAAGTTTCTGGAACAGCGCATAGCCAGCCTCCCCGCCGCGGTGATGACGGCCGCGCACGAGGGCGTTGAGATCGCCGCGGAGATCGCCCGCGACAAGATCGGCGAATACCAGGGGGCGATCGGATCGTTCCCCGCGTGGGCGCCGCTTGCGACGAGCACGGTCGAGGAGAAGACGCGCCTCGGCTACGCACCACCGGACAATCCGCTGCTGCGAACAGGCGAACTGCGGGACTCGATCGGCACATCGGTCGAGCGCGCCGTGCCCACCGCGAGTGTCGTGGCAATCGTCGGCAGCACGTCACCGATCGCGCGATACCAGGAAATTGGCACGACCTACATCCCGCCGCGCCCGTTCATCGGTCCCGCGATGCTCGAAGCCGAGCCCGCGATTGCTGATGGCCTGGGAACCGCTTTGCATGTCGCGGCCAGCGGCGAGTCCCGGTCACCACGCGCTTTTAGGAGGGCTGCTGAATGATCACGTCCTACGAAGTTAAGGCGACGCTCGCCGTCGTCGATCGGGCGACTCCCCAGCTTGAACGTGTTTTGGAGCTTGCGCGGTCGATCACCGCCGAATTCGAAACGATCAAGGCGGCGAGTAGAGGCCTCTTCTCCGGCACGGGCGTTAACGCCTTCGCAAGCAGCCTGGGGCGTCTCGAGCCTGCCGTTGCTAAGGTGGCGGAGCAGATGGCCGTCTTCCGGAACACCAGCATCGGCGGCTTCGCGGAAATCGACGCAGCGGTCGCGGGTACAGCTGCCAATGTAAGGGCCCTGAACGAAGAACTCGCAGCACTTCAGAAGCAACGGGCCGTAGCAACCTCCGAAGCCGTTGCACTTGCCGGCGGGCGCCGTGGCTCCGGTACAGGCAGTGGGCGCGGCGGCGGCGGTGACATCCATTTCGGCGGTGGCGTCCCGGTGCCCATGGGACCAGCCGACGGTCACGCAAGATTCGGCATCGGACCTGGCACCGTGGCCGCGGCCGGCCTCGCCGCCGGGCTTGTCCAAGACGCGGAGCTGTCCGACGCCATCACGCGGATCATGTACACCGCCAACAACGGTCTCGATGGAGATGCGGCGTCGCTGAAACGCCAAGCCGAATCCATCCGTACCAAACTGCTCGACGTGTATAGCAAAACGGCGATGCCGTTGAAGGACATCGAAGAGGCCGCGCTCGGCGTAACACGTTTGATGGCGCCCTTTCCCATCGACCAGCGCGCGGCGCTCTTCGATCAAGTTATTCCTGCCGCGGCGATGGAGACACGCCTCAAGGGCGGCGATCTTGCCTCGAACACCGAGTCGATCGTCGGGCTCCTCCACATGTCAGGGTTCTACAAACCAGATGAGATCAAGCGCCTCATCCCGGCATTCACATACTCGGCACTGTTCGACCCTCAGACGATCGCGGGAATGACACGCGCGGCCGGCTACGTCATCCCAACGACGAAGCGCGTTGCCAATCTCGATCCGGTCAGCGCGATGCAGATGGTCGCGTTGCTCCAATCATCGGGTATCAGCAACTCGAAAGCAGGAACATGGCTGGAATCGGCCGTCGAGGGATTGCTTCCCGGTACGCGCGTCTTCACCGGCAAGGCTGCCGAGCAACAGCTGGCGATCCAGAAACGGCTCGGCCTGGTCGATGGCGCCGGCAAAAGTCTGATCCAGGGACCGGGCGGGACCGATGTCTTCAAGGGCTTCACCACAATCATGGAACACCTTCAGGCCCTCGGCGATGCGGAGAAATCTCAGCTCGCTCACGACTTGGTATCTCTCGGCGGCAAGCAGGGCGCGCGGGCGTTGGCCATGTTCACGGATCCGATCGTTCTAAAACGATCCGGAGAGCTGATGGCCGGCGAGAAGGCCTACGAGAAGAATCAGCCGCTATTTTGGCAGGAGTATCAGAATGCCTCGCCGGTACAGCAGAGCCGCACTGCGCTATCGGAATTCAACCGCGTGCTGATCGACCTCGGCGACCAAATCCTCCCACCGGTCACCTCGGCGTTGAGGGGCTTCACCGACATCATCAAGGCGATTCGTGGGATCACCGAGGACAATCCGCTGACGAGATCGCAGGATTGGATCAGCCATAACTACTTTCAAGACCAGCGCAACCGGGCCCGCCTATTCACCGCGGGGATAAAGGAAGATGTTGCTGGTGTAGAAGCGCACCTGCCCTGGCTTTTCCCTTCGGCCGATAAGCAAAAGCAGACGGATGGCAAGGGTACGAACGAATTTGCAGGTGCCCTCGACCGTCTCCAAGCCGTTCTGACTGGCACGCTGTCAAAAATGAGAATCGAACTCGACGGCACCAAGGTCGGCAAAATCTTGTTCAATGGTTCCGCCTCGCAAATCCCGAGCGGACGCTCCTACGCCGATCCCAACGCCATTCCTCTCCAACCATAATCATCAGCAAAGGACACAAAGATGGACGTTACTATCAATCACGCCGGGGGACAGCCGACAGCTCCCTCGTCTGCTTCCGCACCCCTGCAGGGCGCCAACACTCCGACCGACGTTATCACCGACGCCAAGGGCCGCAAACTCAAGCTGCGCGAGCTGACCCTTCTCGAAGAGCAGGATCTTCTCGTCGCGATGGGGTTGGAACACTCAAACAATGCCCTCGTCTTGGGCCGGGCATTTATGGCTGCTCGCATCGCCGAGATCGACGGCGCACCGGTACTCGTACCCACCAACCACATCGATTATCGGGCGCTGCTTCAGCGTGTGGGGAAGGACGGCCTAGCGGCTGTCCTGGCCGCTACGGCAACACCGGACGCCGCTGCCGAGGGAGATGTTGCCCGCGCAAAAAACTAGCCGGGCACCCCCGCACGCGGGCGGTCCTATCGCTCACGGGCGGCGTGGTGCCTTTCGAGATCGCTCAGCGCTTGCCGCCATGGAAGCTACTCGCTTACCAGGTGATCACCGGCGAACTGAAGGGCGGCCGGTTCGACTGGGACCGGTTGCGGTGGCGGCGGGAGACGTGAGGCTGCAATGGCCGCTGCCCGCGCCCGCGGGGGAGGGGGGGATTCTGCACAGCTACGCGCGCGCGTATGTGACCCGAAATTGGTCTGCCCGGGGTAATTTCACGACAGCTACGCGCGCGTGCGCCCCCGCGCGTTATGTGTGCCGGCACAGGGAGTTTTCGGAACACTACGCGCAGGCGCGCGCGAGGGGTGATACCGTCGCATCGGTGCCATGCCGGTAAATTTGGCGTAGGGCGCGCAAGTCGGGGTCGGCTGGTGGCCATGCCGCCCGAGGACCGGGGAGGCCAACCAGGGAAACGCGCGCGTTGCTTCAGGGGCTATCGAATGTCCACCGGCCGCTTCTGGCGTTCGGCGTATTTGATGACAAACTCGGTTGAGCCTGACCGGTCGGCCGAAACGAAGGCGATCAGGCGGTCGCACTCTCGTGCAATAATTCGGTTACGCATGTCGAACCGCTTCGCTACCTGGAAATTACCCTTGGCACCTGCCAGAGGCGCCTTGATTTCCTGAACCTCGAGACCTCGGGCACGGGCTGCCTCCACTGCCCATGTATCGACTCCCTGGCTACCGCCTGAGATAACGATGGTCCCTGGTGGAAGTTCGGCAACGGCAGCCATGACCGCCGCGCGATCAGTACGCCGGCGGCTACCGACGATAGCAACGCGATTACCCGCTTCAGAAGGCGGAGGGCAAAACATCGAAGCCTCAGCGTTCGTCTACTCCGCCACCAGCATATCGATGTCCGTGCCTAGCGCCTTGGCCATGGCCTTAAAGGCCGCCACGCTGCCCGGCTTCTTTCCGGTCTCGATCTCTGAGATATATGGCGCCGGGAGTCCACCGGCCGTCGCCAGCGCCTGCAACGTAAGCCCTCTGTGCTTGCGCCAGGCGCGCACGGGATGCGTACCATCATGGATGGCCACTACCACCTCATGAGGGACGCGAGTCTCGCTGGCACGGGCCTGGATCGCGGCCACGTCCTCGATGTCTTCCAGCATCTCCGCCAGATCGGCTACGGCACCGACTGGCAGAATGACGCTATCGACCTTCCCGCTGTCCCGGAGACGCGCGGCGCGGCGGGCCAAGCCTTCAATTGCATTCCGGCCCTTCCGGGGATCGAAGGACATGCGAACCGGACGTGTATCGGTCTTTTTGACTGCCGTTCCCATCGATATCTCCTATCTGTAAACGTCTTTCCGATGCGCCACCTTGACCACATCAATGAAGCCCTTGCCGCGCACCAAAACGACCCTGTATTCCCCAACTCTGAGACGAACCGCACCGTCGCTTCCCTTTAACGGCTTGGCGTTGGGGTGTGAGCCGAACGGATCGACCGCGAAGCTGGACACGGCTTCCAGAACGGCCACCTGTTTGGCCTTCGGGAGAGCTTGCAATTCCTTCGATGCTGACCGGGCCCAGGTGATTTGCATGGGCAGATATTCTCTGATAGCTAAGTCAAAATCAAGCGGAAATTTATCTTATAGATAATATAGGGGTGGGCGCTATTTTCACAGCCTTACCTTACCGAGGGCCGCGTCCAGCGGGCGTCCGCTTTATCGGAGCAATTCGGTTCGCAGTGACCCGCATATCGAGCGGCAAAAACGTCCGAATCACTTCGGTCTTTGGGTTCCAAACGATCCGAACCAAGACGTCGTCGATCTTGCCAACTAGATGGGCTACGCCGTCGGCCTCCCGAGCAACCGTCATCCATTTGCCATCGGCAATCTCACTTCGAACCGTCGTTAACTTTTTACGCGTGATTATGAGCCCGTAACGCTCCATCGCGCGCTCGCGTAGATGTTCGAAGACCGCTACTCGGGACCTTGGAGTCTCGCCGACCATTAACCCAACTCCCTACCGCACTTCGTTCACTGCCCGAGTGCGAGGAAGATCGAGCATGGCGTGGCGGAAAAGTGATTGGTATGTAGCGCTTGCAGCGGTGGCAGTTCTTTGAGCGATTTTAGCGGCTTGAGCGACTTCAGAGACTTCAGGGATTCAATCCGCGGAATTACCGTCAGCGCCCCCTTCAGGGCGCATGCACCGTTCCCTTCGTGATCCCAGATAACTCCTCCATCAAACCATCCGAGATGCTTACCGTTAAAGCCCCAGACGCTCCCGTCGTCGAGATATGCCACCGGCTGTCCACCCCATAGATAAACAGTCAACTCGTCATCGACGGCAATGTAAGCGACGGCCTCGCCACCGCCGTCGTAGAGCGAGACGTCCTCAGCGCAACATCGATCAACGACAGAAACCAATACGGTAAGGGTCGCGACGGCGCCGAGAATAAGGCCTTTCATTTCCGAGCCTTTCCCTTGCTGCGCTTCGCCAACCTCACCCCCGCGCCGCCGCCGTTCTCGGCGATGAACTCGACGCCGGCCTTTTCTAGGGCCGCCCTAACCGCAGCTAGGTTATTGGGCGATAAGGGCTGACGGCCCTTTTCGAAGTGGCGGACACTACCCCCACTCAATTCTGCCTTTTCGGCAAGTCGTTCTTGCGACCAGTCCAGAAGTGCGCGCGCCGCGCGACTTTGCTCGGGTGTGATCGGCGGCGATGGGTCAGCCATACGTGTCTCTCCTGTTTCAGTGTGCCAACATTGGCATGGATAGACGATAATCGTCAATATACGGAAATCGTCAAACTTCCCCTTGACCTATACGAAAACCGTCAATAAGTTATTTATACGATTTTCGTCAATTTAAGGTCGCGCCATGCCCCGCATCAACGCCAAAGCGAAGATCGCAATGAAGGAAGCCTGGACCCTCGCCCACCGCGGTCAACGGGTCTTCGGCGGCAGGGTCCGGCAGTACATCCGCGAGGCGTTGCGCCAGGCGTGGACAGAGGTCAAGGCCAGCCCGGTCACCCGCACCGTTGATGAACTGCGAGCCATGATCCGCGTCAGCCGCAACAAACCGCCGGTCGCCCCGACACCGTACCTCGCCCGGTTTATGGGAGCACGGCCGTCATACCAGCGCATCTGGGGATCGGCCTACCTATGACCTTGCACTGCCTTTGGTGCCGTAAGCCGTTCGAGCCACGCCGCGGTGGTCGGCGCCAACGCTATTGCTCGTCCGAATGTCGCCGCACCCTGGATCGCGCGATACGGACATGGGCCGGAAAAATGCTCGAAGCCGGGCTGCTGCCGGTCGGCTTTCTGCGGACATATCTCATGGACAACGCACGCATTGATCCCGATGGCCAGTCAATTTCCCCAATATCCGACAACTCGGAAGGAGGCCTTGAGTCATGAAGCGCCGCCGCACCAAGTCCGACATTATGCGAAAGGGCGCGCGACGCCCTCAACCCAAACGGAGAGGACCGAAGACCATGACGCATATGAAAGCCGCCTTGCGCGACACTTCCAGCATGTCCAGCCCAGGCACCCCCGACGAACTGCCGGAACTCATCGCAAAGTTGCGACAGGTCCAGGTGGAACAATCGAAGCCAGTGGGTCTAAGAGGCAAGGCGGAGACGCGGGAAAACGAGAGACTCTCGGCCCTCGAAGATGGAGCCTATGCCGCCATCGGCCGGTACAAATCAAAAAACCTGCATGAATTTCATCAAAAGCTCTCGCTCATGTTTGAGGCGGTCGGCGATCAACTGGGAGGCGAGGTTGCTGTTCCGTTGCCTCACAACGGCATGGTCGGGGGAGCATCAGGAACCGAGCTCGCCGAAATCGTACGCGGCGTGCGTGCCGACGCCGCACGTCTGCTCAACCCGCCAACAGTGGTCGCCCGGACGGATGAGATCGGCTCTGCGGCGACGGCCGCCGATCCGGCGATCGCCGCTATGAATGATTACCTCGAGAAGCGCGCCGCCCGCGACGCGGCCGACGATGGAACCAGTGCATACGGAGGAGCGCGTGGCAAAGCCGCCCAAAAGGCTTACGACCGGGCAGAGGCGCGTTATCTCGAGACCGAACCCACAACGATCAGAGGCTTGATCGCGAAGGCGCAGACGCTTGCTGATGAACTCGAGTGGCGCTCTCCGGGAGACGACCACATCGAAAGTTTTCTGAAGAGTCTGCCAGCGATATTGCTGCGCCTCGGACAACATGGCTCGTCTGTTCCCGCCGCCGGCGGGCAGATCGACGATCCCGTCGTCAATGCTGCCCGCCGGCTCGCCTGGGTGAAGTCGAAGATCGAAGAATCCGACGAGATTGAGAAGGGTCTGGAGCGATTGCCCCATGACGACGTTCCACATACTGAAGGCGGTGCGAAGCTGACATGTGCACTTCTAGATCTCGTTCCCGAGTTTGATGACCAGGAGCGCCTTTACGAAGAGATCATGGCAACTCAGCGCGCGAGCTCCATAGCCGGTGCCATGGCTCAAGTTGGCCTTGTCGGCGTCATCGTGGACAGATTGGACGTTGAGGACGATGTAGAGAACAGACATTTATTACGGATGATCGAACGAATGATCTCCTCTGCGATCAACGTATTGCAGCCGATCTCTGGCGTCAGTTTGAACGATATTGGCGGTTCGTATTTGGTGCGCCCCGATTCACTTCAGCTCGGGAATGAAAACTGGGTAGATGGCCTATTCGCCAGAGCCCGTGCGGTGATCGGCAGCGGATCGAAAGCGTAGACACCAGTTATGGCCCCCGGTTCGCTGGGGGCCACGTTCCGGCAATTAGCTCTCCTCACGCAGTTTTTTCAGCCCTTCTGCCCAGGCTTCAATCTCCGCATCGAGACGATCGCTATTCGCTGTGGACCGGCTTGCTAGCACCGGTGATCTGGAATCCATCCAGGCGTTGACTGCATCGCCGTCGGTCTTTCCGGTGATCGGATCGGGCTGGGGAAAGCCAGCGCGCAACAGTTCGATTGCGAGTTCAGAAAACCGTGAGGGCGAAATCCCGAGGCGCGCCGCGACCTGCGTCTTATTCCACCCTCGGGGCTCAGGCATGAACTTCGGCTTAGGGGTCATGACCTCGGCAGCGGTTGGTGCCCCGGTTCGGCATGATGCCCGACCTCGCGATCGTCGCGCACGTCGAAGCTCTGCCCACATTGTAGGCAGGTGAGGATGTGCTCGGCTTCATCGTCAGGATCGATGCGGTGTGCCGGCGGTGACGGGGGCGCGGTCGGTCGGGCTGGGCCATAACGGGAGAAGCGTAACCTCAGATCGGGCGCCGGACCACAGTGCGAGGCAATTATCGGACCACTACGCGCGCACGCGAGGGAATCGTCGTGGCGTCGTGACCGCCGGCCCTGCCAGCTTAAAGTTCCGGCCACGGCAGTGCAGGTTCTTATCATGCTAAAGGGGCTACTTGCGACGTCGCCTTGGTACCTATGCGGTACCTAACGGCATATTTTTCCGTCCGGGATTGCTAAGTTATTGGCTAAATATAAGGGTTTCTTTGTGGTGCCCAGGAGAGGACTCGAACCTCCACGTCCTTGCGGACACTGGCACCTGAAGCCAGCGCGTCTACCAATTCCACCACCTGGGCGTACAAAGGCCTCCAAAGATCGCAAAACGCGGGGCCGATGAACAGGGCGAGACGGATACAGCGCCCTGGGCCGCGTTGTCAATGTATCCGCCCTTTCGGCCTGTGGCTGGAGGCCCGGTTCCCGCTATAGGCCCGGCGTTGCCAGATTTGGCATTGTATGCCACTCAAGGGACTTAATTTCATCATCAGGGGCGCACGGACGAAATCCATGGCAGGCAAGCTGGTCACGGTCTTCGGTGGTTCGGGCTTCATTGGGCGCCACGTCGTGCGGCAATTCGCCGCCGCGGGCTGGCGGGTGCGTATCGCCGAACGCGACACGCGCAAGGCGTTGTTCCTCAAGACCGCCGGCGATCTGGGCCAAATTTCCTTCATTCCCGCGTCGATCATGAATGACGCGGACGTGGCCGCCGCCGTGGCGGGCGCCGACGCGGTCATCAATCTCGTCGGCGTTCTTTACCAGCGCGGACGGCGGAGTTTTCAGGCGCTCCATGTGGACGGCGCGGCGCGGGTCGCCAAAGCAGCGACAACGGCGGGCGTCACTCATCTTGTCCACCTGTCCGCACTCGGTGCCTCGGCGACGTCTGCATCGGCCTATGCTCGGAGCAAGGCCGCGGGCGAAGCTGCCGTGCAGGATGCCTTTCCCATGGCGGTGATTCTCCGGCCCAGCGTCGTGTTCGGACCCGAGGATGGCTTCTTCAACATGTTTGGTGCGCTCGCCGTGGTGTCGCCAATTCTGCCCTTCTTCACGGATATTGTTCCGCACGCCGACGGCGGCGGTGGCCCGCGCTTCCAGCCCGTGTATGTGGGTGATGTGGCGGCGGCCGTATTAGGCGCCGTGACCGAGTTGGGACATTGCGCCGAAGTCTATGAGCTTGGCGGCCCGCGCGTTTACGACATGCGTGGGATCATGAACATCGTTAATCGTGAGACCATGCGGCGGCGTTGGGTGTGCGGCATTCCGTTCTTCATTGCGGAAATCAAGGCGTTCTTCCTCCAGTTCATGCCGAAGCCGCTTCTGACCCCCGATCAGATCAAGCTCCTGAAACAAGGCAATGTGCTCAGCGGCCAGGCGCCCGGGCTCGAAGCCTTCGGGCTGGTGCCGACGGCGGTTGAAGGCATCGTCGGCAACTACCTGAAACGCTTCCGCCCGTTGCAGCAGAACAAGCGGCTGCGCTTCGCGGGTCGCGGGTAGTATTACGCTCAGATCCAGCCGTAGGCGAACGCCACCAGATTGGCGCTCATGACCAATCGATAGATCGCGAACGGCGTGAACGTTGAACGCCGTAGCCAGTTCATGAGAATCGCCAACGCCGGCAGCGCGGCCATGAACGCGATGAGCAGGCCCAACAGCGCCATGTTGGTGGGAAACGGTGCGCCGGTCACGGTCAGTCCGTAGGCGTTCCAGGCGCTGGCGGCGATCAAGGTCGGGATCGAAATCAGAAATGCGAACCGCGCCGCATCCTGCCGCTCATAGCCAAGCGCGCGCGCCATCGCCACGATCGCGGCGATCCGCCCGACACCGGGAATAATCGCAAGCGCCTGGGCCAGACCAAGCAGCACCGCATCGCCGTAGCCGGCGTGTTCGATGCGCTTGACCGTCATGCAAGTGCGATCGAACAAGAGGAGCAGCAAACTCACGGCGAGCGCAACCCAAGCGATGATCACGGGACGGTGCCACGGAACTTCGCCGATGTGTTGGACACCGACTACCGCCGCGATCATGGGAAAGGCGGCAACAACAAGCTGAAACGACAAACGGGCACCGGAATCGCGTTTGCCTTTCGCTGCGCGCATCACGCCCTGGACCATCTCGCCCAGGTCGCGCCAGAAATAGATCGCCGCCGCCAGCAAAAGACCGAGATGGAGTCCGAGGCCAAGCCCGGGCGCGTTCAAGACGCCGCCATGGGCTACAAGGTCGATCCAGCCACTCAGCCACGCCAAATGGGCCGCCGCCCCGATGGGCAGAATCTCCGCGAGGGCGTGCAAAACCCCCAATACTATCAATTGTGTTAACGCCACCCCGACCCACCCAATAGGTGGTGAATTGAACTTTTATATCACTCGATTGCCGACGGCAGAAGCGCCTGTTGATACAAAAATAGTACACACACGTGTACCAAATCTGATTTTTTCGCAAAGCAGCATTGACGCAACGTTTATTGCGCTTTCGAAGCGACCATATTAGGTCAGATATGCTGTCTTAGTTGGTGTTTCGACCAGCAAAGTCAGGCTTTGGCGCAGCGGCCAAGCCGACTGCGCCGCACGGCCCAGCTGCCTTTTATCGCCCTGTGTTCTTTCGCGTCTTCGGAGTCCGCAATGTCCCACGACATGCAGCGATTCGTTCAGCTTCCCGCCGCGTTGCCGGCAAAGCGCGGCGCAGCGAAGCGCCGCAAGGATTTCGGCGAGATCTATGACGCCTATGAAAAACCGGAAGCGGGTGATCAGGCCTCGCGGTGCGCACAATGCGGCATTCCCTTCTGCCAGGTGCACTGCCCGGTTCAGAACAATATTCCCGACTGGCTGAAGATGGTGGCCGAAGGGCGGCTCGAGGAAGCCTATGCCCTGTCCTCGGCCACCAACAATATGCCCGAGGTCTGCGGTCGCATCTGCCCCCAGGACCGGCTGTGCGAAGGCGCATGCGTGCTTGAACAATCGCACCACGGCAGTGTGACCATCGGCGCGGTGGAAAAATACATTACCGAAACCGCCTGGGAACAAGGCTGGGTCAAACCGGTCGTGCCGGATCACGAACGCAAGGAATCCGTCGGCATCATCGGCGGCGGTCCGGGAGGCATGGCGGCGGCGGAAGAACTGCGCAAGCTGGGTTACCAAGTCGATGTTTACGATCGCTACGACCGGATCGGCGGTCTGCTGATCTACGGCATCCCCAACTTCAAGCTCGAGAAGATCGTCGTCACGCGCCGGGTCGATCTGCTGACGCAGGCGGGTGTGCGCTTTCATCGCGGCGTAGAGGTGGGGAAGACAATCAGTTTCGGTGAGTTGCGGCGCAAGCACGCGGCAATTCTGGTGGCGACTGGCGTTTACGACGCCCGCGCATTGGCCTGTCCGGGTGCCGGCGCCGCGGGCGTGTTCCGTGCCATGACCTATCTCACGGCCTCCAACCGCCACGGCCTTGGCGACACCGTGGCCGAATTCACCAACGGCAGCCTCAACGCCGCCGGCAAGAACGTGGTCGTGATCGGCGGCGGCGACACGGCCATGGACTGCGTGCGCACCGCCGTGCGTCAAGGCGCGAAGTCCGTGAAATGCCTTTATCGCCGTGATCGCGACAATATGCCCGGCTCACAACGGGAAGTGGCCAACGCCATCGAGGAGGGGGTTGATTTCATCTGGCTGTCGTCGCCCGAGGCCGTGCTGCACGACAGCGACAATCAGGTGACCGGTGTGCGGGCCGTGCGCACACGTTTGTCCACACCCGATGCGTCCGGACGGGCAAAGCCCGAGGACATCGACGGGTCGCAATTCGTCATTCCGGCGGACATGGTGATCGAAGCACTTGGATTCGATCCGGAAGACGTGCCGGGAATGTTCGGCGAGCCGGCGCTCGGCGTAACGCGGTGGGGAACCCTCAAGGTCAATCCCCAGACCCGGATGACGTCGGTGGACGGCGTATTCGCGGCCGGCGACATCGTACGCGGCGCATCCCTGGTGGTCTGGGCGATTCGCGACGGGCGCGACGCGGCCGCTGCCATTCATGCCCATGTCGAGGCCAAAGCGACCGTGCCGGCCTCGTTGAAAAAGGCGTCCTGATCCATGTTTGAGAATACGGATCACGCCAACGCGTCCCAGACAACGCCCGAAAGCGGCAATACTTTCGTCGCCGCCTATAAGGCCAATGTCGCCAAGCTCACGGCGGCCCACGCCTACGACCCGGCGGAGGAACACGATTCCTGCGGTGTCGGCATGGTGGTGGCGATCGACGGCAAGCCACGGCGGCAAGTGGTCGAGGCGGGCGTCGCCGCGCTCAAGGTCCTGTTCCATCGCGGCGCCGTGGATGCGGACGGCAAGACCGGCGACGGCGCCGGCATTCACATTCAGGTTCCCCAGGATTTTTTTCGTGACCATGTGACGCGCACCGGCCACACGGTCGCGGATACGGAAGTGCTCTGTGTCGGCATGGTGTTCTTGCCCAAGTCCGATCTTGGCGCTCAGGAAACCTGCCGCACCATCGTCGAGAGCGAGATGCTCAATGCCGGATACTACATCTTCGGCTGGCGACAAGTGCCCGTGGACGTGGCCGTGATCGGCGAGAAGGCCAACGCCACTCGCCCGGAAATCGAGCAGATCATGATCGCAAACCGGCGCGGCCTGACGGGCGACGCGCTTGAGCGCAACCTCTACCTCGTACGTCGGCGCATCGAGAAGCAGGTGCTGGAAGAGCACATCAACGACTTTTACATCTGCTCCCTGTCGTCGCGATCGATCATTTACAAGGGCATGTTCCTGGCCGAGCAGCTGACCACGTTTTATCCGGACCTGCTTGACCTGCGTTTCGTGTCGGCGTTCGCCATTTATCACCAGCGGTATTCCACCAATACTTTTCCCACATGGCGATTGGCACAGCCCTTCCGCATGCTCGCCCATAACGGCGAGATCAACACGCTGCTGGGCAATATCAACTGGATGAAGGCCCACGAATGCAGGCTGGCCCATCCGGCCTACGGCGAGGCGATCGAGGAGCTGAAGCCCATCATCCAACCCGGCGGATCTGACTCGGCGGCCCTGGACAATGTGTTCGAGCTTGTGTGCCGTGCCGGCCGCGACGCGCCGGCCGCGCGCTGCCTGCTTGTGCCTGAAAGCATCAGCCAGAACGCGGTGATGCCGGAGCCGCACCGCGACATGTTCTCGTACTGCAACGCCGTGATGGAACCCTGGGACGGTCCGGCCGCCATGTGCGCCACGGACGGCCGCTGGCTGGTGGGCTACATGGACCGCAACGGCCTGCGGCCCATGCGCTATACGCGCACGCGGGACGGATTGCTGATCGTCGGCTCTGAGACCGGCATGGTGCGCGTCGCCAGCGCCGACGTGCTGGAAAAGGGCCGGGTCGGGCCGGGACAAATGATCGCCGTCGATCTTGAATCCGGGCGTTTCTATCGCGACCGGGAGATCAAGGACGAACTGGCCGCGCGCCAGCCCTACGGCGCGTGGATCAAGAACACCACGCACTTGGGCTCGATCATCGCCGGGGGGAAGGCCGCCAAGACAACGACGACGAAAGAGGAACTCGTTCGGCGCCAAGCCGCATATGGAGTCAGCCTGGAAGACCTGGAGCTTGTGCTCCACCCCATGGTGGCCGACAGCAAGGAAGCCGTGGGCTCCATGGGCGACGACACGCCGCTCGCAGTGCTGTCGGACAACTATCGCGGGCTCCATCACTTTTTCCGGCAGAAATTCAGCCAGGTTACCAATCCGCCCATCGACTCCCTGCGCGAGACGCGGGCCATGACCCTGAACACGCGGCTGGGAAACCTGGGCAATATCCTCGAGGAGTCACCCCAGCAGTGCGAGCTGCTGCAACTGTCCAGCCCGGTTCTTACGAACACACAGTTCGCGGCCATGCGCCGTTACATGGGTCATACGGCGCGGGACATCGACTGCACCTTCGACATCGCTGCCGCTAAAAGAGGTGATGACAGCGTCCTGCGCGCGGCCCTTGCCCGCGTCCAGACGGAGGCGGAGGAAGCCGTGCGCGGCGGCTGCACGCACATTGTCCTGTCCGACGAAAATGTCGGCCCCGCCCGCGCGGCCCTGCCCATGATTCTCGCCGCTGGTGGTGTGCACACTCATCTTATCCGCCAGAAGTTGCGCACCTTCACCTCGGTCAACGTCCGCTCCGGCGAATGCATGGACGCGCACTATGTGGCGGTCCTGATCGGGGTCGGCGCCACCACGGTGAATCCGTACCTGACCGAGGAGGCCATCTCCGACCGCCATCGTCGCGGCCTGTTCGGCGCGTTCAGTCTCGACGATTGTCTCAAGCGCTATCAGAAGGCCATCAATGAGGGGCTGCTTAAGGTGATGTCGAAGATGGGCATTGCCGTCGTCAGCTCCTATCGCGGCGGCTACAACTTTGAAGCGGTCGGTCTGTCGCGCGCCATGGTCGCCGAGTTCTTCCCGGGCATGGTGTCGCGCATCTCCGGGATCGGGCTGGATGGCCTGGAAAAGAAAATCCGCGAGCAGCACCAGAAGGCGTTCCGCACCGGTGCGGTGACCCTGCCCGTGGGCGGCTTTTATCGGTCCCGCGCCAACAGCGGCGAAACCCATGGCCACGATGGCCGCCTCGTTCACCTTTTACAAAAGGCGGTCGCCGACGACAGCTACGCCACCTATCTGAAGTATTCGGCCGGACTCCGTCAGCTGCCGGCAATCTGGCTGCGGGATCTGTTGGATTTTCGCAAGGTCATGACACCCATTTCGCCGGATCAAGTGGAATCGACGACCGAGATTCGCAAACGCTTCCTGACGCCGAGCATGTCCCTGGGCGCACTGAGCGCCGAGGCGCACGGAACTTTGAATATCGCCATGAATCGCATCGGCGCCAAGTCGGCGTCCGGCGAAGGTGGCGAAGACCCGAAGCGCTATCGTCCTTTCCCCAACGGCGACAACGCCAACTCGGCGATCAAACAAATCGCATCGGGGCGCTTTGGCGTAACCGCCGAATACCTGAATCAGTGCCGCGAGATCGAGATCAAGGTCGCCCAGGGCGCCAAACCAGGTGAAGGCGGCCAGTTGCCCGGATTCAAGGTCACCGCCGAGATCGCCGCCCTGCGCCATGCCACGCCCGGCGTGATGCTGATTTCGCCGCCACCGCATCACGACATCTATTCGATCGAGGATTTGGCGCAGCTGATCTACGACCTGAAGCAGATCAATCCGCAGGCCCGCGTAACGGTGAAGCTGGTATCGCGCACCGGCATTGGCACCATCGCCGCGGGCGTCGCCAAAGCCAACGCCGATACCATTCTCATCGCCGGCCATTCCGGCGGCACCGGCGCAAGCCCGCTTACATCGATCAAGTATGCCGGTCTGCCATGGGAAATGGGTTTGACGGAAGTGCACCAGGTGCTGACCCTCAACCGGCTGCGGCACCGCGTGGTGCTGCGCACCGACGGCGGCTTGAAGACCGGTCGCGACATTGTCATCGCCGCCATGCTCGGCGCCGAGGAATTCGGCATCGGCACCACGTCCCTGATCGCCATGGGCTGCATCATGGTGCGCCAGTGCCACTCGAACACCTGCCCGGTCGGCGTCTGCACCCAGGACCCGGCGCTGCGGGCGAAATTCACCGGCACGCCGGAGAAGGTGGTCAATCTGTTCAGCTTCATCGCCGAGGAGGTGCGCGATATTCTGGCCGAGCTTGGCTTCCGCTCGCTCGATGACGTGATCGGACGCAGCGATCTGCTCCATCAGGTCAGCCGCGGCGGTGCGCATCTCGACGACCTCGATCTCAATCCGCTGCTCGTGCGTCCGGACTCCGGCGGCCTGCCGATCCGCAACGACATCAAGGGCCGCAACGAGGTGCCTGAAACCCTTGATGCGCAAATGATTGCCGATGCGCGACCGTTGCTGGAAGAACGCGAGAAGATGCAGCTCACCTACAATGTGCGCAACGTGCACCGGACGATCGGCACCAAGCTGTCCCATATGATCGTCAAGAAGTACGGCATGTCGGGCCTTCAGCCCGGACACATCACCGTGCGCCTGCGCGGCACCTGCGGACAGTCCCTTGGCGCCTTTGCGGTGCAGGGTCTGAAGCTTGAGATTCTCGGCGACGCCAACGACTATGTTGGAAAAGGGCTATCCGGCGCCACCATCACCATCCGTCCGACCACCACGTCCACCTTTCCGTGGAATGAGAACACCATCATTGGCAACACCGTCCTCTACGGTGCCACCGCCGGCAAGCTGTTCGCCGCCGGGCAGGCGGGCGACAGGTTCTGCGTGCGGAATTCCGGCGCCGTCACCGTGATCGAGGGCTGCGGCTCTAATGGCTGCGAGTATATGACGGGCGGCACCGCGGTCATCCTCGGTGCGGTGGGCGCCAATTTCGCCGCCGGCATGACCGGCGGCATGGCGTTCGTCTATGACCGCGACGAGGTATTCCAACATCGCCTGAACCCGGACAGCGTCGTGGCCCAGCGCATCGCCGTGGGCCACTACGAAACCTTGCTGCGCAATCTGGTCATGGAGCACCGGCACGAGACCGCGTCGCCGTGGGCCGAACAGCTCCTGGTCAATTGGGACCGGGAGGTGCGGCATTTCTGGCAAGTCGTGCCGAAAGAGATGCTGAGCCGCCTGGAGGTTCCCATCACTCAGGAGTCAACGGCAAAAGCGCGGGCTTAGCCGCTGCTGCTTTTCATCGACGAAGTGCGATCGACCGTGCAAAATCCCCCGATGGGAGAATGAGGGGGAGGCACCATGTTGATACGGGACATTGCGGCGCGGGTATTGACGGTCTGGTGCGCGCTTGCCTTAAGCGGAAACATCGCGGCCGCGCAGTCTCCTGGACCAATGCCTGTAACTACGGCGATGACGATCCCGGCGCCGAAGGACATCCCCTACCCCGGCGCCATCACGCTAAGCGTCGATGCCACCGATCTCGACCGGCACGTATTCAGCGTTCGCGAATCGATTCCCGTTAGCGGTGGCGGGCCCCTGGTTCTTCTCTATCCGCAATGGCTTCCGGGACAACATGGCCCCAACGGCAGAATCGATAAACTCGCCGGGCTGACGATTCACGCCGGCAATACGCGCGTGGAGTGGACGCGCGATCCGGGCGACATTTTCGCGTTCCATGTGGATGTGCCGGCGGGCGCGACGGTTCTGGATCTGGAGTTTCAGTATATGTCGGCCCTGGACAACGCCCAGGGCCGCATGGCCATGTCGCCGGACATGCTGGACCTTTCTTGGGATTCGGTCGTTTTGTATCCCGCCGGGTTTTTCGCCCGGCAGATTTCCGTTGTACCGTTGGCGCATCTCCCGGACGGCTGGTCGTTCGGTACGGCGCTGGAGACCGACACCGTCAACGGCGGCGTCACGCGATTCAAGCAGGTCTCTTTGGAGACATTGGTGGACTCGCCGATTCTGGCCAGTCGCTACTTTCAAAGCATAGATCTGGACACGAACGGCCCAGCGCCCGTCCGCCTCGACGTCGCCGCGGACCACCCCGAACTGCTGAAAGCCAGCCCGCAGATGATCGGGGCCCATCGCGCCCTTGTCCAACAGGCCTATAAATTGTTCGGTTCCCATCATTACGCCCACTACGATTTTCTCCTCGCTTTGACCGATGAGCTGCCCGCCATGGGGCTGGAGCATCACCAGTCGAGCGAGGACGTGTCCGTGCCCGGTTATTTCGCCGAGTGGGATAAGACCGGCGACATCCGCGATCTGGTGGCGCATGAATTCACGCATTCGTGGAACGGTAAGTTCCGGCGCCCCTTCGATCTGTGGACGCCGAACTATAACGTGCCCATGCACGATACCCTGTTGTGGGTTTACGAAGGCCAGACCCAGTATTGGGGCATTGTCCTCGCCGCCCGTTCCGGCCTGCTGAGTAAACAGCAGGCGCTTGATGCGATCGCATCCACGGCGGCCGGTCTCGACCATCACGTCGGCCGTGTCTGGCGGGACCTGCAGGATACAACCAACGATCCGATCATGTCGTCGCGGCGCGCCCTGTCGTCACGCAGTTGGCAGCGGGCCGAGGATTATTACGGCGAGGGCCTGCTGATCTGGCTGGACGCAGACACGTTGATCCGCGATTTGTCCCACGGCACCCGGTCGCTGGATAATTTTGCCCGCGCCTTCTTCGGGATCGACAACGGCAGCGTCGGCCCGGTCACATATACCTTTGAAGACGTCGTCAAGGCGTTGAACGCCGTTCAGCCATACGATTGGGCCGGATTCCTGCGCACGCGCCTCGACGGACATGGACCGGGCGCGCCGCTCGATGGATTAAGCCGTGGCGGCTACAAGCTCGTCTACGGGGACACGCCGACCGATTATACGAAACTCGCTCAGGCGCGCCGGAAACAGACAGACCTGAGTTATTCCGTCGGCCTGCTCATCGGCGCGGACGGCAAAATCGCCGACGTCCAGCGCGACAGCGTCGCGGACAAAGCGGCATTGACCGTGGGAACGCAAATACTCGCCGTCAACGGCATGGCCTATGACGGCGACCGGCTTAATGATGCCATCGGCGCCGCGGCCACCTCCAGCGAGGCCATCGAGCTTATCGTCAAGAACAGCAACCGGTTCCGCACGGTCCGTCTGAACTATCACGACGGATTGCGCTACCCGCGTCTGGAACGGATTGGTGACGCTTCGGACCGGTTGGATCAAATACTGACGGCAAAGTAGCGGTGCTTGCCTTATGCGCGGCTCACCGCCCACCAAAGCGGCGAGCGACAAGTTCGTACATCGCCCGTTGCGCCAGCGCCTCGCCGCCATGGGGACGGCCGGGACGGTCGGACGGGTTCCAGGCGTAGAGATCCAAATGCGCCCACGGCGTGTCGGCGCCGACAAACTCCTTGAGGAACAGGGCCGCCGTGATGGCGCCCGCAAAGGGTGAATCGCCGGCATTGTTGATATCGGCGATCTTGCTGTCGATCATCTTCCGGTACGGCTTCCAGAGCGGCAGTCGCCAGACGGGATCATGAGCGGCGCGGGCGGCCTGGATGAATTCGGCGGCCAGGGCCTCATCGTCCGTGAACAGGGCGGGGAGGTCCGGGCCGAGGGCAGTCCGGGCCGCGCCCGTCAACGTCGCACAGTCGATCAGCAAAGCGGGTTTCTCGGCGGCGGCATCGCTCAGGGCATCCGCCAACACCAAGCGGCCTTCGGCATCGGTGTTGCCGATCTCCACGGACAAGCCATGACGCGAGGCGAGCACGTCGCCGGGACGGAAGGCGTTTCCCGCCACGGCGTTTTCCACGGCGGGGATCAACACCCGCAAGCGCACGGGCAAATTCGCCGCCATGATCATCTGAGCGAGACCAAGCACGGTGGCGGCACCGCCCATATCCTTTTTCATAAGGGCCATGCCGCTGGCCGGCTTGAGATCAAGACCACCGGTATCGAAACACACCCCTTTGCCGACCAGCGTCACCTTCGGCCGGTCCGGCGCGCCCCACGCAAAATCGATTAAGCGCGGCGCAACCGCGCCTGCCCGACCGACCGCATGGATGAGGGGATAGCCACCGGCGAGCAGGTCCTCACCGACGGTTACCCGAAACGATGCTTTGTGACGCGCGGCCACATCCGCCGCCGCCGACGCCAACGCATCAGGCAGCATATCCGCGGCCGGCGTGTTGATGAGATCCCGCGTCAGGACCGCAGCCGTCACGGCACGCGTCACATAGTCGCGATCACATTTGTCGGGCCACTTCAGAACGGCGAGCCTGTCGGCGGCGACGGCTTCCTTGCGATAGCGGGCAAACTGATAGGCGCCGAGCGCCCATGCCAGGGCGGCCCAAGTGGAGAACTGGCTTTCCAGCGCGGGCGCCAGGCCGATCACCTCGACGAGCCGATAACGTCCCTTGGGCAGAGTCTTCGCCAGACCGCCCGTGGCCCAGGGGTCGTCGCCCCGACCGAGGCCAAGCAACACTAGTTCCAGGGCACCGTCAGGCCCCGCCAGAAGAAGCGTGGCACCGCCGTCGGCCTTGAAGCCGGTGGCACTCACCCAGTTCGCAATACGCGCCGGTTGACCGGCAACCCAGGCCGCGAGCCCGTCGGCGGCAACCGCCCGGATCGGCACACCATCGTCCGCATCGGTTAGGACAGATAACGCAGACATGGACTGCTCAGGAATCTTTCAGAGTTCGTGTTTTCAGGATGTCGTTTTTCAAGACTGAACGTTTCAAGACTTGGCGCCCAGTGTCACACCCCGGAAAAATGACGGCTGACTGCCAGCGGGTGTGTCGGATCCTTGGGCCAGGTAAAACCGTGCCGCGCCGGGATGGACCGGCACGCCCACGCCGGTGGTCGCCTGGGTCCGATCCATCAGTTTGCCGCTGGGATGGCCATTCTGGAACAAGGCGATATTGCGCTCGTGCCATATCGCCCTGGCAATGCCATAGGCCAAGTCGTCGTCCATGGTGTCGCGCGCGACCAGGACCGAACCCACGTCGAGGGTGGGGACATCCGCGGCAGCGCCATAGGTTCCCGCCGGGACCACGCCAAGACTGTAGAACGGCAGCACATCCGCCAGCTTCGCGGCCACGGGTCCCGAGATCGGCACCACGCGGATCGGCGTACGCCGCGCAAGGTCCTCCAATGCCAGCACCGGCGCGCCGCCGATGACAAACATGGCATCGATCTGCCCGGTGGCCAGAGCGTCGGCAAAGGCTGTGAAACTCAAATATCGCAGGCGCACGGTATCCCAGTGCACGCCATAAGCGGAAAGCACCAGCTTGGCTGTCGCAGCGGTCGCGGACTCCCGTTCGCCGACCCCCACTTTCTTGCCCCTGAGGTCGGTCACGCCGGCAATGGTTGATCCCGCGCGGGTTACGAGGTGGATATTTGCGGGATACAGGTGGGCAATCACACGCAGATGAGAGAGCGGCGCTCTACCGGAAAAAGCGCCGGTGGCCGAATAGGCCCAAGTGACGACGTCCGCCTGGGACAGCCCCATCTCGAGATCGCCATGGTCAACAGCCTGCAAATTGCTGACCGCACCCGCGGTGGTTTGCGCCACGGCAATCAAGCCGGGAACACCGCAATTGCCGCCCCTGTCGCATTCCCGCGAGCCGGGAGGATTGGAAATCGCGTTGGCGACCAACCCTCCGAACAGAAAGTCGGTCCCGCCGGTGGGGCCCGAGCCAATCCGGATCACCTTGGTGTCCTGGGCCGCGGCACGGCCGGCGATGGCCGCCGGGATCAGCGCCATGGATAAGGCGAGGGTCAACATGCGGCGGCGCGAAGTCCCCGGCATTACGCTCTTGCCGTCGTCGAGGTACATCCGATGAGAACGTTCTTTAGGCACGCGTGGCTCCCGCGAAGGCGGTCTGCCGCAAAAGGTCCCGCCGAGTCGTGCATAGCATATCGCACGCAACTACAGCCATTTTGAGTTGATGACGCGGCAAAATTTGGGCGGGCTGTGGTGATGCTGCACAAAGTGGACCGGCGCAGGTCGATCCGGCCTGGTAGCGAATGTCGAATCCGCTCCATTAGTACATATGCTGCCCGCCGTTGATGCTCAACGTGGCCCCGGTGATGAAATCGGCATCGTCTGCCACCAGGAACAGCACGCCCCGCGCGATGTCCTCGGCGCGACCGAGGCGGCCGACGGGGATACGGGCGATAATCTTTTCCAGCACCGGCGGCGGCACGGAGCGCACCATGTCCGTATCCACATAGCCCGGCGCGATGGCATTGACGGTGATGTGCTTGCCAGCGCCTTCCTGGGCAAGCGCCTTGGTGAAACCGTGAATGCCGGATTTGGCGGCCGCGTAATTGACCTGACCGTACTGACCCATCTGGCCGTTGATCGAACCGACGTTGACGATGCGGCCGAAGGCACGGTCACGCATGCCGTCGATCACCGTGCGGCACATATTGAAACACGAGCCGAGGTTGGTGTTGATGACCGCGTTCCATTGATCGCAGTCCATTTTGTGCATGGTGCCGTCGCGGGTGATGCCCGCATTGTTGACGAGAATGTCGACCGGTCCCAAGTCGTGGGTGATCGCGGCCACGCCTTTTTTGCAAGCCGCGTAGTCGGCCACA
Source organism: Rhodospirillaceae bacterium (assembly GCA_004297485.1). GTDB lineage: Bacteria > Pseudomonadota > Alphaproteobacteria > Rhodospirillales > Rhodospirillaceae > SCTM01. The sequence continues at coordinate 135,201 of SCTM01000145.1, forward strand.
TCGAACTTATAGGTGGGAACGCCGGTCTCCTTCGTAAACTCCTGCGCGGCTTCGTCGTTGCCGCAATAGTTCGCCGCGACGCGGTAGCCCGCTGCCTTAAGCGCGACGCTGATCGCCTTGCCGATGCCACGCGTGCCGCCCGTTACTACCGCAACCCGTGATGTCGTCATGCCATCTCCCACCAGGACCGTGTATCCCAAAGCGCCTGAGATAATGAAATCGCGTTCGCATCCTCACCAATTGTTTTCGCGGTCGTGCCTTAAAGAGCCTCCACACAAAGCGCGATGCCCATACCGCCGCCGATGCACAGGGTCGCCAGGCCTTTTTTCGCCTGACGCTTCTGCATCTCATGCAGCAGCGTCACCAGCACCCGGCATCCGGACGCACCGATCGGATGGCCCAAGGCAATGGCACCGCCGTTGACATTGACCTTGGCCGGATCGAAGCCCAGGTCGTTGCATACCGCGAGGGATTGAGCGGCGAAGGCCTCGTTGGCTTCGATCAGATCGAGGTCTGATACGGACCACCCGGCCTTTTCAAGGGCGCGGCGGGACGCCGGAATTGGCCCGGTTCCCATGATCGCCGGGTCGACTCCGGCTTGCGCCCAGGAGGCGATCCGCGCGAGCGGCTTGAGCCCCCGGGCGGCGGCCTCGGCCTGGCTCATGAGAGCGACGGCGGCGGCGCCGTCGTTGATGCCCGAAGCGTTGCCGGCGGTCACCGTTCCGTCTTTGGAAAAAGCCGGTTTCAACTTGGCGAGGGTTTCGAGTGTGGTTCCGGCGCGGGGATACTCATCGGTGTCGATGACCTTTTGCTCTTTCCGCACGGTAATGGTCACCGGCACGATTTCGTTTTTGAAACGGCCGCTTTTCTGTGCCGCTTCGGCCTTGCTCTGGGACGCGGCGGCAAATTGGTCCTGGGCGGCGCGGGTCAGCTGCCATTTCTCGGCAACGTTCTCGGCGGTCGTACCCATGTGATAGCCGTTGAAGGCATCCCACAGGCCATCCTTGATCATGGTGTCGACCAGTTGGGCGTCACCCATCTTCACGCCGTTGCGCAAGTAAGTGGTGTGTGTGGACTGGCTCATGCTTTCCTGACCGCCGGCGACAACGATCCGCGCATCACCGGCCTTGATCGCCATGGCGCCCAGCGCCACCGCTTTCAGACCGGAGCCGCAGACTTGGTTGACGACCATGGCGGGCACCTCTTTCGGCACGCCCGCCTTCATGGCGGCCTGCCGGGCCGGGTTTTGCCCGCAACCGGCTGTCAACACCTGCCCCATGACAACCTCCGAGACGTCAGCGCCGTCGATCTGGGCCCGCTTGAGCGCCTCGGCAATGACGATCTGGCCAAGCTCGGCCCCCGAAAGCCCGGAAAGTGCGCCACCGAATGAACCGATGGGCGTGCGCACGGCGGAAGTGATGACAATGTCGCTCATGATGACCTCGTGGAAGATGAATGCCTTACATAAGATACCGTTGTAGGCCCGCCATTATCCCCCCGCAAGAAACACCTCGAAGACATCGGCAGCATTTCAAACATCTGTCGCATCTTTGAGCCATGCGATGAGTGGCCTGTACGTTACATCGGCCGCTCTGCTGCTGGCCATCATGCCGATATGCCCCAAGGGGACCGGGCGGATGGTGGCGTTGGGCAGCGACCGGGCGAGGGCCTGAGCCGACTCGGGCGGCACGATCCGGTCCCGTGACGGAATCATTGCGAGGCATGGGCAGACGACACGGGATGGATCAATCGCCGTGCCGGCCACGCGCCAGAGTCCGCGGGCCGGTGTATTGTCCGCATACCAGGCGAACAAACATTCCCGCGCCACCGCCGCGGTGAGCGGCACCGGATCATTGAGCCAATCCTCAAGGACGACAAAGCGCCGGGCCTCGTCGGAGTCGGGATCGAGCGCGGCGAAACGCCGGAACTTACGCCCGACGAGGGTGGGGTCGAGATTTGCAAAAAGGGCCTGAATAAGATCGAACGGCGCCTCGCCGCAAACGCCGATCAGCATTTCAAGGGCCGGACGCATCACTGTCAGCACCGACCGCAGGGTCAGAGTGCCGGCATGAAAATCCCAGGGCGCCGCCACCGCCGCCAGCGCCGCCACACGGGTGGGCGCCAGCACGGCGGATGCCACGGCCAGGGTACCACCCATGCAATAACCGACGACGCGAACCGGCATGCTCGTGCGCCGGGCCACTTCGTCCACCGCCGGAATCAACACACGGCATATATAGTCCTCGACGGTATAGCTCCGTTCTGTTTCGCCTGGGCAGCCCCAATCCAATAGAAATGTATGGAGACCCTCTGCCGCCATGGTGCGCAGCAAACTGCGATCGGGCGCGAGATCGAGAACTGTGCTGCGGTTGATCAACGACGGGACGACAAGGACCGCCGGGCCGGTGCCGCCGTAGTCGCGCAGTGTCGCGGCACCCCGCTCCCACGCTGCATCAGGCGCAGCCAGTTGACGCCGCTGACCATGGGCCTGATAGCGCGCCACACCGTCGGCGAAATTGGCCAGGCGTTCTCTGGCCGCGAGGGTCACGGCCTCGATCAGGCGGACCGGATCGAGGCGCGCATTAAAATCTGGGATGTCAGCCGATAGTCCGTCAGCCGCCGGGCCTTCAGCCAGCAGGCCGTGGCTTTCCGCGAGGGCTCTTGGCAGCAGATCGGGAAGTAGGGGCGGATGGCTTGGCGGATTCGAGCGCGGCGAGCCGAAGTTCGAGAGCGTCAAGCCGGCGAAGGACAGCTGAGAAATCCACGCTTCCATCGCCAGATGAAGGGGGAGCGGTCTTGGGCCCGTCCGCGCCGGGGGAGGGGGAGCCTGCATGGGAAGCCGGAGGGTTTGAGGGCGGTGAATTGGAAGATGGAGAACCGGGAGCCGGGGAGGATGGCGTTCCGGGGACGATCTTAGCCCAGGCGGCGGCAAGACCCGTCATCAAGGCCGGGTCCTGGGCCAGTTTTGCGGCCTGTTCCTGCCATAAATCCATGTAACGCCGCGCCAGGGCGGCATAATCGATGGCCTTAGGATCGGCACCAGAATCGGTCGGAGGAGTCATCACTTTAAAAGTATACCCTGGCGGGATGACTTTGACACGATACCGTTGTGCATAGCACAATCGGTTCCTGGGCAGTGCGGGAGAAAAAGATGGCTATGGCCGAACACAGTGATGGCGCCCCTTCAGTCGTGACGATCAAGAAGTACGCCAATCGGCGGCTCTACAATACGGCGACATCCAGTTACGTCACCCTCGACCACCTCGCCGAAATGGTGAAAAAGGGCGTCGATTTTGTCGTCACCGATGCCAAGAGCGGAGAGGACATCACGCGCGGCGTACTGACACAGATTATCGTCGAGCAGGAAGGCAAGGGCCAAAACCTGCTGCCCATCAAGTTTCTGCGGCAGATCATCGGCTTCTACGGCGACGCCTTGGGCGGCTTGGTGCCGCGCTACTTGGAAAGCAGCATGTCTGCGTTCACCGACAACGAAGGCAATATGCGCAACATCCTACAGGATACTTTCAAGGGGCTGTTGCCCGTGCAGCAAATGGAAGAGATGGGCAAACAGAACATGGCGCTGTTCCAAAATGCCATGCGCATGTTCAACCCGTTCGCCCAAATGAACCGGAACACCCCAGCGGGCACCGCCTACCCGGGCCAAAACGAATCGAACCCCGGGGATACCGCCAAGGGCCCGGATATCGAACCCCTCAAGGCTCAGATCAGCCAGATGCAAAGTCAGCTGGAAAAGCTGTTGAAGGAACGGAGCTAAGCCAAAGGCAGGGAGACCGGGCATTCCTGCGCCGTGCTGCGCCAATCAAATTGTGAAACCCGCCGGTACTATTTTTAACATTTTAACATTTTAACAGAACAATTTTTTACAAATAACCCGGCGGTTTCCCACCGTCTCATCGATACAATCTTGAGTGATCGCTTTTCGGAACTGGCACAGAAACCGCCAAATCTGAGGATGCGTATCATCAACTCAAGGGTGAGGGTGGGTCTATGGACGGAGGTACGAAGAAGACCGTTCCGGCGAATCGGGCGAGTTCAATCGATCGCCATGTCGGCGCCCGGATTCGCGAAAGGCGTATCATGCTGGGCCTGAGCCAGCAGCAAATGGCCGACATGATCGGCGTGACATATCAGCAAGCCCATAAGTACGAACGGGGGATCAACCGCATCTCCGCCGGCCGCCTGTACGAAATCACGCGGGTCCTCAACGTGCCGATCACCTATTTCTTTGAGGGTCTGGAATTGGGCGAGGACGATAGTGCGCTCAATCCACGTCAGCGCATGTGCCTGGAACTGGCGCGCAACTTCGCCAGCATCGGCAACCAGCGGCATCAGGAAGCTCTCAGTCAATTGGCGCGCGCCCTGGCTGCGCAGCAATAACGACATATAACGACTCGAACGTCCTGGCCTTTCCGGGGGGAAAGCGAGCCGGACCAAAGGGCGGCAGCGGCGAAAGCCGGTGCCGCCCTTTCTCTTTTGCTGGTCATGTCCTCAGCGCCGGGGCGCGTCAAACGGCCTCAGCGACAAAGAAACAATAATCACCGATTAGAGTTTCAGCGGCTCGGCGCACTTCTCGCCAATGGCCTGTGTCGAGATCGCTGCGCAGCCTGCGCAGCCCGTCTTCCAGCTCATGATCGGAGCAATACTCCCGAAAGCCCGAGATGCCGGCGCGATAGGTTGGATCAAAGTAAAGGTCGGACCGATCTTTTCCGGCGTACCAAAAAAGATCCATCAAATCGTCCGGCACGAACCAAGGCACACATCGGGGTTCGGTAAATCCCGCGGCCACGAGCGCGAGGCTCACGGTTTCCGCGGTGGGCATCCGCCAGATCGTTGATGCCATCGTCCGGGGAAAGTAATGGCCGATCCAGTAACTGTTCATCTGCTCCGGCGTCGATGAAAATATTACAAATCGTGTTCCGGTTTTCAAAATACGGCGGATTTCGGTGAACGATGCACGGCGATTTGGCCAGTGGTGAATGGTCAACGTCGCAACGGCTCCGGAGAACTCTCCGGTGCTGAACGGCATATCGTCACTGTAGCTATTGACCCACCGGACATCATCGGACTTATGGCGCGCATGGCCGAGCATTTCGCGCGAAGGATCGACCGCGGTCATTTTGAATCCGTGCCGGGCCAATGCCGTCGTGTAGTTGCCGGTGCCGCAGACGACACGGCCCGGTTTGATTCCAGTCACATAAGAACGCAGTTCTCGGCGTGAATTGGCGACGATACTAAGTGCTGAAAAGCAACGCCAAGCGCTCCGGCAAGCCCCTGATATACCGAACATTCGGTATGCTGCATTTGGGCACGTCCTACACCACCGCAGTCCATTCGGCGCGCACGTCCGCGTCGGACTCAGGCGCGAGATATCGCATTCTGAATTTGGCGACGGCCTCATCCGAACATAACCGGCGGAGCGCCCAGACCGCGGCGCCGCGCACCACCGGCGCCGGATCATCAAGTAGCGCTTCCACGTGTACGGCAAGCGCACTGTCACCGCTGTTACCGATGGCGATCAAAACATTGCGCACAAAGCGATCACGGCCGATGCGCTTGACCGGCGACCCGGCGAACAATCGGCGGAAGGCAGCATCGTCCAAATTCACCAGATCGGCCAGACGCGGCGCGGTCAAATCATCGCGGGGGGCGAAGGCCGGGTCCCCTGCGACAACGGCAAACTTGTTCCACGGACACACGGCAAGACAATCGTCGCAGCCGTAAATGCGATTGCCCATGAGGGACCGCAGTTCCCGGGGGATCGCGCCTTTGTGCTCGATGGTGAGGTAGGAAATGCAGCGCCGCGCGTCGATCCGGTAAGGACCGGTAAAGGCGCGGGTCGGACAAATGTCCAGGCAGCGTTGGCATGCGCCGCAATGGTCGGCCTCGGCGGAATCCGTTGGCAGATCGAGTGTCGTGAATATCTCGCCGAGAAACAGCCAGGATCCGAAGGTGCGCGAGACAAGGTTGGTGTGCTTGCCCTGCCAGCCGAGGCCGGCGGACTGGGCCAACGGCTTTTCGAGCACCGGCGCGGTATCGACAAAGACCTTCACCTCGGCGCCGCTGGCCGCCGCCAGCCATGATGCGACTTGTTTCAGGCGGCCTTTGATAACGTCGTGATAATCGCGGTTCTGGGCATAGACACTAATGGCACCGCGATCATGCGCGTCCAACACCTCGCGGGGATCGGTCGCCGGACCATAGTTCATGCCGAGGAGGATGGCGGTGCGCGCCTCCGGCCAGAGCACGCGCGGATCGGCCCGCCGATCCGCATGAGCGGCAAGCCAGGCCATTTCCCCATGACGTCCCTCACCAAGGAAGGCCGCGAACTCCCGCCGTGTCGGCTCGCTGGTTTCGGCGCGCGTGAAGCGCACCGCGTCAAATCCCGCCGCCATCGCACGCGCGCGAATCTGCTCTCGGTCAGGAATCACGGCCGGCCGCAATGCTGCTTTCACTGGCGTCTTCACCATCCTCGCCACGGGCTTGGTCGGCAGCAAATGCGGCGGCGAATGCCGATGATGTTCCGCCGTGAATCGCCGCCCGCAGGTCGGCCATCAGCTTCTGGTAAAAGGCAACGTTGTGCCAGGACAACAACATCAAGCCGAGCAGCTCCTCACTTTTCACCAGGTGATGGATATAGGCGCGGCTGTAGTTGCGGCTGGCGTCGCAGGGCACTGACGGATCAAGCGGACGCGGATCGTCCGCGTGGCGGGCGTTGCGCATGTTGAGCGGCCCGAAGCGGGTGAAGGCCTGGGCGGTACGGCCCGACCGTGTGGGCAGCACGCAGTCGAACATATCGACACCGCGCAGGACCGCGCCGACAATATCCAAAGGCTTGCCGACCCCCATGAGGTAACGGGGCGCCTCATTCGGCAAGTGCGGCACGGTTTGATCGAGGGTCGCGAACATCAAATCCTGGCCCTCGCCTACGGCCAGCCCGCCGATGGCGTAACCGTCAAATCCGATGGCGCGGAGCGCCGCCGCGGATTCGGCGCGCAGGTCGCCGTGAATGCCGCCCTGAACGATGCCGAACAGCGCATATCCCGGGCGCACCGTGTAAGCGGCTTTGGAACGCGCCGCCCAACGCATGGACATGCGCATGCTTTCGGCCACGGCAGCCTTCTCGGCGGGAAAGGGCGTGCACTCGTCGAAGGCCATGGTGATCGTCGTATCCAGCTGATGCTGGATGGCGATGGAACGCTCGGGGGTCAGATGATGCCGCGTTCCGTCGATGTGCGACTGAAACGTCACGCCGTCCTCCGACAGATGCCGTAGCTTGGCCAAAGACATGACCTGGTAACCGCCGGAATCCGTCAGGATCGGACCCGGCCAGTTCATGAACCTGCGCACGCCGCCAAGGGCGGCAATGCGCTCGGCGCCCGGACGCAGCATAAGATGATAGGTATTGGCGAGAATCATTTGCGCACCGGTGGATGCCACCGTCTCGGGAAACATGCCCTTCACGGTCGCAGCCGTACCGACGGGCATGAAGGCCGGCGTATCGACCGGTCCATGAGCTGTCATGAGCCGACCGCGTCGCGCGGCATCGTCCGTTGCGATCAATTCGAGCTTGAAGGTCGATCCGGTCATCGCGGCGCTCTCTCCAAAAGGCAGGCGTCTCCATAAGAATAAAAACGATACCGCGCTGCGATGGCGTGGGCATAAGCCTCATGCATGACGTCGAGCCCGGCGAAGGCGCATACCAGCATATAAAGCGTCGAGCGCGGGAGGTGAAAGTTCGTCATCAGCATATCCGCGCTTTTGAACCGGTAACCGGGCGTGATGAACAATCGCGTGTCACCGGCAAATGGCGCAACCGAACCGTCGTCCCGCGCGGCGGTTTCGAGCAAGCGCAGCGACGTGGTGCCGACCGCGACGATACGCCCGCCGCGGGCCCGCGTCTCATTGATCAATGCGGCCGCAGTCGCACCAACCTCGCCCCACTCGGCGTGCATGACATGGGCGTCGGTGTCGTCCACCTTGACCGGCAAAAAGGTTCCCGCGCCCACGTGGAGCGTCACCACCGCACGCCGAACCCCGGCGGCATCAAGTGCGCTAAAAAGTTCCGGCGTGAAATGCAACCCCGCCGTTGGTGCGGCGACGGCACCATCGCGAGCGGCATAGACAGTCTGATAGTCCCGGTGGTCGGCGGGAGCGTCATCGCGACGAATATAAGGCGGCAGGGGAACATGACCGATCCGCGCCAGAACGGCGATCAGGTCAACCGGTGACCGGTTGAAGCGCACGACCACCAAGCCATCGGCGGTCTTATCCACCACGGCCGCGGTCAGGCCTTCGTCGAAGACGATCTCGTGGCCGATCTTGAGCCGTTTGCCCGGCTTGGCGAAGACGAACCAGGGACTGCTCGCCGAACCGGCATCCTCGGGAGCAGCCCGGTGGAGCAGCAACTCAACCGGCACCACGCCACGCCGCCCCAACAATCGCGCCGCGATCACCCGGGTATCGTTAAGCACCAACAGATCGCCCGCCCGCAGCAGGCGCGGCAGGTCGGCGACCGCCCGGTCCTCCGTCCGTCCGCCCGCCACGTGCAGCAGGCGCGCCGCGTCCCGGGGCTGGACGGGATGATGAGCGATCCGGTCGGGCGGCAGGTGGAAATCGAATATCTCCACGCGCATGGGGCGATCCTAGCGGCTTGCGTCTGCGGGCCTATCCCAACGCTCGAACGCCGAGTATTGGGTTAGGCGGCCGACCATTGTTTAACCCAACGGTCCCCATGAGGCGGAAGAATTCGCCTGATTCGGCCGACGGGGGTTGGGAATTGCAGCGCCGCGCTTTATAAAGCATTTTCCTGGCGTTACGAGTAAAACGGTGCATCGGCGTGGTGAGTTGGTTTTGGCAGAAACTTGACCTGTTCCTGGCCGCAACGGTGATTGCCCTTGCGGGTGTCGCCGCCTCCCAGGGTCACGAAGTCATCGTTCAGTACATTCAGCAGCTTGATGCGCGCGTCGATCAGGCCCGGGACCATCTCACCGACGTGCAGACCGGACTGCGCTATCGGGTCATGGGCGACACTGTCCGCGCCGAATTGGAAGCTGAAGCGCAAGGGATCTTCAACACCCTGAAGCAGAAACAGGACGCCGTCGTCGGCGCCAACGCCCTCACCCGCCCGGTTGCTTTGGCACGGCATCGTGACAAGGCGATTCTCGCAAATACGTGGCATGGATTCAGACCGGCGCTGCCGACCACGGCGGGCGCGGCGCTCTATGCCGTTATCGGAATGATCCTCGGCTTTATCGCCTACGAGGCGATCAAAGTACCGATCATGTTCATCGTCCGCGAACCACGCCGCCGCAAATTCCGCCGACGGGGCTAGAGCAAGATTTGATGAAGGTGAATCGCCCCCTCACCGCCTCGCTCTGCTCGGCACCCTCTCCCCGGCGGGGAGAGGGTTGGGGTGAGGGGGAAAGAGCGCTTCAACGTGAGGCAATCAGGCTCGAGTGGAGCGGATTTGACACGCGCTACCCAGGTAACCGCAGGGCCGCGGAGCGCGTATTGGCATCGGACCGCGCGTTCACGATCCCGAGCTTGACGAAGTCGATGTCGAGGCCGTGAGGTCGCATTTTGCCGACAGGTCCGTGAGCAGTCCAACCTGGTTGTTTGCGACCACGTGCTGAAGATACCCGGCAAAGTTCGTCAGCAGCACGTTGTACTGATAGGTTCCCGATGAGGTCGCGCTGGCCAGGGCTGGCACCGCGGCTTCGATCTGCGGTTCGGTAATATCGTAGCTCGCCCCGGCCGGGATCGCCGGTGAAGTCCACTGCGCCACCTGCTGTCCCGATCCGGGATTGGTGAAAGTCAGAGTCGCCGTTCCCGCGACAGCGCCCGGATTGACGATCCGGATGTGCGAGACATAACCGGAATTGTTCGCGGCATCGATGTTGAGCAACGTCGTGCCGTCGGTGGAAAGTCCGGCTGGACAACTCGTCAGATTGCCGAGCACGCCCAGGTTATTGGTCCATAGGATGTACTGCACATAGCCGCCGAACGTGCTCGCGGCCTCCAGGTTGTAATAGCTGCGGCCGGTTGCGGCGATGGTTTGGCCTTGGGCCGCAACCGCGTTCTTCTCGATGTCGCTGAGGGCGATCTGCGCCGACGCCCCGGCCGGAACAGAACTGGACGTATATGTCCCCAGAGACGTGCCGGAGACAGCATCGCGAATCGTGAAAGTGATCGTGCCAGATGTGGACGTGCTGTTGTAAACGCGCAGGAACGAAAGCCCGAGGGTGCTGGCGTTGGAGCTGATGATCTGGTTGAACACTAGGCGATTGTGGCCTGCAACGAAGTTGATGGCATGCATCACCTGAATCTTCGGCACCGTGAACCCGGCACCGCTGCGCGTCACCGCGATGCCCGTGGTTTTCAGCGCCTGCTCGATCTGATCGGCGGTCGCCGTGGGAAATGCCGAACGCACCACCGCCCAGGCTCCGGCCACGTGAGGCGTTGCCATTGACGTTCCACTAAACGCCGCGCTCAAGCCGGAACCGGACCCCGCCGCCCCGACAATGTTTTCGCCCGGCCCCATCAGGTCGACGGTGGTGGCGAAATTAGAAAAACTGGAAACGTGGGTGGAATCGTCCGTGGAGCCGATCGCCTCGGACGTCGAAATGCACGCCGGTTCTTCCACCTTCCCGGTGATCCCGTCGTTGCCGGCGGCGATCATCACGGCGATGCCCTTGGCGCGCAAATTGTCGATGGCGACCTTGCGTGGATCATCGTCGCAGTAACCGGTCTTAGTGTCACCGCCGAGGCTCATGTTGACGGCGGCGATGTTGTAGGTGGCGGCGTTCTGGTTGATGTAGTCGAGCGCGTCGAGCGTGGCCATTTCGTCGGTGATTTCGCATGGCGTGTTGTTGCCGCAGACTCCTGTACCGGAGTCCGATGAAAACACGTCGATGGGCATGAACTTGGCGCCACGAGCCACACCGAAATTGGTGCCGTCGTTGCCCACCGCGATGGACGCCACATTACTGCCGTGGTCGCAACGCCCGGCGCCCGTTCCAGAGGTTGGACAATTGGAGGCAGCGCCCGAACTAATCTGCGGCGTTTGTCCCGACGGACATTCCGCCGTCAGCGCACCGCCTTGACCATCACTGCCAGTATCAGCGAAGCACGCATCGCCCACGTTCTTGCCGCTCAACATGGGGTGGTTGATGTTAAAGCCGCCGTCGAGCACCGCGACCGTATAGCCCTGGCCCTGATAGCCGGCGGCCCAGGCGTTGGGAACGTCGATGGAGGCGACCGAGGCCGCGAGCGAACCGCTATAGGCGACGGCTTGCTGGCGGTCGACGCTGCCGCTGGCCACGACCGGCGTGGGCAACTTGCGCTCCATCTGAACGAGATGCACCGAAGCCACCTCGGGCATGGCCGCGAGACTCATGAGCTGATCGGCGTTCACCACCGCCCCGGCGAAGGGCAGCGTCTTGTAACGTCGCATAAGGGGAATATTGGCGGCTTGCAGCCGCTGCTCGAACGCGGGGGCTGCCGCCGCCACGGTGGCGCGTTGCATATCGACCGACTGCGCCATCGTCCAAGCGCGCCGGCCGCCGCTGTCCGTCTTCATGGTGATGATGACCCGCGCCGAACCCACACGCTGCACTTCGTGCATGACATCGTTGATATCGGCCCGTGCCGGGACGCCCATCGCCAGAAGAACGCCGAGGATCGCAAGCGCAGGCAATAGGGCGCGTCTGCAGGAAACACCGCGCAATAGGGGGATGATATGTGTGTCAGGCATATTCTTCACAGGCCACCAAAACAAATACGCGCAGACGGGACCGCCGTTGCGCGTCAACCTTTGGAGACCGTGGTATGGGCCTGTAAGGCCCCTCGTGTTCGTTGACAACTATGCCGGGGTAACCGGGTTTTGTCCACAGTCCTTAACCAGCCCGCCGGGCGCATTCCGTCAAGCCCGCCGACCCTACAGAGCCCGCCTTAACAATCTATTTGTAACAATCGGTTAGACCAAGGTTTCGGGCGATTCATCCGGCGGCTGGATCGGACCCCGTGAAAGTGCGACAAAGCCAAAGCTCCACTCGAATCAATAATTTCCGCGTGGTCCTTTGATTATAACATTCGCAAGACAGTCCACCGAACCGGTAGGCGAATGTTAGGATCGGACCACTAGCAGGCACCGGCGGGCCGGGGAGACCACAAAGACATGGCGCAGAGCGAGAGCCAAAGCCACCGGGCAGCACGCGTTCTGCCGGCGGTCGTCGTCCTGCTCCTGGCCGCAGCGGCCTATGGCGCCATCGCGACCAACGTCTTTCACAATGGCGGCATCTCCTTCGCGGAGGGCCTCTATATGGTCAAGTCCTGGTGGTATGTGACCGGGGCCGCGGCACCCTATACGGCCACCGATGCCACGCGGACGACGCCGCTCTATTTTTATCTGCTGGGCTGGTGGCAAAGCCTCGCCGGGATCGGTGTCGTACCGGCGCGCGCGCTGTCCTGTGGTCTCGGCCTCGTCAACGGCGCGCTTCTGTTCGCCATCTGCCGGCGCCTGACCGGCAACGTCCTCGCCGCGGCGGCAGCCGTCATGTTGCTGCTGGCGACGCCCACGACCGCCTTTTACTTCGCCATGGCGGTCCCGACGGCAACGGTTTCGGCCCTCCATCTGGCGGCAATCTGGCTGATTGTCGCGGGACTTGGCCGGCCGCGCGTCGGCGCGACCATTGTCTTTGGCCTGATTTGCGTGGCGCTCTATTTCACGCGCCAGAACATGATCCTCGCGGTGGTCATGCTGGCGCCGCTTTATGTTGCCGCCATCGGCCGTGGGCGATGGCTGCACGCGGCACTGCTTCTGGCAACGATGGCGATCGCCACCGCCGCACTGCTGCTGGTATTTCCGGACCGCCTTGCCGGTTATGCCATGCACTTGCCGGTGATCACGCCCTACCTGGAACGCTGGGGTGTACTGCCGACCGATCTCGCGCTGATCGACGAGGGCACCACCGGGCCGACGACAATGGCACTCGCCCTTGACCGGCTCCATCTCGCCGATTTCGTCAATGGGTTCCTGCTGCCGTTCTCGGGCATCGTCGCCTTGGCACTGTTGTTGTTCTTTGTCGCCGGCCGGGGCTTGCGCGTGTTGTGGATCGCGCCCTTGTATTTCGCCGCCTTGGTGGCGGGGCATTTCGTGGCAACCGCCGGGAACTGCACCACCTGCCTGCCGGACTACGGCAGCACCTATATGGCGGCGGGCGCCCTTGCCGCCGCCCTCACCCTGGCCGTGCTGGCCAGCCGCGTCCGGCACAGTAAAACTCCGCCGGCACTGGTCATTGTCGGCGGCGCACTCATCGCAACGGGTATGAACGTTTTCGCGCCGGCATTGGCAACCCGCGACGAATACCTGTTTTTCCCGGCGCCGCTTCTGGCGCAGAGCGGCACGGGCAGCGCGCCGTCGGAAATCGATCCGTTTGCCCAGTGGCTGGCGACCTCCATACCCATGGGCGAGCCGATCCTGCTGATCCACAATCTGGGTGGACTGCCCTATGCGGTTTTCCGCGCGGGACACGTTTTCCCGGTGCAGAACTTCAATCCCGCCGCGACCCATCGGGTCTTGCGGCCACGCCTCAGTTCGACCACCCGCGAGGCGGTACAAGCCGCGGTGGAAGCGGAATCCCTGTGGACCGACGATACACTGCGGCGATGGCTGGAGCGGGACTATGATCTGGTCCTGTTCCAGGACAACAAAGCGGTCGACCAAAGCGCGATCGTTGCGGTCCTGACACAGCGGTTCGACGTTGCCGGTACGACGACCTTTCACGGCGCGAACCTGATCCTCTACAAGCGCAAGCCCGCGCAGTAATCGCACACCCACACCAGCCATGACCCGCAAGTCCGCCGATTCCCGGCTCGCAAGCTGGCCGGTTTATGAGGCCGACGAGATCGCCGCGGTCACCGCCGTGCTGCGCTCCGGGCATGGAAATTATTGGACCGGCAACGAGGGCCACGCCTTTGAGCGCGAATACGCCGCCCATTGCGGCGTAGCCCACGGGCTGGCGGTCGCCAACGGCACTGTTGCCCTCGAACTCGCGCTCTACGGTCTCGACATCGGCCCCGGCGACGAGGTCATTGTCCCGGCCAAAACCTTCATCGCCACCGCCGCGGCGGTGGTTCAGCGCGGCGCGCGGCCGGTGGTCGCCGATATCGATCCCCTGTCTCAAAACCTGACGGCCGCGACCGTCGCGGCGGCATTAAGCCCGCGTACACGGGCAATCATCGCGGTTCATCTCGCCGGCTGGCCGGTGGACATGAAACCCCTCATGGAACTCGCACACACCCACCACATGGCGGTCATCGAAGACTGTGCCCAGGCCAATGGCGCCGCGGATCACGGCCGAGCCGTGGGCGGTATCGGCCATGTGGGATGTTTTTCGTTCTGTCAGGACAAAATCATTTCCACCGGCGGCGAAGGCGGCATGGTGGTCACCGCTGACGAACAGGCCTATCGGCGCATGTGGGCGTTTCGCGATCACGGCAAGGATTTCCAGCGCGCGACCGCCACGGAAACCACCGCCGGATTTCAATTTCTGGTCGACCGCTTCGGCACCAATTGGCGCATGACCGAAATGCAGGCAGCGATCGGACGCGTGCAACTGCAAAAGTTGCCAGGCTGGGTGGCGCGGCGGCGGCACATCGCCACCGTTCTAAGCCAGGCTCTCGGCGCGTTGAACGCCGTCAAGGTCCCCGACCCGCCGGACCATGCCCACCACAGCTTTTACAAATTCGTTTTCCAGGTCGATCCCGCAATACTCAAGGACGGATGGGACCGGGATCGCATTATCGCAACGCTCGAGGCGGAGGGCATACCCGCCCGCGTCGGCGGTTGTCCGGATATTTCCCGGGAGGCGGCGTTCGCTCATCATGGCTTCGCCACGACAGTCCCCCATCCCGGCGCGGACTGGCTGGCGCAGCGTACCATCATGTTGCCGGTGCACCCGACCTTGACCGACGGCAACGTCGCTTTTCTGGCAGAGACCACCCGCGACGTCATACGCGCCGCGGTGCGATGAAATCTCCGCGCGGCGGCGGCAATGGAACTTCAATGATCAAGCGGTGTTTCGATCTACTGCTGGCCATATGCGCCGCCGTTGTCATGGCGATCCCCGCCGCCGCGATCGCCATCGCGGTGCGTCTGACCTCGCGAGGACCCGTGCTCTATTGGTCCGACCGGGTCGGCAAGGACAACATGCTCTTTTCCATGCCCAAGTTCCGCAGCATGCGCATGGATGCCCCGGCGGTGGCGACGCACCTATTGCAGAATCCCGACGCCTACCTGACGCCCGTCGGGGCGTTCCTGCGTCGGAGCAGCCTGGACGAGTTGCCGCAGCTGTGGAGCATCCTCAAAGGCGACATGAGTTTTGTCGGCCCACGGCCGGCGCTGTTCAACCAAGACGATCTGGTCGCCTTGCGCACCGGCGCGGGCATTCACGCGCTGATGCCGGGCCTGACGGGATGGGCCCAGGTCAACGGCCGCGATGAATTGCCGATCCCCGACAAGGTGAATCTGGATGCGGAATACCTCCGCCGCCGGTCGCTGCGGTTCGACATTTTGATTTTATGGCTGACGGTCGTGAAGGTGATCCGGGGCGAGGGTGTCGCGCACTAATCTATTTCCCGGTCACTTGAATCGGGGAATGGTTAGTGGACACGGCCCCGAAACAGACGCGCCAGTGGCGCCAGGATTCGGGTCGGAAGCAGGACGCCGTAATTCACCGTCATGCAGATGCACGCCTCGCCCGGTTCGGCGACCGGCGCATGCCTCAGGGACGGATCGGCGCTGGCGACATCGCCGCGGTGATAGGCGCCGGTGCCGTCGCTGTAGCCACCCGCGAGCACCAGCACGAACTCTTCTCCGCTATGCCCATGGTAGGGAATCGTTCCGCCAGGAGAAACGCGCAAAAGCCGCGCCCGCCCACGGCCTCTGGTCTTGAGGTCGATATAGTCCAGATTCATCAGACGATGCCACGGCAGATGAGCCGCATTGTCCCCTGCCACATAGCCGCGCAAGGGTTGCGGCAACATCGCCGACGTGCCCGGCGACCGGGTACTCGACAGGTCATCTGCGGCTTTCGCGGGCGCTGGAACTGATGCCGGCTCGTCCAGGCGCGTCATCATCTGCGTCAGGTTACGGTCATCCAGGGCAGCGGCCGGCAATGCATCGAGCAGCGCGCCGCCGACGGCCTCCATGCAGCCGACCGCGGTCCGGCACTGAGGACAAAGCGCGAGGTGGGTGGCGATGAGTACGGACGCCGCCTCTTCCAAGGTGCCGGTCGCATAAGCCAGCAATATTTCGTTCCGAGGATGGAACCGGATCGACATGGGGCTTCCTCTTGGGAATATCCTCGCCGCGGCGGCAGGTCGATCCCACCGGGCTTCGGCTTTCGTTCTTTTCAGGTATACGCAGGTTTGCGGCGGTCGGATGACTGACTTAGTTCACTTACCGTGCCGGATGAATATGCTTTCGGGCGGGTCGGGAGCCTGGATGCCGGTGAAAGCCCGGTATGGTTTGCCCGGGAAACGGCAGGTATAAGGGATTCCATGATTGATTCTGCCTCTGCCCCGCTCCCCGGCCCCGCTAATCCGAGCCTTCATCTGCTGTTTCTGGACCCGACGTTTCACGACGGCTCCAGCCCGGGGTCTACCCGCACATTCGATCTTACCGCCCGCCTTGTGGCAAGCGGACACAGGGTCACGGTCCTCACGACCACATGGGGCTGGACGACCACGGACGCGGTGCGCGGCGGCACCATTGCCGGAACCTTAGCCGGCATCGCCGTGCGCGCCAAGCGCGTGGCGCCGGGGATCGGATGGAGCCTCTCGGCTGCCGATCTGAACCGCTATGCCCGTTGGGCGGCGATCCGTATGTGGGGCATCCCGGAGGTCGACGCGGTTGTTGCCGCGACCGAACCGCATGGTCTTCTGCCCGTCGCCGCTGCGTTCGCATGGTGGCGCGCAATACCGCTGATTGCCGACGTCCGCGAAATAGCACCCGACGCGCCGCCGGCCGGCGCACCCCGTGGCGAACGCCTCATGGCGCTGTTGGCACGATGGGGCCGGCGCGCGGCCTTGATTCTGCCGCGACGGTTCTTCGCCGCGTCTCAGGCCGTCATGACGTCGCTGAGTACGGAAGGCGTGAGCGCCGAGCGGCAAATCCAGACCGTGCTCGGCTGCGACACGCGCCTGTTTGCGTTTCCCGCCGGCCGCGACAATGCCTTCCTGCGCGAATTTCCCGATCTGGCCGGACGGCCGCTGTTGGTGTTCGCGGGCCGCTTCACCGCTGACCGCGATCTTGTCGCCGTCGTCAATCTTGCGGCGGCGCTCAGGGAATGGGCACCGGACATCGCGGTTATTCTGTGCGGCGACGGCCCGACACGGTCTGCCCTGATGGAGCACGCGCGCAGTATCGGGGTGTTCGACAGTACTTTGCGAATCATTGCTCCTCTTGCCCGCCATGCCCTGCCGGATCTGCTGGCGGCCGCGACCATGGTGCTATCCGTGCCGCGACGCAACGATACGGCCGGCGGATTCTTCGACGCCTTGGCCGCGGGACGTCCGGTGCTGGCCTTTGGCGACAGTTGGCAACGCAGCCTTGTGGAGAGCCGCGGTGCGGGGTTTGGGTTACCCGCGGGCGAACCGCGAGCGGTGGCACGAGAGATTGTGGAAATCCTGCGCGACGCCGACGGATTGCGCCGGGCCGGCCAGCAGGCCGCGGCACTGGCCGCGAGCCGGTTCAATCTTGACCGCATTGCCGGCGAACAGCGTACGACAATTGAATCCCTTATCGCTGATGCGCCTCGTGCCGAGATCCTGCGTCGGCGCGCGCTCCGCGCCAAGCGCATCATGGACGTACTTGTGTCCGTCGTCGGGCTGATCGTGCTGTCGCCGGTCCTTCTCGGGCTTGCGATCGCAATCGCGATAAAACTGGGCCGACCGGCCTTCGTGATCGAGGAACGCATTGGTCTGAAGGGCCGGCCGTTCAAGTGTTTCAGACTGCGCACCCTGACCGACGCGGAGGATGCCGCCGGTGTCCTGCTGCCGGACGAGGCGCGCACCACGTCCTTCGGCAGGTTTCTCAGAAAAAGCGGTCTGGACGTTTTGCCAGAACTGATCAACGTGTTCACAGGCACGATGAGCCTGGTGGGTCCGCGCCCACTCCCGCCCGCATACGTGCCACACTACACCCCGGCCCAGCGCCGCCGTCACGATGTGCGTCCGGGCATGACCGGGCTATCCCAAGTGGACGGCCACGACGTATCCACGTGGGAAGAAATCTTCGCTCTTGATCTGGCCTATGTGGATCGCCTGAGCTTCGGCCTCGATTGCAAAATCATCCTGAGGACGGTGCTCATCCTCATGCGCGGGGGAAACATCTCCACGCCCGGCCGCAACTTGCCGGCCTTCGACGAGATCATGGCCCGGCGCGAAGGCGCCGAGGACGTCTAAGCTTCCCGTCACCTCACATGTCTTGATTTGCGATAGTGGGATGGCCCCACGCCCACCACGGTCTTGAAAGTTTTCGCGAAGGCGGCCTGATTTTCGTAGCCGACATCGGCCGCGATCGCTCCGATGGACTTGGTTGTGTTATCGAGGGCGTCAATCGCCAGAAAGATACGCTGCCGCTGCCGAAACGCTTCCCAGGTCATGCCCACGGCCTTCCTGAAATGCCGTCGCAACGATCTTTCGGACATGCCGACGGCCTGACACACATCAGGCAGCGCAACGGTGGCGATATTACGCCGTGTGTAGGACATGATGGCGTCGATCCGCGCGTCGGCACTCGCCGGAAGAACCAGATTGACCTCGCGGGACACCCAACCGGCGCACAGCGTTGCAAAGCATTTGAAGTAGGCCGCGCTCATGTCGTCCGGGGAACGGTCGAGCGGCCACTTCATGGCATACATGATCATCTCCCGCATGAGGTTCGGCACCGGCACCACCCGTGGCGAACCGGCAGCGGAGTCAACCATGTCCGGCGTGAGGAAGACTGATCCGGAGCGGACCTTCTGTATGGTAGTTCTGTGGACTGTCCCCGCGGATATCCAGACCGCGAATTGGTTGGGCA